>DASXKQ010000124.1:0-2196 GCA_036496745.1 Polyangiaceae bacterium
TTCGAGCGCTCGCTCAAGTTCTTGGAAGCGTCACCCGGATACTCGTAGTTGACGTTGGTGTAGTTCAGGATCGTGAGGTTCTTGGCTGTAAAACCGGTCGCGTTCACGATGAAGACGTAGCCGTCGTCGGTTGCGCCTTGCTGCAGCCCCCGGTCGTCGGCGAGCACGACGGAACGGCGGTTGTTCGTCAAGCCGAGCAGCGTGATGTAGTTCTTCGTGATGTTCAGACTGGCTCCGCTGGTCGGGCCCGCGAGCAGATAGACGTTGGGCGCAATGCCGATCACCGTCGGGGCGTCCGCGGTTCCTTCCGGAGCGGCGGCATAGGCGGCCTGCAGGGTCGTGAATCGTCGGTTGGCCGGGTCGTCTTGGCTCAACGTACCGTCGACCGGATAGTCGTAGCTGAGCGTGGTCGGATCGACGGACGTGAGCGGCTCGCCCGCCGGAGCGCTGTCCTGTGCGCGAGCAAGCGTCTCTCCACCGACCAGAAGCGCCAGAGCTGCGCTCAGAACGAGCAGGGACCGTCTGAGCATTCCCATGGCGATTGCTTACCATGTGCTCAGCCGCTTGGTCCACCGAGCGGCCCGCGGTAGCATCTGCCAATGGCTCGCGTCTCTCTCGAGCTTCGCGTTCTTTTATGTTGATCGATCCGAAAAGTGTTTCGAAAACGGTCGACGCGATCAACGCGGCGATCTTCGAGGGGCACAAGCTCCCGCTCGCAGAGCGCAAGGCCGCCGCGAGTTGGCTCGCGGCGCGACAGGGCTTGCCCGGCGCGTACGCCGATACGTTTGCGGGTCTCGCTAGCGAGCTCAAGCGCGGCATCGTCGTGTTTACGGGAGAACGAATCACGTCGGCCTCAGCGCGTCACATTCTGGGCGAGGAAGCGTGTCGTGTACTCTCGTTGCTCGGCGTGCGCGACCGCGCCGCGCAGGCAGCGCTCGATCGCGCCACGCAAGGGTTGATGGCGTGCCTGAAGCGCGCGGAACAAGACCCACGCAACGACAACCCAGGTCGGTACTGCTGCGGCAAGTGCACGGTCGGTTTGTGGCGAAACGTACTCGCGGGCGGGCTCGATCGCCGAGAGGAGCGCTTGCTGCGAGGCCTTCGGCATCTGCGCTCGCAGCGCGACGGGGCGGGAACGTGGCGCCGATTTCCGTTCTGGTACACGGTCCTCGCGCTGAGTGAGATCGACTCGGCAGAGGCGGCCAAGGAGCTCGCGTACGTTCGCCCTCAGCTCGAGCGAGCCGCCGCGCGCGCTCCCGGTTCGAACCTCTACGCCGAGCGTCGTCGAGAGCTGGCGGGGCGAGCCCTCGCGCACGTGACTCGCGGCTGACTCGCGGCCTGCGTCGTCAATCGCAAGTGACCTTGGTGCCGGTGCACACGCACACGTTGCCGCCGCCCGCGCCGGCGCAGCGCCCAATGCCCGTGCAAGCGTCGCCTGTAGCGAGGGCCATGCCGGGGGCCGCCGTGCACACTGGCATGGGATCACCGACCTTGCTGCAGGTGAACGCCGTGCCGTCACACGCGCAGCGCACGCGCATCGCCGCAGCACCGAAGTTGCAGCTGCCGACGGCGTCACACGTAGCGCCAGCCATGGGCTCTGCCATCGGGCAGGTGAGCATGGGCGGCGGGGGCGCGATGCACACCCAAACCGTGTTGCCCGCGCCCGCGCAGCGGCAGTTGTCGCCGTTCGGATACGTGCAAGCTAGATTGCCTGCGCCCGCGCCGGTGGGGCGTGTGCAGGTCCCACCATTCATGGGCTCGGTTGCCGGGCATGCTTGGCAAGTGAAGGTCGTCATCCCTCCACCGCCGGGACACCGGCACACCTCGTCCGAGTAAGTACAGGTCGTCGCCGCGCCCATAGCGTTCGTGCACATGGCGCCGCTCATTGGCGTGGCGGTCGGGCAAGTCGTGGGATTCCCTCCGCCCATCCCCGCTGCGCCTCCGGCGCCGCCTTTTCCAGCGGCTCCGCCGGCTCCGCCCTTTCCACCGGCGCCGCTCACTCCGCCCGCGCCGCCTTTTCCAGCGGCTCCGCCGGCTCCGCCCTTGCCGCCGGCGCCGCTCACACCACCCGTGCCGCCCTTGCCGGCCGCGCCGCTTGCTCCACCCGCGTCGGTGCCCGCCGACGCGCCACCTGCGCCCGAGTCGCCTGCAGTTCCTGCCGCGCTTCCTCCAGCTCCGCCCGCGTTGATGCCGCCG
>DASXKQ010000125.1:0-11413 GCA_036496745.1 Polyangiaceae bacterium
CGCGGTACTCGTCGATCGCCCGGCGCACCGACAGCAAGGTGGCTCGCGTCTGCCGTACGCCCGAACTGCGACGCTCGCGCAACGCGACGACGATCAAGAAACCGAGCGCGAGCAGCACCGCGAGCGCCGGCCGCAAGCGACCCAATTGCAGGACACGCAGCAAGCTGCCGTGACGCTCCCAAGGGAAGCGGATACGATGGTCGCTGCTGCTCGAACTTCTCACTCTCATTGCACGAGCTCGTTCATCTGAATCAACGGCATCAGAATGGCCATGGCGATGAAGCCCACGATGCCGCCGAGCAGCACGATCATCAGCGGTTCGAGCATACTGGTGAGCGCGATGACCTTGACCTCGACGTCGGCCTCGTAGGCGCGGCTGACGTTCTCCAGCATTTGTTCGAGCTGGCCGGTCTTCTCGCCGACCGCGATCATGTGCGTCACCATCGGCGGGAAGCGCTTGCTGCGCTTGAGCGGCTCCGCGATGCTCTCACCGCCGCGGATCGAGCCGATCGCCTCCGACACGACGCTCTCCAGCCGCTCATTTTCCAAAACGGCGCGGCCAATCTCCATGGCTTGCAACAGCTGCACGCCGCTCGAAAGCAGCGTGGCGAGCGTGCGCGAAAAGCGCGCGACCGACACGAGCAGCGTGAGGCGCCCGAAGATCGGGAAGGCCAGGCGAATCGTGTCCCAGCGCAGCTTGCCCTCGGGCGTGCGCTTCCAGCGGCGAAACCAAGTGATGCCGCCACCGATCACCAGGATCATCGCCCACCAGTAGTTGGCGAAGATACTGGAGACGAAGATCAAGAGCTGCGTGTACCAGGGCAGCGCATGTCCTAGATTTTCGAAGATGCTGGTCACCTTCGGCACGACCGCCACCATCAGCACGCTCACCATCAGCGTACCGACGATCATCATCATGATCGGATAGGCGAGCGCGCCGGTGACCTTGCCGCGCAGACGTGCTTGGCCTTCCATGAAGTCGGCCAAGCGCTCGAGCACGGCTTCCAGCGTGCCGGAGGCTTCGCCCGCCGCCACCATGTTGATGTACAGCGTTGGAAATACGCCCGGGTGCACCTCCAAGCTCTTGGCGAAGCTCGTGCCTTCGTTGAGCGCTTCACGCACCGCGGTGAGCACGCGCACGAGCTGCTCTTTCTCGACCTGCTCGGTGAGCGCCGCGATCGAGTCGACCAAGGGCACGCCCGCGCGCACCAAGGTGGCGAGCTGTCGCGTCATCACCGCGACATCCGAAACTTTGGGGCGCTGGAAGAACGCCAACAGATTGATGCGTCTCTTTTGCGCAGCCGCCTTCTCCGCGCTCTCCTCGCTGGCGAGCGTCAGCAAGATGCCGTCGCGCTTGAGCACCGCGCGTAACGACTTGGCGTTGTCGGCGTCGCGATAGCCTTTGACCGGCTTGCCGGACGCCACCAAAATTCCGCGATATTCGAAGACAGCCATGGCTCAGCTCATGCGTCGACGAAGACGTCTTCTTGAGTGGCGGCGACGACCTCTTCCACCGTGGTGAGGCCGAGCAAGACCTTGCGCGCGCCGTCGTCGCGTAGCGAATCCATGCCCTGGGACTGAGCGGCTCGCTTGATGGTCATGGCGTCCGCGCTCGCGAGCACCAGCGCGCCGACCACGTCGTCGGCGATCAAGAGCTCGTAGATGCCCATGCGGCCCGTGAAGCCCTTATTTTCACAAAGATCGCAGCCGCGCGCGCGATACAGCAGCGGCATGCCCGGGCCGCGCCAGCCGACGGGTTGATAGTCGACGCCGTGCACGGAGTAGCGCGGCGAGAGCACGCGTTCATCGCGCCGCCGCGTACGCTCAGGGTCGATGCCGATCTGCGACAGCTCGAGCGGCGTCGCTTGATATTGCTCCTTGCAGTGCGGACACAGCACGCGCACGAGGCGCTGAGCCAGGATGCCGATCACCGTGGAGCGCACCAAAAACGCTTCGATGTCCATTTCCACTAGGCGCGTGACCGCGCTCGCGGCGTCGTTGGTGTGTAAGGTGCTGAGCACCAAGTGGCCGGTCATCGAGGCGTGGATGGCGATTTCCGCCGTTTCACGATCGCGGATTTCACCGACCATGATCACGTCGGGATCTTGGCGCAAGAACGCGCGCAGAGCGCTGGCGAAGGTGAGCCCGATCTTGGCCTGCACGGCGAGCTGGTGGATGCCGCCGATCTCGTATTCGACCGGATCCTCCGCGGTCAAAATGTTGACCTTGGGACGATTGATCTTGTTCAGGCAGGCGTACAAAGTCGTCGTTTTGCCGCTACCGGTGGGTCCCGTCACCAGCAAGATCCCGTTCGGGCGATGGATCAAATACTCCATCAGCTGGCGGTCCCGCTCGGCAAAGCCGACCTCGGCCAGGTCCAGCAATTTGCTGGTCTTGTGCAGGAGACGCATCACGATCCGCTCGTGATCGCGGCTGGTCGGAATCGTGGAAACGCGCACGTCGATGCTGCGACCCGCGATGCGCAGCGAGATGCGGCCGTCCTGCGGCAAGCGCTTTTCGGCGATGTTCAGGCCGGCCATGATCTTCACACGCGCGATCACCGAGCTCATGAACTGGCGGCTGGCGCGGCGCGCGACGTACAGCTGGCCGTCCACGCGGTAGCGGACGAGCACCTCGCGCTCCTCCGGCTCGATGTGAATGTCGCTCGCGCGCTCCTTGACCGCCTGCGAAAAAAGTCCGTTCACCCAGCGAATGATCGGCGCGTCCTCGTCCGAGTCGAGGATGTCAATTTCCGACTCGTCGCTGATGTTCTCGTCGGTTTCGAGCTCGCTGATCGTCTGTTGGCGCTCGAACACCTGGTTGATCGCGTCGATCACGGTGTCGGCCGGCGCCACGCTCAGCACGACCGGTTTCTCGAACGCGGCGCGGATGTCGTCGACGCCGCTCACGTCCATCGGATCGGCGCAGACGACTTCCACGCGATCGGCGAACTCACCGACCACCAGCAATTTATGCGCCTTGGCGTAGCCGATCGGCAGCTTGGTCGCAATGTCGGCGGGCACCGAGCCCACGTCGATGCGCTCGCGAAACGGCAGCTGACACTCGGCCGCCAACGCGCGCGCGACGTCGCCCGCCGTAGCGACCTTGGCTGACAGCAAGAGCTCGAGCAGCGGCGAAGGTTTCTCCCGCTGCTGCTGATAGAGGGGTTCGAGTAGTTCTTCGGCGACCACGCCGTGGCGCACCAGAATATTGCCGAGGGCGCGCTGCTCTTGCATCGCTTACTCCACGCGATCCACGCTCACGCTGCGCGCGATCGGGTTGATGCGCAGCGGCGAGTTGTCGCCTTGTTGTGGCGGCGCGGGCGGAGCCGGAGGCGGCGCGGGCGCGCCCGCCGGCGCTGGTGGGTTCGGCCCGACTACGCCACGAGGAGCACGCGTCTGCGGCGCGCCCGCGGGCGCCGCGGCGGGCGGCGTGGGTGCGCCGTTGGTTGTACCGGTGCCGAGATTGCGTACGTCCCCCGGCATCTCGATCGGTGGGCTCGGCAGGCGCGGCTCGAGCTTGCGGGTCTTGCTCTCGTTCTCGAGCACGGTCTGCTCTTCGATCTCGGCGTACGCCTTGCGAATGTCTTCGACCAGGCCGTTCGTGCGCGTCCAATCCTTGGGCGGCGTCCAATCCTCACCGGAGAACACCAGATAGCGGTCCAAGAACTCCTGGCGCTCCTGCATCTTGCGTTCGAAGATCCGGCGCAGATCGTCCTGATCTCGAATCACGTGGGGCGTGAGCACGAGCAGCAGGTTCTTCTTGCCCATGTTGACCTCGGAGCTACGAAAGAGCGCTCCGAGCAGCGGCAAGTCACCGAGCACCGGGACCTTGGTGCGCGAGGTCGTGTATTCGTCGCTCATCAGGCCGCCGATCACGACGGTCTGCTGATCCTGCACGACCACGGTCGTTTGCGCGGTGCGTTTCGTGATCGAGACGACGCCAAGCGCGCCGGACGCCGCGCCGGGCGCGCTGCTCTCCTGATCGATCTCGAGCCGCACCTGGTTCGATTCGTTGATGTGCGGAGTCACCTTGATCTTGTTGCCGACGTCCTGGCGAGGCGCGGCAAAACCGCCCAGACCGAGCCCGCCGAGCCCGCCGAGCAAGCCGCCGATGCCAGGCGCCGCGCCGGCCGCGCCCGGCAACGCCGAAGGCAAGCCGCCGCCGACGTTGGTCTGCAGCGGGATATTTTCGCCGATGCTGATGTCGGCCGCGACGTTGTCCGTGGCAATGATGTGCGGCGTCGCCAGGATGTTCGACTTACCGGACGAAGCGAGCGCGTTCAAAACGACGCCGAACGCCGGGATGCTGAGGCCCGTGCCGAGCAGCGTGTTGGTGCCGGCGATATCCGGCCCGCGCACACCGGCCGCGAAGCCCTGCAGCAAGCTCGGATCGCTCGGGAAGAGCACGGATTTCCCCGCGTTGAAGCCGCCGAGAAAGGTAGTGCCGTTGGCCGAGCGATCGCCGCCGTGAAATGAGACGCCGACCGTGGTCTTGTCCGAAACGGACAGATCCATGATCACGCACTCGATGAAGACCTGCCGGCGCGCGCGGTCGAGCTTGTCGACCACCAGCCGAAGCGCCGCAAAGTCGCGGTTGGAAGAGTTGACGATCAGGGAGTTGGTCGGTTTGTCCGCGACCACGCGCACGTCGCCCTCGAAGGTACCGTTCGCGCTGCCGCCTCCTCCGCCCGGCGCGGGCGCTGCGCCCTTGGCCGCCCCGCCGCCGCCAGCGCCACCCAGCATTTGCGTCAGCACCTGCGACATTTCCTCGGCCATCGCATGCTGCAACCGGAGCACGTGGATCTTGCCGGTCTCGGCCGACTGCGCGTCGAGACGATTGAGCACCTCCAGCAGGCGCTCGTATGATTCCTGAGTACCGACGATGATCAGCGAATTGGTCTGCTCGTCGGGAATCACCTTGCTCAGACCGCCCGAGCGCGCCGCGGCGGCGGCCGCGCCCGCCGCGCCCGCGGCTGGAGCCGCGCCGTTGGCGCCCATGTCGAACAGTTCGTTGACGCGCTTGGCGAGCTCTTGAGCGGCGCCGTTGCGCACGGGCTCGATCCACATGTGCTGGCCGGAACCGCCCACGTCGATCTCCTCGACGATGCGGATCAGACGCCTGACCTGCACCGCGGTGTCCGTGATGATCAGCAAGTGACCCGGCGCGTACACCGAGATATCGCCGTCCTTGCTCTTGAATTTGCCGAGCAGCGCGACCGCTTCGTCCCCGCCGACGTGCTCGAGGCGATACAGGCGCGTGACGACGCGATCGGTGTCGGGCACCGGCTCACCGCGCGCCAACACGGGTGTGGGCTGCGTAACCACGCCGCCGCTGTCGATGATCTTCAGGAAGCGACCGTGCGGCACGACGGTCATGCCGTTCGCGTCGAGAATCGACAGAAACGCCTGGTACGCTTCTTCCAGCGTGACAGGCTCGGGCGAAACTACGGTGGCCTTGATCTGGCGAACCTTCGCGCCGTAGATGAAGCGCTTGCCGGTGAGGCCGCTGATGTGATTGACGAGCTCGGCCAAATCCGCGTCTTGCAGATTGAACTTCACGAGCTGGCTACCGGGCTTCGGGCGGTAGGGCACGTCGGCGGCTTGCGCGATCTTGTCCATGTTGGTCGGCAACGCTGGCGCGGCACCGGGCGGATCGCGATCGGCTGGAGCAGCAGGCGTCGCTGGAGCGGCAGGTGCCGCTGGAGCGGCGGCTGGTGCGGCGGCAGCGGCGGCGGCCGGCCTGGCCACGCGCGGAGTAGCCGGCTTGCGCGTGACCGGAGCATTTTGCGCGACGGCCGAGCCGGAGAGCGCGAGCGCAAACACAGCCGAGCGCGCAGCGCAGCCAAGCCTGGAACGTGGAACGACAAACCTCATCGCAAATATTCGCTCAATTTATTTTGTAGTTGATGGTCGTCGTCGCCCCTCGGCGATTGACGACGACGTCGAGTTGAGTGGCCGTGCGCAGACGCGCGTACGCCTCGAGCGCCTTTTCCGGGCTCGCCATGTTGAAACCGTTGATCGATTCGAGTCGGTCGCCGTTCTGCATGCCGAGCGTGCCGAGCAACGTGTCGGGCCGGATGCCGAACATGCGAATGCCGACCACTTTGCCGTCTTTCTGTTCGGGCACGATGCGCGCCGACTTCATCAGCTCGGCCTGGTTCTCCAAAATCTTGTCGACGACCGAACGATCCACCTTGAACTCGGTGTCGCTCACCTTCTGAATCTTGGACGCGATATCGGCAGGAACCGCGCCGGCGCCGCCTGCGGGGGCGGCGGGAGCAGCCGCGGCGGTCGCCGCAGGGGCAGCGGCTGGCTGCGCCGGCTGGGTCCGGAACAGCATGGCCTGACATAGAGTGCCGCCGTTCGAGAACCAGACGGCGGGCGTGTTCTCTTTCGGATTGAACCCGATGAATTCCACCTTCTTGCCGGCGACCTCATCGCCCACGCGGTGCATGCGCGGTCGTGCATCACCCGGCGCCTGCAGCGCGGCCACCGACCAGGTCGGATCTTTCGACTCCGTCACGATGAACACCTGCGGTGAATCGCAAGCCGGCGCCGAAAGAGGATCGCTGTTGTCGACCGGGCTCGCCGTTGGCACGGGAACCTCGGTCTTGTCGGGCGTGAGTGGACCGGTAACGGAGTCGAACGGGTTGCGGCTGATGATCGAGTCGGCGTTGGCGCGCCCGTGGCTACCCAGGGCCGGCGCCGGCGTGGAAGGCGGCGCGGCACTGGAGACAGCGCCGCCGATCGAGGAACCGATCAGCTGCGTTAGCCCCGCCGCTTGGAAATAGGCAACCAGCGCCACCAGCGCGAGCAGCAGCACAGGGAAATATTTTTTGAGCAGCAGATCGAATGCCACGAGTCCGGAACACCTTTAGCGAGAGGCGTGCCAGCGCTCCTTAGCGGAAAATCAGGCGGAATCCCACGTCTTTTGGCCCCGGCCCGGTGGCTCGCTCCGCCAAGCTGGCAAGCGCGCCCGGCTTCCGCAGCGGGCCCGGACAAACTGTCAAATCGCGCCGTTTTTCCGAGGTGGCTCGGCCGAAACGTTTCACTCGGTCTCGCCGAGCTTGCGGTAGATCGTACGCGTCGAGATGCCGAGCAGCTGCGCTGCGAGCGACTTGTCCCCGCTCGTGTGAGCCAACGTGTCGCGAATCATCCGCTGCTCGACCTCCGAAAGCGGTGTGCCGATCGCAAACGTGAGCTCCGACGGTGGCCGCGGCTCGGCGTGCGCAACGGCTTCCGGCAGATCGCCGAGCGCGAGCACGTCCGCGCGACACAACACCGCGGCACGCTCGATCACGTTTTCGAGCTGGCGTACGTTGCCCGGCCACGAGTAGTCGAGGAGCTTCTGCAGCACGTCTGACGGCACGGTGAGCCGAGCGCGCCCGTTCTTTTTGCAGTACACGCCCAAGAAGTGATCGACCAAGAGCGGAATGTCCTCGCGGCGGGCGCGCAGCGGAGGCGCCGTAATCGCGATCACGTTGAGCCGATAGTAGAGATCCTCTCTAAACCGTCCGGCCTCGACCTCCGCGACCAGATCGCGGTTGGTGGCCGCCACGATGCGCGCCTCAGCCTTGACGGTTCGACCACCGATCGGTTCGTATTCACCCTCCTGCAGCACGCGCAAGATTTTGACTTGCACGGCCGGGCTCAGCTCGCCAATCTCGTCGAGGAAGAGCGTGCCGCCGTGTGCGCGCGCAAAGCGCCCGTCGCGGCGCGCGACCGCGCCGGTGAAGGCGCCTCGCTCGTGCCCGAAGAGCTCCGCTTCCAGAATACTCTCGGGAATCGCCGCGCAATTGACGGCCACGAACGGTCCCGCGGCGCGCGCGCTCTTCGAATGGATGTAGCGAGCGAACAGCTCCTTGCCCGTGCCGCTCTCGCCCAAGATGAGAACCGTGGCGCTCGACGGCGCGGCCTGGGTGGCTACGTCCAGCACGCGGCGCAGCGCTGGACTCTGCCCGACGATCTCACGCGTCGTGAGCAGCTTCAGCTCGTGACGCAGCGAGCGGTTTTCCGCCACGAGTGACTGTCGCTCGGCTGCTTTGCGCACGCTCTTGACGATCGTCATGCGCTTGAGCGGCTTTTCGACGAAGTCGTACGCGCCGTCACGCATGGCCTGGACGGCCGTCTCGACCGTGCCGTACGCCGTCATCAGTACGACTTCCGTGTCGGGCGAGATCTCCTTGATGGCGCGCAGGAGCTCGACGCCCGTGGTGCCGGGCATCATCAAATCCGTGAGGACGACTTGCACGCGGTGCTTGCGGCACTGCTCCAGCGCGACCTTGGCGCCATCCGCGCTGAGCACGCGCATGCCCTCGCGCTGAAAGATCTTCTCGAGCGATTGCACGTTGCTCGGCTCGTCGTCCACCACGAGTACCGTGATTTCCGGCCCCGCGAGCGCGCCGCTGGGGCGTGAGTCAGACACATCGTCGAAGTGCTCTGCCAGCTCGTCACTCATTGTGTCACAATGGCACACGCCGTAAATTGTGTCAAATAGCGAGCCAGGACGACCTTGCAGGGTGCCGCTGGCGGCCAACAGCTCACGAACCGGTCGGAACGGCGCAGTGGCCGACGACACACGCCTCGCCGGCGTCCTCGTCGCAGGCGGTCGTGCAGTCACCGCAATGCTCCGGATCCGCGAGAACGTTCGTTTCACAACCGGTCATGCCCGGGCATGAAAAGCCATCGACACAGGCGATCACGTAGCAACCCTGAACGTCGCAACCAGAAATGGCGTGCGAGAGCGGGCAAGGCTCACAGAAGGGCGATGCGCAACCGTAGGCGGGATCGTCGAGCGAGACGCACGCATCACCGCAACGCTTTCGGTTCGAGCCGCAGCCGCGATCGATGTCGGAAGTTCCGACGGCGAGCGAACAACTCACCGCCCCCGCGAGCAGCGCCGCTAACACGATCGTGCGCGGACGGTGGGCGAACACTAGAAGTCTCCCTGCACGAGCAAACGAAGCGCGTGCTCGTCGAACGCGACGCCTGGTACGGCGAGCAAGACGCGCTCGCGGACGATCGGTCGCTCGAGATAGGTGTAGACGGCCAACCCTGCGAAGACCAAGCCCGCGCCGCCACTCAGATCCGAAAGCAGCAAGCGCGACTGGATCGCCGAGCGAACGCTGGTATCACACACGGGAGCGCAGCTCGCCCGCGCCTCGGCGCGCTTGGAGAGGGCGGAGACCAACAGCGCCGTCGAGGTCGCGAAGGCAGCCAGCGCTCCACCGGAAAGCACGATGGTCGACCAAGGCACTGGCCTGCTCGAACGCGTGGGAACCGCGGCCGGCGCCGTTGACGGCGCGGCGCCTTGCGGGGCACCGAAACGCACGCGCACCACGTGATCCTTCTCGCCCTTGGCGAGCGAGAGCTCCTGCTCGATCGGCGCAAGCGGCGGTGACAAAAAGCGCAGCCTGTGTTTTCCAGGCAGCGTTTGAATCGGCGCGCTCGGTTCGGCAAGCTCGATCGCTTGGCCGTCGAGCTCCAGCGTCACGGGCGAACCGGTCGCGCCTCGCTCCACCACTACGAGCAACGTCGGCAGCACCCGCTCGAGATCGTCTCGCCATGCTGCGCAGTCGCTGCGAATCGCCAGCGGACAAGTCTCGCTCCGGCACGCGTTGACCGCTTCACGCATGGCGGCCCAATCTTCCTGCAAGCTCGACAAGCGCGCTCTCTCGTGCGCACTAACGCAGCCCTGCACGACGTCCGTGCTCGCCGGCGGCGGCGCGTCGCCCTCATCGGCCAGCGCGCTGAGGCTGAAGAGCGCACCGCCGAACGCGATACTCGCGGCTAGAGCGACACGAATCATAGCGGTGCTGCGGCGCCCTGTGCGAGGCGCTGCTGCCACAGCGCGAACAATGGCTCGACGCCCTCGAACCAGGCGAGCGCGTCGTCGATCGGCTTTTCTTCGGTCGGTTGGCTGCTGATGGCGAGCAGCAGATTGTTGAGCTTGACCGTGTCGAAATAGGGCGGAAAGAGACCGGACGTCGCCACTTCCACGGGCCCCGTATCGAAGGCGCTCTCGGTCTGGGTCGCGTTCGGGACGTCCGCCGACACATCGACGTCTCGCCGCGCAGGAATCGAGCCCTTCTCGATGCAGAACCGCCGCTGTGCCTCCGCGGACGCGATCGTGTCGAGCAGTTCTTCCGTCTCGACCGGATGACGCGTCCCGATCGGCAACGGGAAGGTATCGGACGTGAAGATGAAAACGTCTTCTGTACCCGGGAACGGCAGCGCCGCTAGCGTGCCTGCCCGCAGGGCGTCCTTGAGCTCGCCGTTCACCCAGTCGCCCATCACGGTGAGGTCTGCATCACCCGCGGCTACGCGTTGTGCCGAGTCGGCCCAGGAGGGATTTTCACGATCGGTCAGAAATGCGCGCGACAAGTACTGCACGCACGCGAGCACCTGGTGCACCTTGCTGCCCCAACCGGGCGCGGCCTGGCCACGGAACAGATCGTGGTAAAATTGTCGCCCCCAGAGCGCCGGCGTTATGTTCTCGAATGCCAGTAACGTCATCGGCCACGCGTCGCCGGTGGCGAACGCGATGCGCACGGGAGGCTTATTGGTCGGCTCCAAGACCAGGGCCTCGACCTCGCTCGGACACAGCACGTCGAGCGACAGCATTTCTCGGCCGGGATGTGACTGCTCGAACGCGGCCCGACTGGCCACGTTGTAGTAGGCGACGTTCAGTCGATGAATGTTGATCGGAACGCCGTAGGGTACTTGTGCCGAGCCGACCGTGAGCTCCGACAGCAAGCCCGTGCGTAGCTGTACATCGAGCCCGCTGCGCGCAAACAGATCGGTCAAGGGCGCGATACGGCTCGAGCTTGGCCCGCCGTCATTCGTCTCGTCCACGACCGTCCAGTGCAGTAGATCGGCGCCGATGTTGGCTTGAAAAGTGGCTGGCGACGCGCCCGCCAGCAGTCGTTCGGTCAACGTCACGCGCGCGGCTTGCGCGTTCTTGTCCGTAACGACGTTGGCGACCGTGACGCCGTCGTGGGACGCGTCGAATAGGTTGACGACATTGTCGAACGCTCGCCGCTCGGAGAGCTCCGTCCACCAGCTGTAGACTTCCAGGCTCACGGAAGTGTGCGGCGACCCGCACGCGACGCTCGTCAGCGCGGCGGCGAGAAGCACGGAGCCGACTGGCGTCCGGCTCGCACGGCTCGGCAGAGGGGGACTCCACATGTGAACCCCGGCGGAGCCTACACCTAAGGCCGGCCGCCAAGTCGGCCAAAAACAGCCAGATCGAGAAAAAAAGACGTCCTTTGAAGACGGCGTGCGAAGGTAGCGGGGGCCTCGCGACTCTAAGTCGCAAATGGGGAAAGACCGCGGCTGCACACCCATGGACCATTCCGTATTTGTAAAAGACCCACCCCGCCTGATCGAGCAAGACGGCGCGGTCGGCCAAC
>DASXKQ010000126.1:0-3729 GCA_036496745.1 Polyangiaceae bacterium
TCCGTGCTCGTAGGAAGCCGCCGCCACGCTGCATCGACAGCTGCCCAGCCTCCGCGGCGTCGTAGCGCGTTCACGAATGCGAGACCGTCCAGATAGGGCGCAATGATCGAGCGCTTGAGGATGGGTGGAACTTGCTGGAGCGTTCCTGCCGATACCGCACTTTGCATATCGAGCAGGGGTTGGTCGATGTCGATGGCGCGCTTGTTTTTGTCAGACAACACGACGTCGAGCATGACACTCGTCGCGTCGCCTTCGGCGAGGGCGTGCACAGCACTTTGCTCATCGCCTGCGTCAGCACGGTATGCGATGAGCTTTTCGAGATCGTAGTGCTGGTCCTGAAGCGCATGGACGAGTTCGTGCCAGAGCGTCGCGTCGCGCTCCGTGCCTTGCAAATCGCCCCGAAGGAACATGGTCTTTTCTCGTGGCGCGTAAAAGCCCATGAGCTCAGCGCGCATCAGCTCCAGCACCGATGCGCGGTAGTCGAAACTGTCGGCGACCGTGCCGAGCGCGTAGAGCAGATCCGTTGTCCCACGCGCGACCTCCGGCGGAGTGTCTTCGTCGAGATCCCGGTCAACGTGTGCCACCATCTCGGACAGCGCGATCACGCGCCCCTTCACCGGCCCTAGCGGAGCTAGTTCGCGTGCCGTGGAAACCTTGGACAACGCCGCCGCGATCGCTTGGTCTGCAGCTGCCTGTCCCGATGCGTCCGCTTGAGCGTCAGCATGCTGCGGCTCCACTGCGCTTGCGCTTGCCGGCGCGGTGCGCTCCTCAGATACGCGAGTTGCGTTCGCACCAGCTGCGCAGGCGCTCGACGCCATGGTGAAGGTGGCCAGCCAACGCGCGAGCTTCACGATACTTGCCGCAACGCGGCGATGGCCGCGGCGCGATCAGCTCGTCCAAAAATGGCGCTGCCTGCCACCAATACGCGCGCGCCTGCCGCGACGACGGCATGCGCAGTACCAGGGGCTATCCCGCCGTCCACCTCTAGGTCGATCGGAGCGCCCGACCGGTCGATCATCTCGCGAACAGCCCGAATTTTCGGCAGTACCTGCGGCAGAAACGCTTGCCCACCAAAACCAGGATTGACCGTCATCAATAGGATCAGATCCAGGTCTTCCAGCACGTACTTCAGTTCGTGCTCTGGAGTGTGTGGGTTTAGGACGACTCCTGCACGCACCTTGAGCTCACGAATTCGATGCAGCGTGCGTTGCAGATGCGTCGATGCTTCGACATGCACGCTGAGAACATTTGCACCCGCGTCGGCGAAGGCATCTATGTATTTTTCGGGCTCGACGATCATCAGGTGAACGTCGACCGGAAGCTTGGTTGCATCGCGAACTGCGCGTACGATCAACGGCCCGAGCGTGATATTTGGGACGAAGCGCCCATCCATCACGTCAACGTGGATCCAGTCCCCTCCCGCGGCTTCCGCAGCTCGCACTTCGTCGGCCAGGCGCCCGAGATCTGCGCTCAAGATCGACGGCGCGATGCGAATCTCGTTCGGCATGTGCGACAGATAGCCGACGTCAACGCACGACGCCACCGTACGGCCGAAATGCGTGTTACGCTTCACAAAGCGAGCCCGGACCGGATCGCGCAGCCGCCATGATCACCCGCCCCCTCGGCAAACAAGACTACGATCACATCGTTCAGATCATCGACCGCTGGTGGGGTGGCCCGACCACGGCGCTCGCGCATCCGATCTTCTTCTATGAACTCGGAGCCATGGCGCGTGTCGTCGAGCACGACGGGATCTTGGTCGGCTTCCTGCTGGGCTTCATCGCGCCTGGGCCACCTAAGACCGGCTATGTCCATCTCGTCGGCATTCATCCGGATTATCGACGGCGCGGCGTCGGCAAAGTCCTCTATCAAACGTTCGAGGAGGACGCGCGCGGCGCGGGGTGCACCCGCTTAAAGGCCATCACGACCACCGGCAACGAAGGGTCGATCGCATTCCACCGCGCGACGGGCTGGACCGTCACGCAAGTCGAAGATTACGCCGGGCCAGCTCGGCCGCGAATCGTCTTCAACAAGAGTCTTTGACCATGAGCGGCGCGCCGTCCTCGACCCTCACGGCTTCTGAGCTTCGCAACATCGGCCTCTTCGGCGCGCTCAGTGACGAGGTACTGCAACATCTAGCGAGCACGCTCAGTGTGCATACGCCCGCAGCCGGCGACGCCGTTTTCCACGAGGGTGATGAAGCGAGCGCCATGTTCGTCGTCATCGACGGCGAGATGGAGGTGCTCAAGAAAAGTAAACGAAAGACCGAAGCTCGCGTGGCACTACTTGGCCCGGGAGACTGGTTCGGCGAGATGAGTATCGTGGATATACAGCCTCGCTCGGCAACCGTGCGCGCTCTCGCGCCCTCGCGACTTCTGCGCATAACAGCCGCGGATCTCGACGCCCTCTACCGCCACGATCTTCGTTCCTACGCGCTGATTGTCTTAAATCTAGCGCGTGAACTCAGCCGTCGCTTGCGAGTAGCAGACGGGATCTTGGCGGACCTGATCTCGAACGTGCTCGATCAATACTTGGCGCGGCCAGGCGCAAGCTGAAGTTCAGCGCGCGCCCGCTTGACCAACCGCTGATTCTCCGGCCTCGCCAGACGAGCTCGATCCGGCCACGCTAGCGCCGCCCACTCCGCCGCCGCCGACGAGTATGCTTCCGCCTCCACCGCCAGTACCGGTGCCACTCATCGTCCCACCGGTTGACGGCGGGGGTGCTGCCGCGGACGCGCCCGGAAGGTCCGGCTGAGGATTCAGCGCGCAAGACACTGCTAGCCAGACAACCAGAACGATTGCCAACAGCAGGCGAACCATGCGCCAACGCGCGGTCATCCGTGAGCTTCCAAAGGCAGGCTTCGAGCCAAATGGTAACCCATTGATTTGACCAAGCAATCAACCTTCGCGGCGGCACAGTCTGGCTCACTGCGCGGCAGCGATGCCGCGTGTCAGGTGCGGGCGCGAGCCGCCCTCGCCTGGCTCAGGAGCTGAAGCACGGCCTCGAGCTTAGCGGGTTGCTCCGCGAGCTCGTCCCGCACGAGTTCCAGTCTCGAGAGCAAAGCCGAGAGGGCAGAGGCAACCTCATCGCCGTTACTCGCGAAGATGTCACGCCACATGGCTTCCTCCCCCCCGCCCGGACGTGTGGCAGAGCGAAAACCCGGGCCGGCGGCAGCCGCCGCGTCGGAGTCGTCCACGAGAACAGCCAAGGCGCTGGCGAGAATTTGTGGCACGTGGCTCGTGCGCGCGACCGAGCGATCGTGCGCCTCAGCGCTCATGTGTACGGCTCGCGCGCCGAGCGTGGCTACGAGCTCCTCCACAGTGCGAACCGCTTCGAGGGCGCTGCCCTCCGAGCACAAGAGCCAGCTTTGGCCGCGAAACAGATCCGCGCGCGCGTTGGCAAGGCCGCCCTGCGGTCCACCCGCCATGGGATGTCCAGCTACGAACTGCTCGCGACGCGTCGCGAGCTGGGCCGCAGCGACGATCTCACGCTTGGTCGAGCCGCAATCCGTGAGCATTCGGCACCAATCCAGCAGTTGCGGCAGTTCAGCAACGATGACGCGGACGGGACAGGCGAGCACGGTGAGGTCCGCGCGCTCCACGACCCCCTTCAACAGAGCACGATCCGATGTGGGAACGACCTGATCTGCGAGCGAGCGAGCCCGGACTTCGTCGAGGACAGGACCACGATCAATCACGCTGATCTTTAGCTTGGGCGTCGATTCACGAA
>DASXKQ010000127.1:0-7374 GCA_036496745.1 Polyangiaceae bacterium
AACGTGGTGTTCGACCCCAAGCTCGAACCCCACCATCATTTTCTCGACGACGACACGGGCGAGATTCTGGACGTACCTTGGACGGCGCTCGACGTGCGGCGCACGAGCGCGCTGCCCGGACTCGACGTGCGCGAATACCAAGTGGTGCTGCGCGGCAAGCGCAAGGGCGGAAAAAAAAGCTGATGTCGTACGCGCGGCTCGGCTTGCATTTGCGTCATCCGCGGTTAGACTAAGTCTAAAGTTAGATCAATTTAAAGGAGCCCCCATGCTGACCGTCGGCGATCGTTTTCCACGTTTCAATTTGACCAGCGTCGTGAGCCTGGAGCCGGGCGCGGAGTTCACCACACTGAGCGCCGAGAGCTTTCCAGGGAAATGGTTGGTGGTGTTCTTTTGGCCGATGGACTTCACCTTCGTCTGCCCCACCGAAATCGCGGATTTCGGCAACCACTACGCGGCGGTCAAGGAGCACGGCGCACAGCTACTCGGCGCCAGCATCGACACGCACTACGTGCACCTGGCCTGGCGCAAGGATCACGCGGATCTGCGCGCGCTCCCCTTCCCCATGCTGGCCGACACACGGCGGGAACTGTCGAGCGCGCTCGGCATCCTGCACGCGGACGGCGTCGCGCTGCGGGCCACGTTCATCGTGGATCCGGAGGGAATCATTCGCTTCGCCAGCGCCAACGACCTGAGCGTCGGGCGCAGCGCAAGCGAGGTCGTACGGACCCTGCAAGCACTACAAACCGGCGAGCTCTGCCCGGCCAACTGGCAGCGCGGCGATAAGACACTGTAACGTCGATTCGCGCGGGGTGGTGTACTAGCCTCGACGCTCGTATGTCTCCTCATTCGAAGACCTCGGCGGCACGCCGCTTGATCACCAGCGTGCTGGTGGGCGTAGTCGTCGGTAGCTTGATCGGCCGCGGGCTCCCGAGTCTCGGCTGGACCGTGCACCTGCTCTCGGGCTGGAACGCGGCCGGGCTCACGCTGCTTGCTCGCGTTTGGTGGCGCATCCTAAATGAACGCGCCGAAGACACCTGCCACCTCGCTGCCGGCGAGGACCCCGGGCGCACGCTGGTCTGGCTGCTCGTCTTGCTCGGCAATACGGTGAGCTTGTTCGCCGCCGGCTTCGTGCTGCGACATGCGCACTCGATCGCGCCGAACGGGACGGCATTCGCGGTGTTGTGCGCGCTGTGCTTGGGCGCGGTGATCACGGCCTGGCTGCTGACCCACACGGCCTACGCGCTACGCTACGCTCACCTCTATTACCGCGACGACGACGAGGGCCAAGGCGGCCTCGAATTTCCCGGCGGCCTGCCACCGGACGCGCTCGACTTCGCCTACTTCTCGCTCACGCTCGGCATGTGTTTTCAAACCTCGGACGTCACGATCACGAGCCGCCAACTGCGCCGAGCGACCCTCGCGCACACGCTCCTTTCGTTCGTGTACAACACCGTCGTGCTCGCGCTCGCGCTGAATCTGGCGTTCGGCCTCGTGTAGTCAACGAGAAAAACTTACTCACTGCGCAGGCGGCGCCGGCGCGGACGGCGCTGGTGCCGGCGCGGACGCCGACGGCGCAGCCGCAGCCGGCGATTCTTCCTTGGCCTTGTCGGCATCGGCTGTGGGCGCCGACTGCACGTTCTTGTCCTCGGCCAAAAGCGCCCGCAGTTTTTTCTCACGGTCCGCGTCGTTGAGCGCGACCCGGCTCGTGTCGAATGTCAGAAGCGGCAGTTTCTCGCCACCGGTCATCATCGGCAACTTGCCGTCCCAGTGCTCGATCGCACGGTACTGAAGCACGGTCCCGGTCGTCGAAAGCCGGATGATCTCGTTGGCTCGTGCATCAGCGCGCGCGCGAATCAGCACGGCATCTGCTTCACCGTTGGCGCGTTGCCGAGCGGCTTCGGCGGCACCGTGCGCCTGCGTGATGTTTTGGTCGGCCTCTGCCCGCACTTGGCGCACTCGATTCTCGGCTTGGATCGCGTTTTGCGTGGCCTCCATCGCGCGGTTGATGGCGTCTGCGACGTTCGTCGGCAGGCGCAGCGCGCCGTTGATCGTCAGCTGGTCGATCAGGAATCCATCCGCGCCAAGCGCGTCGCGCAGCTTGCTGGACACGTCCGCTACCAGCTTGCCCTTGCCCGCGCCGTAGATGTCTTGCACGGCCATGCGCGATGCCACGTCGTTGAACGCCTCGCGCACCGCGTTGCGCACGTAACCATCGGCCAACAGCAGTAGATCAGGCTGGTGAAAGCGCAGATACAGGTGCGGCGCCTTGCCGGGATCGATATGAAATGACAGCCCAATGTCGGCCGTAATATTCACGCCCTCTTGCGAAGAAAACGTGATCGATTCGTCGACCTGACGACCCTCGTTCGCCGACGCCGTCCAGATCACGTTCTGCACACTGGTCGGGAAGGACACCACCTGCTCGATCAACGGGTTGTAAAATACCCAGCCGGTCACCACTGGAATGTCCTGCACGCCGCGCGCGCTCCCGGCGAGCTTCACTCGGATCCCAACATGAGACGCATCGATGCGAATCAGTGTTGCGTCGAGCAGGAAAACGAGCGCGATCAAGGCCGCCACCGCCAGGATCAAGCGTTTGATGGATCGGCCAAACGTCGCCGGTTCGAAGGAGATGCGATTTTGAGCCACCTGCAGCGCTTAGCCCAGTCAGCAGCCACCGCCAATCGAGAAAGGCGCTAACCCTTGAGAACCACGCGAGAGAACCCCTCCCGACAACCATGACTGGATGGACAAACGGCGCGCTGTACCGACTTTGCAGAAAGTGCGCGGACCTCGAGCGCTTGCATCGGATTGCGCGGAAAGTTACGTTTCTAGAGAATGAGAGCGGAGGATCCGGCATCTCGCGTGTTACGCGAGAGTGAAGAGCGATTTCGCGCTCTCGCCAGCGCGGCTCGCGAGGCAATCCTGATTCACGAGCAGGGCGTAGTGCGCGAGGTCAATCACGCGTTTAGCGAGCTGCTCGGATACACCCGCGAAGAAATCGTCGATCAGGACGGCATGATCTTCATCGCGCCGGAGGATCGCGACGCCGTGCGCGAAAGCATGATGGTGCCGAGTGGCACGCAAACGAGCATCGTGACGCTGATCACCAAGTCCGGCGAACGCCGCTACGCCGAGTCGTCTTCCCATCCGATCGTGTTCTATGGGCGTCCGATGCGCGTGGTTACGATTCAAGATTTCACCGCGCGGCGAGTCGCGGAGGCAGAGCTCGAGCGTAGTCACGCACGGCTGATGTTTGCGCTCGACGCAGTCACCATGGGCGCTTGGGACTACGACGTTGCGACGGACCAGGCCGTGTGGACGCCGCAGATCTACAAGATCTTCGGCCTCGAACCCGGCAGCTTCAGCGGCAAGGGCGCGGACTGGATCGGCTACGTCCATCCCGCGGATCGCGAGCGCGTCGCGAGCGCCATCGCGGCGGCAAAGTCCGGCGCGACCCTCGAGCTACAGTTCGAGCATCGCGTCGTGCATGCCGGCGGCGGTCTGCGCTGGGTCGAGTGTCGCGGACGCACGTTCGTCGACCGTGCCGGCAAACCCGCGACGATGGCGGGCATTTGCATCGATATCACGCGTCGCCACGAGCTCGAAGAGCAGCTCATGCACAGCCAACGAATGGAAGCCACCGGGCGCTTGGCGGGCGGCATCGCGCACGATTTCAACAATCTGCTCACGGTCATCCTAAGCTACAGCGAGCTGGCCCGGCTCAGCTTGAATCCCGAGCACTCCGCCATCGAGCCGCTCGAGCAGATCTCTTCCGCCGCGCAGCGCGCGTCGTCGCTCACGCGGCAGCTCTTGATCTTCGCGCGCAAGGAGGTCGTCAATCCGAAGGTGATCGACATCAACCGCGTGGTGGAGAACGTCGGCAAGCTACTACGCCGCGTGGTGGGCGAGGACATCGCTCTTTCGATCGAGGCAAACGCCGAACAGTCGACGGTCCTGATGGACGTCGTCCAGTGCGAGCAGCTGCTGATGAACTTGGCCGTCAACGCGCGCGACGCGATGCCCCATGGCGGCAGGCTGGGCGTCTGCACCCGGTCGGGCCCGAGCGGCAAGGTCGAGCTCGAGGTAAGCGACAGCGGCGTCGGCATGCCCCAAGAAGTTCGCGAGCGCGCGTTCGAGCCGTTCTTCACGACCAAGAGCCAGGGCAAGGGCACCGGCCTCGGCCTCTCCACCTGTCTCGCGATCGTGACGCGGGCGGGCGGGACGATCGCAATTGCCAGCGAGCTCGGCAAAGGGACCACCTTTCACATCGAGCTGCCCTGCACGGCCCTTGCCCTGGAAAGCGTTGGCGGCGAGCTAGCGAGCTTCCTCCCGCGCGGCAGCGAAACCGTGCTGCTGATCGAGGACGACCCCGCGGTGCGTCAGCTCACCGCGCGTATTCTGCGCGCCCAGGGTTACACCGTGCTCGTCGCCACCCACGGGGACGAAGCGATCGAAGTCGCTTCACACCACCCGAGCCGCATCGATCTGTTCTTGTCCGACGTGGTGATGCCGGGCAGCTCCGGACCGAGCGTGATCGAGCAACTGTCCCAAGGCAACCCGCACGCGAAGGTGCTGTTCGTATCCGGCTACACCGGTTCGGAATTTTCGCGCATGGGCCTCGACGCGGCAAGCTTCCAATTCTTGCCCAAGCCGTATTCGACGGAAGAGCTCGCGCGTCGCGTGCGTCAAGTGCTGGACGAGTAACTACTCGGCCGGTTCGACCAGCGGCGGCACCGGGACCGCGGCCACGGCAAGAGCGCCCGGCAGCGGCACACGATTGGAGTCGCGGACGTGCGCGGGCGGAGTGTGCACGTCCCACACGATCCGGAAAAACTCCAGCACCTTGAGCACGTAGAACGTGATGTCGACTTCCCACCAGAAGAACCCCTGGCTCGCCGCGCGCTGATAATAGTGGTGGTTGTTGTGCCAGCCTTCACCGAGCGTGATCAGCGCCAGGAAAAAGTTGTTCTTGCTCTGCTCACCGGTAACGTAACGCGCCTTGCCGAAGGTGTGTGTGAGCGAATTGATCGTGAACGTGCCGTGCCACAAGAGCGAGGTCGACACGAAGAAGCCCCAGGTCAGCCCCCAGAGGCCGCCGAGCGCGTAAGTCAGCACGGCGAACGCGACGGACACCAGCAAATGGACGCGATCGAGCAAACGCAACTCGGGATAGCGAGCGAGGTCGCGCACGCGCTCCAGATCCGTGTCGTCGTACCGGTTCGAGAGGATCCAGCCCACGTGGCTCCACCAAAAACCGTCTTGCACGACCGAGTGCACGTCTTCAGGACCGTCCGAATACTTGTGGTGCGCGCGGTGGTGCGATGCCCACCACAGCACGCCCTTTTGCACGCTGCTCATCGCCAGCAGGGCGAGCACGAATTGAAACACGCGGCTCGTCCGGTACGAGCGGTGCGAGAAATAGCGATGGTAGCCGCCCGTGACGCCGAACATGCGCAGGGCGTACAGACCCAAAGCCAGGCCGAGCCCCGACCAGGACCAGCCGAGGCGCCAGACCAGGGCGACGGCGACCAGGTGCACGGCAAAGAAAGGAACGGACTTGAGCAGGACTATCCGATGGGAGCGGGGCGCCAAGCGCGCTTCGGTCATCCTCAAAACCTAGCGCGCGAGCGTTGCCACCGACGTCATGAGATGGTCATCTCTCCGGCGTGTCTCGTTCCGAGATCCCGCATAAACCGTGGGGGTGATTTGAAATCCCGAATCGAACGCGCGCGGCGCGCCACGCTGCGTCAGAGCGCGTCAAACTCCGGATGGGCGGCCGAGGTTTCGGCCTGCGCTCGCGATCACGTCGCGGTACCAATAGGCCGAGTCTTTGGGCACGCGGCGGCCGGACGGAAAGTCGCAGAAAACCAAGCCGAAGCGATGTTTGTAGCCGTGCGCCCACTCGAAATTGTCGATGAACGACCAGTGGAAATACGCTTGTACCGGCACGCCGTCTTCGAGCGCGCGCGCGAGCTCGAGCAAGTGACGCTCGGTAAAGTCGATGCGCGCCGGGTCGTGCACCTTGCCGTCGAGTGAAACCCAGTCGCGGCACGAGATGCCGTTCTCGGTAATCACGATCGGCTTCTTGTAGCGCTCCCAGAACAAGCGCGGCCCCCAGTAGATCGCCTCGGGCGTGACCAGCCATTCGAATGCCGTGATCGGGAAGCCGACCTCCGGTTTGACGACCTCGGGCCCCTTCTCGCCCGCGCGCACGCGATCACCCTGATAGATATTGACCCCGCAAAAATCGACGGGCTCGCTGATGAGCTTCATGTCGCCGTCGCGGATCTCGGGCACGCTCGCGCCGAAGAACTCGAGCCCTTCTTGCGGGTAGTCACCCAAGAAGACCGGATCCATCCACCAGCTGTTGGTCCAAGCCGTCTCGGCGGTGACTGCAAAGGCGGCGCGACGAGCGGCTTCGATGTTCTCCGGGCTGTTGTTGTTCGGGATCTTGGGCAGCCCGACGGGTGCGAACCCGACGCGCACCGGTCGCAGACTCCCCGCGCGGATCGCTTGCACGCCCCGGCCGTGCGCGAGGAGCGCGTGGTGGCCGGCGCGCAGTACTTCCGCGAAGCGCAAGTTGTCGCCCGGCGCATGGCGACCTTCATGGTGGCCGGCGCCGATGAAAACCTGCGGCTCGTTGAGCGTCATCCACTGCTCGACGCGATCGCCGAGCTTGCCGGCGATCAAGTGGGCGTACTCGCCGAACCACTCTACCGTGTCGCGATTGAGCCAACCGCCGCGGTGATAGAGCGCGAGCGGGTAGTCCCAGTGAAAGAGGGTCACCCAGGGCGCGATCCCCGCGGCGAGTAGCTCGTCCACCAAGCGGTCGTAAAAATCCAAGCCCGCCGCGCTCACTTTACCGACGCCCTCCGGCAAAACGCGCGGCCAAGACACGCTCAGCCGGTAGGCGCGCAGGCCGAGCTCCTTCATCAAGGCCACGTCCTCGCGATAGCGATGAAAGTGGTCGCATGCGACGTCCCCGCTCTGCCCCTGCCAGACCATGCCGGGTTTCTTGCAGAACATGTCCCAGGTCGAGAGGCCCTTGTCCCCTTCGTACGCAGCGCCTTCGATCTGGTAGGAGGCGGCCGCGGCGCCCCACACGAAATCAGCGGGGAAGCGGCTCATTCTTTGAGGCTCTGGCCAAGCGCCGTCGTCGCATCCTTGGGCTCGTAGACGCCGAGCGCCTCGTTGGCCGCGAAGCGAATGTGCTTGGCTTGCGACTCGACCGCGTCTTCCTGTGCGAGCGCTAGGATTTTGGTCAACGCCTGGCGCGCCCGCCGGAGCTCGAAAGCGAGCCAGTTGATATCCGGCGTCGCCTCGCTGTCACCGCTCGCGTAGCGTTTCTCGACCGCCGCGATGCGCCACTCG
>DASXKQ010000128.1:0-15579 GCA_036496745.1 Polyangiaceae bacterium
CGATGGCCAGCCACACGGCGTCGAACGGTGCGCGTGCGGGGTTCGCCATCAAGCCCACGATCGCGCGACCTGCCGTGCTCTGTGCGGCTTCCTCACCGGGCGACGCGACGGGTACGTCCCATGCCCAGCGCGCGCCACGACGAAATGCCACCTCGCCCAGCGTTGCGCGCATCTGATCGAACACGCGCAACGCTTGATGTCGCCCGACGGCCTCGACCAGCTGTTCGAAGCCATGCAAACGCAGCGTCACGACCGCGACATGACGAACTTCCCTCCCGACCTGACCGCGATTCGCGCCACGCGCAGGGCGACCGGGGCCTGTTTTCTCGTCGTTCAGCTCGCTGCCGGCCGTGCCCACGCCGGGGGCGATCGACGACAAATTGTCCGCCACGTCGCTGCCAAGGCGCGACTCGCCGCGCGACTCGGAGCCCACGGCTTCGCTCGCAGGAGCCTGCTCACGACCGACGAGCTCGAAGATCAGCGTCTCCACCTCGTGAGCGTCGATCAGCTGTTGCTTTTGCAGGAGCGCACGGCTCACTGCGGCGGCCAGTTCACGCGCGTTCGGAAATCGATCGTCGGGATTCTTGGCGAGCGCCCGCATCACGATCTCTTCGAGCTCGCCGGGCAGCTCGCGCACATAAGTGCTTGGCGGTTCCACTTGCCCGATGCGCACCGCCTCGAGCAGCTCCTGTCCCTCGGCGCTCCCGTGCAGCAGGCGCTGCGTGAGCAACTCGTAGAAAACTACGCCGAGAGAATAAATGTCCGTGCGTCGCGTAACGCGCTCACCGCGCGCTTGCTCCGGCGACATGTACGCCGTCTTGCCCTTCAACACGCCCGGCTCCTCACGGAACAGGTTCGCCGACGCGATGCCGAAATCGGCTATTTTCACGGCGCCGTCGTAGCTGAGCAGGATGTTCTGCGGCGAGACGTCGCGATGCACGATGTCGATCGGTTTGCCGGCTTCGTCTTTGCGCTCATGCGCGTAGTGCAGCCCCTTCGCGACTTCTGCAATGATGTAAGCCGACAGATATGGCGGAATCCTCAGCGTCTTCGCCTGAGCGGCTCGCATCAACTTGCGAAGGTCAGGACCCTCGACGTACTCCATGCTGAGGAGCTGCCCCTCTTCTCCATAGTCCTGAAAATCGTAGACCTGGACGATGTTGGGATGATTGAGGCGCGTCGCGAGCTGCGCCTCCTCTGCGAACATCGTTCGAAAGCGACGCGATGAGCCGTACGCCGGCAAAATGCGCTTCAAAACGAGTAATTTGAAGGTGCCCTCCGCGCCGCGCTTTTTGGCCAGGAAGACCTCGGCCATCCCGCCGGCACCCAGCCGACGCGTGATCTCGAAGTCGGCCAGTCGTTTGGGTGGTGGCCGAGCGGGGACGTCGTTCATCGCGGCGGGCTCACAGCTCGAACGATATTACCGCGTTCGGCCGCGAGCGTGTTAGCGTCGGCGCCGCAAACCCGGGAGTATTTCGCATGCGGCATGCCATCGCTGTAACGATCATGATGATTTTGGCGGGTGGAACGGCTCTCGCCAAGGGCAAGGACGACGACGGAAAGAAGGGCGGCGGCGCCTCGATGGACTCCGGCGACCCGGCCAATACCGAGACCAGCGACAGGCCAAAGCCGTCGGAGGGCGAGGACGGCAAGCCCAAAGGCGACAAGGACGACAAGGGCGACAAGTCGGATAGTGACGCCGACGAGGCTGCGCAGGTCGTCGTTCCGGTGCGCGCGCGCGACAAGCTCGTCTTGTTCGCCGACATCTTGATCGGTTTCGGGCAAGCGCCCGTGCCGGGACCCACGCTGACGACGCTGTCGTACGGCTACACCGGCAAGACAACGGCCTTCACGTTCATGGCGGGCGGCCGCTACGACTTCTCGCCGACTGTCAGCGCGGGGTTGCGCATTCCGTGGACCTTCGGCAGCGAGCGTCTGCTCTACGGCTCGGGTTCCGGCACGAGCGTGCGAAGTCAGGCCTTCGGTGCGCCGGAGCTGACCGGCGAGTATCGCGTGGAGATCCAGCCCCGCTTGCAAATGCCACTCATGATTGGCATCGGCATTCCGATTGCGCAAGGTGACGTCAGTCCCTATTCGGCCGATGCCAACGCGGCCTCGCGCAACGCGCAGAGGCGCCTGCAGTATATGGCGGACGCCGCCTCGGGCTATCGGGACGAAGAACTGTTCGACCCGAAACGACTGCCGATCGTGCTGGCGGGCGGTATTCACTACGAACGCCAAGCCCTGCAAGTCCACGGGGACGTCAAACTGATCGTGCCGATTCAAACCTCGAGCGCACCCCCCAGCGTGCTCGATCCCACGGCCGCAGGCGGTACGTTCACCGGCAAGCGCATCGCTTTCCGTGAGGTCACCTTCGCCGGCCTGAGCTACGACGTGCCGGTCAGCCCCAAAGTGACGCTCGTGCCTGCGGCGGACGCTTGGCTCGCATGGAAGGCGATCAACACCATCGAGTACAACTCGGCCCAGGGCGCGACGCCCTCCTCACGCTGGCAATTCGTGTTCGAGCCGCGCCTGGGTGTTAGCTTCAGTAAGAAACCCAAGATCACGCCGAGCATCGGTTATATCTTCCCGATCGGCGGCCACTTGGCGGACGGCAAAGTGAGCGCCCTCGAGCTGCACGCCGACTTCGCATTCTAGAGACGATTCAGCGCGCTTCGCCTGCCCCGCGCCCAGGAAGGGCACGTGCAGGGTTCGCGTCACGCGTATAGACTGGAGCGCAATGCTCCGTTCTGGCCGGCTCGCACGCGTTCTCAACCAGCTCGCACCGACACTGCTCCTGTCGGGCGCGCTCAGCGCGTGCGGTCCCGCGGGGCCGCGCATGCGCACGCCAGCGGTAGGGCCCACGCACGCAAGCTCGATCGCGCCGCGCGCCGTGGACGACCAAGCATTCGCTGAGCAGCTGTATCAAGTGCTGGTTACGAGCGACGACTCCCCCGAGCGCGCCTCGATCCTGGTCGGGGTAGTGCAGCGGCAGCTGGCCCATGCCAAAGCGCGCTTTGACGCGGGTCAGCGCGACGCGGGCCTGGCCGCGCTGACCGGCGCTTTCTACTTGATGCGCGCTGGTGAATTCCGGAGAGAAGCGATCGACGGCAGCGCGCCGGTGCTGCGTGAAGGCGCTGCCGAGGTTGCGCGCCGTGGACGCGATGGCTACGCGTTCACACTGTACGGCATGCTCAGGGAGCGCGTGCCCGCAGGGAGCGAGCAGCGGGAGGTCGACGGCCATTTGGACGCCATGGCTCGTTTCAGCAAGGCCATGCACAGCAAAGGGCCTATGCAATCCGCTAGCGCCGATCTGAAGGCGGCCATCGAACGCTCGCTGCTCGACACGAGCCCAGGGCTACTCGAAGCGGCGCGCGATCGCACGGTGTCCTGGTTGCGCCTCGCGCTGGAATCGAACGCGGCCGATTCCCAGATCAAGTCGAGCGCTGACCGCGACGAAGCGTTCGAGGCCTACCGTGCCCTGCGTGGCGGCGGCTTGACACTGGTCGCACTCTACCTGCGCCATGGCGATCCGCGAGGCGCGCTCGAGAGCGCCGACCACGCCGAGCTCGGTCGCATCATCACACCCGACTTGCGTGATCGTCTGAGCCGCGCGAGCGAAGGCTCCGATGCCGACGCCTGGAACGATCTATTTCAGTTTTTCGATTCGACCCAGCGCCTAGGGCGAGCTGACGAGATCGTGGATTCGGATCTGATGGCCGCAGCGGCCTGGGGCTCGGCGCTCGAGCTGTTCCGTAGCGAGCCGGGCTCGCTACGCGGCACCGTGCCGCTCGCTGGGGAATTGATCAACCATGGTATGGCGGAGGCCGCGCCGCTCGTGCTCACTCCCGCGCTCAGCAAGGACGCGGGAGCGGACAACGTCAGCTACGCGATGAACATCGTCGCCAAAGCTCTAGTGTCCGAGGACGAACTCGACCAGCTGGCATCGGCGCGTCGCACCTTCGAGCATGCGCAAATCATCCTCGCTCAAGCCGAGTCGAAGGCGAACATCGACAAGGTGCAACCGAGCGCCGCGCGGCTCCGTTACGTGATGGGAGCGCTCGAAACACGGCACGGTGACCTCGCGCGCGCGCTGCCTTTGGTGCGCGCGGCCGCAGGCGCGGAACCTTCGTTCGACGCGCTGATGACTTTGGCCTCGATCGAGCGCCAGCAGAGCTCCGGCGAGACCATCGACACCCTGGAGAAAGCAGCCGATCTGGCGCGCGGGAGCGGCGATGCGCTCGCAGAATCCGACGCGCTGAACGTGGAGTACGAGGTGTACCGCGACCGCGGCGACAGCGCGCATGGCGCAGTCGCGCTGAACTCGGCTCTGGCGCGTGTCGTCGATGCATTGAAGGCGACACACTCTGGGCCGGGTCAAGCTCATGCCGAGCGACTGCTCGCGCGCATTCTCGAGCACTATGGCGACACCCGCGGCACGCGTCGAGCAACCGAGCGAGCGTACGAGGCATCCAACAACGACCCGCGACAACTGACTGCCACCGTGCTCGATGCCGCAAGGCGCGCCCTCACTTACTCTGATCTCAAAGCGGCTCGCGTCGCCGCGCAACGCGCGCTACAGGCCGGACTCGGACCTGACGACCTCGTGTACGTCGCGCTATGGCTCCAACTCGTCGAAAGACGACTGGGGGTGCCGAGCGACGGCACCGCGGAGGAAGCTTTCGCAGCCATCGACGACAACGCGGGCTGGCCCGCCAAGCTCCGCGCGTGGGCGCGCGGAAGACTCAGCGATCAAGAGCTCGCCGCAGCCGCGCACGACGCGAGCGAGCGCACTGAAGCGGTCTTCTACGGCGCGATGGCCAAGCTCTCCGGAGGGCACGAAATGCGCGGAGAGCTCGAGCAAGTCGCCAAGAGCTCGACCATCGATCTGGTGGAAGTGACTATCGCTCGCGATCTGCTCGCGATGCGCGCGCACACGGCGCCGGATCTCAAGCTACCCCCGAACGTCGTCGTGCCCTGAGCCGCAACTCCCGGGGCCGGGAGCAGAGCCCCCGCTCATCGACTTTCGGGTCTTACCCCTGTGGCTTTCGGCCCAGAAGTTTTTCTGCCAAGTGCTCGCCGAGTTCGAGCGACAAGAGTCGCTCGACCACACCCTCTTTCTGTTCGCGTTCGCCTCGGTCGTATTGGAACTCGATGCCCATGCCACTCGGGTTGGCTTTAGTCGCTTCTTCCGCCGGCGTCGTCCAGATGACCTTGCCGCGCAGGCGCAGGGGCTCGGTCATGTTCGGCACGCCGAGCGCGAATACGAACTCGGTTCCGATGGGCAGCGGCTTGTCGGTTCCGATGAAAGTGCCGCCACGCGAAATATTCTTGGTGTAGTCGGCGAAGAACGTGTTGAGCCGCTTGTACTCGACCTTGAGCTCTATCGGCGCGCGATAGGCCCGTCTGCGGTCGTCGTCCGAGTCCGAGCTCATGTCCTCGAGCAGAGTAGTCGCCGGGCGGAACTTCTCCAAGTGCGAGCGCGCCAGCCACGAATGGCCGACGAAACATGCTAAACGTAGCGCGTGCGAGATCCCTACGAGGTGCTCGGCGTCGAGCGCAACGCATCGGACGCCGACATCAAGTCGGCCTTCCGGCGCTTGGCGGCCCTGCACCACCCGGACAAGAATCCGGGTGATCCTCATGCCTCCACGCGCTTCAAAGAGGCGAATCTCGCACACCAGATCTTGAGCGACGCCGACAAACGCGCGGCGTTCGATCGCTACGGCGAGGCGGCGTTCCGCCCCGGCGCGGTACCCGGCGTCGACTTCAGCGACTTTGCGGGCATCGACGAGATCTTCGGTGATCTGCTGGGCGCGTTCGGCATTCGCACGGGTGATCGCGGCGACCTGCGTAAGACGCTCGAGCTCACGTTCGAGGAAGCCGCGCTCGGTTGCGAGCGAAACGTGAGCTACGAACGTCTCGACACCTGTGATGCTTGCGCCGGCAAGGGTGCCGAACCAGGCACGCGCGTGGAGACCTGCTCGGCCTGCGGTGGACGCGGACGAGTGCGCTTCCAGCAAGCGCTCTTGCCCATCGCGGTCGAACGCACGTGCTCGCGCTGCCGCGGTTCCGGACAGATCGCCGTGCAACCGTGTCGGCGCTGCGGAGGTCGCGGCGTCGCGCAAAGCGAACGAACGCTGTCGGTGGAGATACCGGCGGGCACCGAGCACGGCGCTACACGCGTCGTCAATCAGGCTGGAAATCGCCTACGCCCCGAAAAGCCGCCTGGCAACCTGGAGCTCGTGATTGAGGTCGCGGCGCATCCATTCTTTCGGCGTGTCGGCGACGACGTGGTGTGCAAAGTCCCCATCACATTCGCGCAGGCCGCGCTCGGCGGCGAGATCGACGTGCCGAGTCTGGAAGGTAAGTTGAAGGTGCGCGTTCCGCCATCCACGCAGTCCGGCGCAATCCTGCGCGTGCGTGGGAAAGGCTTTCCCTATCGCATCCGCGGCGGGCGCGGCGACCAACTCGTGGAAGTGGGCGTGGAAGTGCCCTCGCGCTTGACCGAGAAGGCACGCTCGTTGATCGAGGAGCTCGGCCGCGAGCTCGGCGAGGACGTGCAACCCCAACAGAAGAGTTTTCTCGAAAAGTTGCGTACACTGATTGAATAACCATGACAGAACGCGCGGTCACTTTCGACTACGGACAAACACTCGCGGAGCTCGACCACCAATTTTTGGCGGAGCGAGTGCGCGAGCAAGGCGCAGAGCTCGACCCGGCTGCGTCACGCGCGGCGGACCTGGAGGCGTGGCGAGCGTACGGCGTCGCCAAAACTCAAGGTCATCGCTTTGCTTGGCAACAAACCGTCCTCGCGTTCCTGCGTGCGGGCGGCTTGCACGTCCCCGGGGCCGGGCCGGATCAGGCGCTCGAACAACGGATCGCCGACTGGCTGTGGCAAGAGCAGCCGAGACGAAACCTATGGCGCAAGCGAATCCCGGGGATGTTCGAGCTGGCGTCGGAGCTACACGCGCGGGGCGTGCGCGTGGCTATCATCTCGAACTCCGAGGGGCACATGGCCGAGTTGATCGACGAACTCGGCGAGTCCTCGAGCTTCGACGCGATCGTCGACTCCGGGCGTCTCGGCATCGACAAACCCGACCAGCGCATTTTCGTTCATGCCGCGCGCGAGCTCGGCGTCGCGCTGGGGGACATCGTGCATGTCGGTGACTCGTGGGAGGCGGACGTCGAAGGCGCCCGCGCAGTCGGCGCGCGAGCGATCTGGTTTAGCCCGAGCGACACGCGCGCCTTGCCCGAAGGAGCAATCGCCTGCCGAGACGCGCTCGAAGTACGCGCTGCCCTGACTGCTTTTCGCGTGTGGTAGAGAGAGCCCGAAGGAGACGGCGATGCAAGACAAGCGGATTGGCATGCTCGGAGCTGGCAACATGGCGGGAGCTTTGATCCGTGGCTTGCTCGCCTCGAAAACAGTGCGCGCCGAGCAGCTGCGTGCCAGCGACGTCCGCAGCGATCATCTACAGGAGCTCGAACAGCGTCACGGCATCAAGACTCACGTCGACAACGCGGAGCTCGTCGCGTGGGCCAACGTAGTCGTGCTGGCCGTCAAACCGCAGGTGATCGATCGGGTGCTCGATCAGCTCGCCGGGGCATTCACGTCCGATACGCTCGTGATCTCGGTAGCCGCCGGCGTACCGATTCGCGCGCTCGAGGCGCGACTACCGGCCGGTGCGCGAGTGATCCGCACGATGCCGAACACCGCCGCCATCGCGCTGGCGGGCGCGACCGGCATTGCGGCCGGCAGCCGAGCCACGACGGAAGACATTGCGCTCACGCGAGGACTATTCGACGCTGTCGGTCGCTCGGTTGTGCTGGACGAGTATCTGCTCGATGCCGTGACCGGACTGTCCGGCAGCGGCCCGGCGTACATCATGCTGATCATCGAGGCACTCGCTGACGGCGGCGTCAAAGTCGGTCTGCACCGCGACACGGCACTGCTCCTCGCCGCGCAAACGGTGTACGGCTCGGCCAAGCTATTGCTCGAGACGGGCGAGCACCCCGGCAAGCTGAAGGATATGGTCACGAGCCCGGCGGGAACCGCCATCTCGGGCTTGCACACGCTTGAGTCCGGTGGCCTCCGCCGCACCCTGATCGACGCCGTCGATGCCGCCACGCGTCGTTCCGTCGAGCTCGGCCAAGCGATGGCGGAAAAGCTCGAAAAACGCTGATAATCTAGCGATTTAGCGCGGCTGGCCAATCGCCAAGGCGCAAAAAATAGTGTCCGCGTAAAGGGGCCGGGGGGGGGACAGCCTCGCTCTACGCGGACACCTTCTTCGTAGCAGTAGTCCGACAAAATGCAAACCCCCAAAGGGGCTCAATGACAGGCAAATGCCCAGCGGCGCCCACCTGGTCTGTGATCAGTTACCAGCAACGGAACCGGGTAATCTCGCGCCCCGCGCGGGCCGTGCGCCGGCTCTCGCGACGCGCTCACGGGCATGGCGGAGTCGGCCGCGATCCCGCGAACGCATACGCCTTGAGCGGAGGCAACCAACCGCGGTTCCACCATGCGCACTTCAAGGTCTTGCGTCGGACTGGAGAAATGTACGTGGGGTGGGATCGAGAGCGCGTCGCTCAGCTCGTATCCGTCCGGGTCTGCACCGCACGGACTCGGCATGCGCGAGAGACTCGACGCACTGAGCTCGAAGGGCCCGGACACGTCACCGGTGCGGGGATCAATCGGGTAAATGTACAGGCCGGCCGCGCGAACCAACAAGCCGAGCGCGTCTCCGCGCGCGCCCCGCACCAGGCTCGTCGTCAAGCCACGCCCTAGTGGAACATCGGGGTATTCGCCGATTCGCTCCACGCGGCCATCCTCAATGCGGAGCACGGTCAAGGCGCGGCTATCGGAGTGCGCAGTCACGTACCAGGCTTCGCCCAATTTCACGACGCTCGACAGTTGGGCGAGACCCGAGCGCCCCGCGTTCTGCAGCCTGGACGCCGGCCTACCCTCCTCGAACAAGAGCACGTCGATCGTTCCGCGCGCGCTCACTACGAGGGCGCCCGCGCGACCACCTGCTTCGAGCACCGCGCTCCACACGGTCGCGCTTCCGGAATTGTCATAGCCGAATGTCTCGGCCGCGACCCCAGCATCGGGCCACGGACTGCGCGTGGGCGCGCTGCTCCACACGCCGTCCTTCACGGCAAATCGATCGAACGCACGGATCTGCAAATGTCCCGTGTGACTCCAGTCCGCCCCGCGCTGCCCCCAAACATAGGCGTGCGCAAGCTCGGCACCCTTGTCCGGCGCGGTATCGTAGCCCACTTCACCGGCGCCGAGTTGCGGCGCCGGCGCCTCGAGAAATGGCTCCCACGCCGCCTTCTCTTCGTCGCCGCGTGCGTGGCGGCGAGCGACCGCGAGAGACGGTTCGCTCACGGCGCCCTGCAAAACACACTCGATGTTCCACGCCCCACCCCCGGGCGACGGCAGCCGTATTTCGTCGGGCATCGCAGCTACGGGCAAGTGCGGTGGACCGCTTTCGCTCCGCCAGCCAACACGAACGAAGCCGGAAAATGCGCAGCCCAGAGCGCTGCACCCCTGCGCCCGCGTCGGGTCGAATGCGCGCGTCGCGTCGAAATCGGGCGGTAGCTCGACGTCACTCCAAATGAAGCCGCCGTCGCTGGTTTCTGCCGCGGCACCGGTGTGGGCCACGGCGAGCGCGAAGCGCCCTGAAACCAACGTGCGCTCAATGCCGTCGAGATTCCGTCCGCCGTTGGCTCCCGCGCCCAGCACGGTTCCGGCCGTGAGTTTGCCGTCGAGCGTGATGCGCACGCCCACGAATGGGCCGCCACCGGCGACCCAACCCGAGAGGGTGCTCGGTGCAGATTGCTGAAAGCCCTCGAGCCAAAGGCCCTTGAGGAGCAGCTCGTCGAGCGCCGGCTCTCCTTTGGGCAGCTGCAAAGGAACGCGCGTGGTCGTGCCGGCCGCCGTGACGATTGATAGAAACCCGAGAGTGCCAAGCCGCGGTGGCACGATCACCACGGAGCGCCCATCCCCGAGCGCGACCACGCGTTCGACTCCGCGATCACCGCGCACCTCGAGCTCGTTGAATTCGTTCGGAGCGCGCACGATGCAATAGAGCCCGTTCTGCGCCCGCGCTCCGTCCGCACACCCCCCGCGCACGACCAACGCGCCCGCCCCATTCGACGCAACGTAGCGCCCATCCGCGAAGCGGCGCAGCCTTTGCAGGGACAAGGGCGCGACGAATTGATAGAGGCCGGTCTGGCCGCCCGGCTCGCTGCACGCAAAGGCGACTCCCTTACCCAACGCCAGCGCTTGGCAATCGCCGGCACCGACGTACGCGTGCGCATCGAGCCCAATCACCGCGCCATCCGCGAGCCGCACGCGCGCGAGTGCGCCACCGGCGGCTACGATGGCGTTACCGTGTCCATCGCTTTGGCCGCGCGTTACCGCCAGCGCGAGAGCGTGGGGCAGAGGACCGCGCAGAGCCAGCGCGGCTTCGGACGCGCGATCGGGCTTTCGATACCAGGGATCGCTCGCTTCGCCGTCGTCGTCGCTCGGCTCACTCGAGCGCGGCGCGTCGCGCCGACCGAAAGCGCCCTCGCGGTTCAGCGTGTAAACGCCGTCCCTGCTCACGAACAACAGCTGTCCGCCGGAAGCGTCCATGGTCTGCGCCGAAATCGGGAGCGCTCGCCACGACTCTCCCGCGTCGAAACTCACGAGCGTACCCCGCAGGGGCGTTTCCACCGCGCCGAACCAAGCGTCGGCGAACGCCATCTTGCCGTAGAAGGGAGCGGGCGGCAGGCTGCCGCGCGGCGCGGGGCTGCCGCGATCCGCGTCCAATGCAACGAACTCGCCGGGCGCGTTACCAAACACGTACAAGCGGTCGAACCCGGCTACCACTCGCTGCGCCTCGAAGCCCAACCGCGCGAATGGCTCGAGCGCGGCCGTAAAATGCTTGGCCCGGTAGAGCAGGGTCTCGTTGGACACGAGCACGTAAATCAGAAACCCTCCCCCGAGGCGCTCGGGCAGCTCTAGGGTTTGAGCGCTGCGCGCGGAGGGCAAGTACTCCGAGCCAAGCTCGAGCGCACCGCTTGTGTGTTCAATCACGCGCAGCCCATACGAGATGAATCGACGGCTGCCGTCCGGCTCGCTACCCACGGCGATCGCGTTCGAGCCTGTCAGCGGCGGAAAGAGCCGCGGCGACTGCCCAATCGAGCTCGTTTCGAGCTCGATTGGGGTTGTCGGCGGCGCCACGTGCGGCCAAACGCGCGACTGGCCAGTGCACGCGGCGAGCAGGGGCAAGAGCGGCAGCAGCGCCCGTCTCATGAGGACCGATTCTTCAACGCTCCACGATCCTACCAGCCGCGACGACGGAGTGCTAACAGCCAGAGCCATGAGCTCCGGACAGAGCACGCGTCGACCGATTGCCCCCCAGGCTGAAGAAATCGTGGGCTTGTACTTCCCCGTGCTCGATCACGGCTTCGTATCCCTCGTCGACTACATGGGCAGCGATGAATGCATCGAACGCGCCGCGCGCGTGAGCTACGGCTACGGTACGCGTCAGACCAGCCAGACGCGTGGTCTACTGCGTTATCTGCGTCGGCACCTGCACACCACGCCGAGTGAGATGGTGGAGCTCAAATTCCACTGCTCGATGCCGATGTTCGTGGCAAGGCAATGGATCCGGCACCGCTCGGCGAACGTCAACGAGTACAGCGGTCGCTACTCGTTGATGCCGATGCTGTTCTACACGCCCAGCGAGGAACAACTGCAGACGCAGAGCCGTCGCAACAACCAGGGCCGCAGCGGCGTCGCGGTTTCTGCCGACCAATATCAAGAGGCTGTGCGGCGCTGGACGGAAGTTCGGGAGCACAGCCGCGCGACGTACGAGTGGATGACCCACGAAGACATGGCGCGGGAGCTCGCTCGCATCGATCTCCCGCTGTCTACCTACACGCAATGGTATTGGAAGATCGACCTGCACAACCTGCTGCACTTCCTAAAGCTGCGCGTGGACTCGCACGCGCAGTGGGAAATCCAGGAATATGGTCGGGTGATGGCGGGCATGCTCAAGCGCGTCGCTCCGCTCAGTTACGAGGCTTGGCTCGACTACGACGTGTGCGGGGCGCGCCTGAGCCGTATGGATCTCGAAGCTCTGCGCCGCTTGGTCCAAGGCGAAGACGGCGCGCTTTCCGCGCGAAGCGGCGCGCGCTTGGACGCCGCGGGCCTGGCCGAGTGTGGCTTGGCCAAGCGTGAGGTGAGCGAGCTCTTCGACAAGCTCGCCGCGCGGGAAGTTCCAAATTTCGAGCTCGATCTTAGCAAGGCGAGCAGCGCCGAGGTCTTCGCGGAGCGCTTCGCGCAAGCCGTCCCCAAAGTCGACAAAAAGTCGCTCGAGTAGCGTGGTGTCTGAGTCACAGGGTGAGCTAAGCGCCACAGGTGCGCGCGGACTAGTGCGCTCTCCGCCACTATTGGCAGCCTCCCTCGTTCCTCGCGGCTGGCACATCGCTTGCTGAGCGTCCGCTAGTCCATCGCCCGAAAGGGGTCGCCATGAAAGCCTCGACCTTGTTGTCGATCGCGCGAGCACGCGTATTTTCGACGCCCAAACCCATCGCCGTGGGCTTCGAGCTCACTCACCTTTGCAACCTTGCCTGTAGTTACTGCGATCGGCACACGCCTCTTCCCAAAGAGATGAGCTTGTCTGAAATCTTCGCTGCATTCAGCGGCCTCGAGCGGCTCGGCATGCGCGAGATCTCCCTCGACGGCGGGGAAGCGCTCGCGCACCGAAGGATCGACGAAATCGTCGGCTTCTTGCGAAAGCGCGCGATCGTCGTGCGCCTCAACACCAACGGCATTCTGCTGCCGAAGAAGAAGCATCTGATCCCGAGCTTCGAGAAGATCAAGATCAGCTTGGACGGCCCAGCCGAGGTCCACGATCGCGCACGAGGCCCACACGCGTTCGAGCGTGCCGTCGCGGGCGCGCGTCTCGCGCGTGACCTCGGGGCGCGCGTCGAGCTCACGTGCGTGATCGGTCGTCACAACGCAGATTCCGTCGACGCTCTGCTCGAAATCGCGCGTAGCCTCGAGCTCGGCGTCATCTTCCAGCCCGCGCGTGACAGCCTATTTCAGGGCGAGAGCGGACCCGGCGCAGCCTATCGCCTGGACGGTCAGCAAGTTCGCGCGGCGTTTGCGCGCGTAGAGGCTCACAAGCGCGCGGGCAACTCGGTGCTCAACGGTTGGTCGAGCTTGCGACACTTCCGCTCATTTCCCAACGACACGCCGCTGCCGTGCGCCGCCGGCTGGATCAATCTCACGCTCGATCCGGAAGGAAACCTCTATCACTGCGGGCAGGTGAACCGGCGCGACAAATCACGCAACTTGGTCGAACTCGGCGTGGAGGAAGCGTTCAACCGACTCACGCGCCACGGCTGCCAGCAATGTTGGTGCGCGCGTGTCGTGGAAGAGAACTACGCTTGGGGCGGTCAATTCGCCAAGTCACTGCCTCTCCCTCCAGCAGAAACCCAGCCGGAACCCGAGCGCCGCCGGCTAGCGATTTCGCGCTAGGAAAGCCAGATTTAGCCAGAAAATCCGCGCTCCCCACGGGCCATGGCGCTTGGGGCCGTCGCGCCTTATATCAAGCGCAGCATGTCACTCGCCCGCGCACAGTCCACCGATCTCGCTGCGCTCGATCTGGACGACGAGATCCGTCGCCTGAAAAAGGAGCGCAACGCCATCTTGCTCGCTCACTACTATCAAGAGAGCGAGATTCAGGATTTGTCGGACGTGATCGGCGATTCCTTGCAACTCGCGCAGGCCGCGCAACGGACCACGGCGGACGTCATCTTGTTTGCCGGCGTGCATTTCATGGCCGAGACCGCCAAGATTCTGAACCCCGAGCGGATCGTACTCGTGCCGGACATGAAGGCGGGCTGCTCGCTCGCGGATGGTTGTCCAGTCGATCGCTTTCGGGCCTGGAAAGCGCGTCACCCGGGCTCGGTGGTGATCAGCTACATCAATTGCTCGGCCGCGGTGAAGGCCGAAAGCGACTACATCTGCACCTCGAGCAACGCGGAAAAGATCGTCAACGCCGTCCCGCGCGAGCAAAAGATCTTGTTCGCTCCAGACAAGAACTTGGGCCGCTACTTGATCAAGAAGACGGGGCGCGAGATGGTGCTCTGGCCGGGCAGTTGCATCGTCCACGAGACCTTCAGCATGCGCAAGCTCGAGGCGCTGCGCGTCGCGCACCCCGACGCAAAGGTCATCGCTCACCCGGAATGTGAAGAGCCGCTACTCGAACTCGCCGCGTTCATCGGCTCGACAGCTGCGCTCCTGCGCTACGTCGAAAACGACAACGCACAGAAATTCATCGTGCTCACCGAGCCCGGCATTTTGCACCAGATGAAAAAGCTCGCGCCGAACAAGATCCTGATCCCCGCTCCACCAGAGGCGAACTGCGCGTGCAACGAGTGTCCGTTCATGCGCCTCAACACGCCGGAAAAGGTCTACCTGGCGTTGCGCGATCTCGAGCCGCGCCTCGAGCTGCCCGAGCAGCTCAGGCTGCGCGCCAAGCTACCGATCGATCGCATGCTCGCGTTGAGCTGACTCAGTGCTTGGGCAGACCCTGTCCCGGCAAGCGACCGTATGCGCGCTCCGCACGTTCCACGAGGTCTCCGCACTCCGAGAGGGGCAGGTTCATGGTTTCGAAGGGATCGCGCTCCACGTCGTGGCACTTCCAGCCGACGTCCCAGGCACGTGACTCCACCTTGAGTGGCCCCTGCATGATGCCCCAATTCTCGAACGCGCAGCTCCATACGCCGGTGCAATTGCTCATCAAGAGCGGCTTGTCCGTAAGCTCTGGACGCAGCAGGCTCGAGCCGATCATGCGCTCCCGGTAGCTCGCAATGCCCGGCGCGTCGGCGACGCGCAAGAGATCCAAGATCGTGGGCGCGAGATCCACGTGGAATAGGTATTGATCGCGTTTCTTGCGAAGATTTTGGGCCTCCGCGTCGCTGAGCGTGCCGGCGGGCGCGTCTATCCAAGCGGGCACGTGAATCTCCTCGTCGAACACGCTGAAGGTGTGACCCATCTGTCCGTGTTCACGAAATGCTTCCGCGTGATCGCTGGTGTAGACGATCACCGTGCGCTCTCCAAAACTCGATTCGCGCACCGCGCGCAAGATCTTGGCGAGGTGCTGATCCTGTTGGTACACGGCGTTCTGGTAAAAATTCTTGAAGTATGGGTTATCCTCGGCCGCTTTGCTCGTCGTCGACGGTTGAAATGGCTGCGGACCGTTCGGGTCCACGTAGTACGGGTAGTGCACGTTCGAGAGCTGGATCACCGCCAAGAATGGTTCGCGCAGGCGATGAATGTCGCGAGTGAGCCGCTCCGCCAACAACCCTTCGGGCGCGCCCATGTCGAGGTCGGAGGTCGGGTCGAGATCCGTGGCGCTCAGAAACTGGCCGACCCCGAGGTTTTTTACCCACAGTCGCGCGTTGCCGAACATCATGTTCTGACTCGTCCAGAACGCGGTGTCGAAGCCCGCGGCGCGCGCGTAGTCGAAGATCAGCGGCCAGGTGTGCAAGCGGTCCCGCGTATCCATCGGACTC
>DASXKQ010000129.1:0-8633 GCA_036496745.1 Polyangiaceae bacterium
ACATGACGACCAGCCGAGAGGAGAGCGCACACAGTTCCTGCATCACGCGTCGCTGCTCGCTCGATGGTTGGCGAAGGACGGTGTGCAGAGTGGTCACCGTCGGCATGCGCAGCCGACGGAGTAGGCCGAGCACGTTGGCACCGCTGCTCGCGCCGTAGATGCCGAATTCGTGCTGCAACGAGACGACGCTGACGTCCGAGAAATTGAGGTACTCGGCGGCGCGCTCGTAGGATTTGGCGTCGCTTCGCGCGATTTCGAAATGCACTTCGGGCGGATAGTCGTGAGTCGCGAACTCTTCGCTGACGGCGACTACGGAGCACTCGCTATTCGGGAGCGCGGCTTGCACGGAGACATGAATGTCGTTCGTGAACGTGGCGATCCCGCATTTAAGCGGCGGGTAGTTGCCCACTATGGCGATTTTTTTCAGCTCGATCATGGAGTTGGCTCCGCGCGGTGGCAATTCTTCGGTGGCTGCAAGACGCGTTCCCGTGGCGACGGCGCGCCGTATCGCGCGTCTTGTCAGCGCGCAGTGAGCGCGCGCGGTCAGCGCTGATGCCAGACGCTGGCCTGCTGATGGACACGTCGTGCGTGGCTCGAAATCAGGGCTAAAGGAGCACTTAGCGGTCGACGTGCTCCTTGTGGCTTTTGTTACGGAACTCCTCGATGCGGCGGTTCACCTCGGCGAGCGCGCGGTCCTTTTCATATCCGTAGCGTTCGCGCAGAGCTCCGACGAGCTTGTCGATGCTGCCATCGATACGGGCCACGTCGTCTTCGCTGAGGTCGCCCCACCATTGCCTGACCTTGCCTTTCAACTGCTGCCACTCGCCCTTGATCATGTCCTGGCTCATGCGGACCTCCTGAATGAATCCTCCGCCGCAGCAGCAAGAGCCATGCCGCCGAGTTCGCTTGCGCTCACTGAAGTTCGAGACCTTCGGTGAGGCAGACTGCCACGTCGGGGCGAAGCCGCCTGCGCGCTCGATGGCTCGAGCGCGACCTATCGCTGGAGGTCGTGAGCAGCTTTCGTCGAAATCTGCGACGGCACGAAAAAAGCAAGCAAAGCATCCATGCGCATCCTGGTGGCTTCCGATCTGAGCTCGGCGTCTGACGAAGCCGTGAGACAGGGGCTGTCGCTCGCCACCGCTTCAGGAAGCGCGCTTGCCCTTTGTCATGTGCTCCATCGTTCGTCCGTGAACGCGCTCTTTCCACAAGGCTACGCCCGTGATTTGGAGATGGCATTGGAGCTCCAGCCGCGAGTTGCCGAGCTTCTGCGAGAGCAAGCGGAGCGCGTGCACCAGGGCACGGCGATCTCCTTCGAGGTCTTCGTGGAGCAGGGCTCTGACTATGGACAAATCGCGCGCCGCGCCGAAAAATGGCGAGCTGACTTGCTGGTGGTTGGTAGTCACGGTCGCACCGGCGTCGAGCGCCTCTTGCTCGGCAGCGTGGCTGAACACCTCGTGCGCCACGCACCCTGCACCGTGCTCGTTGCCCGTGAAGCTCATGAAGGGGCGGTGTTGGTGGCTACTGACCTGTCCGATCCGTCGCTGGTCGGCATCGAGGTCGCTGCGCGCGAGGCGGCGCGCCGGGGACGAAAACTCGTGGTGGTACATGTCCTCGACGACACGGCGCTGGAGAGCGACGCGGCGATGGCGATGCTCGGCACCATTCCGGTCGCAGCGCCGGTGGATTTGCTCGCGTCGCGTCGCACACTCGCGCGGGACATCATTCAGAGCGCGCTCATGCGCTTCGACGCGCCGCGGAGCCAAATCGAGATCCCGGACGGCGATCCGGTGACCGAGATCCTGCGCGTCGCCGAGACCTTGCCCGCGGAGCTGGTCGTGATCGGCACCAAGGGAGAGAGCGGACTTTCGCACGTGCTCGGCAGCACCGCCGCCGACGTCGTGCAGAACGCGCCGTGCTCGGTCCTAGCGGTACGCGTCGTCTAGCGTACCTTGTCGCAACTTCCGGGGAGTCGGGGCAGAGCCCCACGAGTCTGCTTCTAGCAGTCTTGGCACGATCCGATCGCGATCCGCCACGGAGACCAAGACCCGGCTATGGCGTGCGTTCTAGCGACCCTTCGCGGATCTCGCGGTAATACGTGCGCAACACCGCGAGCGCGACAGCGGCGAGCACCGGGCCCACAATCAACCCGAGCAAGCCGAATACCTCGAGTCCCCCGAAAATCGCTACGAACGTGAGCAGCGTCGGCACGTGTCCGCCGCGGCCGACGAGCTTCGGTCGAATCACGTAGTCGGAGACCACGACCACGACCAGCGCGCCCCAGGTGAGCTCGAAAGCACCGGCGCCCGGGTGCCCCGTGATGAGCATGCCGACGCCAACGGAGACCCAAATCAGCGCGGTGCCGATGGCCGGCAAGAGTGAGCAGATCGCGGTCAGCGCGCCGAGTAACGTGGGCTCCGGCACGCCCCCGAGCGCGTAGCCGATGCCGGCGAGCACTCCCTGCACGACCCCGGCTAGCATCGTGCCGATGAATACTTCTTTTCCGACTATCTGGAATTCCGCCATCACCACGCGCGTATGCATGGGGTGCAGTGGTAGCATCCGCTCGGCGCGCTCGAGTAGTTCGTCCCAATGACGCAGCACGAAGAAGGCCGTCATGGTCGTGAAGAAGAGAGCGAGCATCACGCTGAGCGTGGCTCCCGCCACGGTCGCGATCGCGCTCGTGAGTTTGGATGCGGCCTCTCCCGCGGCGCCGCGTACGCGTGCCCCCAGGTCTATCGGACCAAACGTTGAATTTTGCGTGGCGCTCGACAGCCGCGCGAAGGCCTTTTGCAGCGGCCCTTCCGGCTCGAAGCCCGAGGCGATTTCCTTGGCCACCAGCACGCCACGCGCGACGACGACGTAGAGCAAGAGCGCGAGCCCGCCCACGGTCGCCAGGGCCGACGAGAGCGCGAGCACCAGCGCAGACAGCGTGCGACGATGTAGCCGGCGGGCCAGGCGCTCGTGCACACGCTGCAGGGAGAACGCGAGGAGTGTGCCCAAGAACAGTCCGGACGCGACGGGCAGCGACAAAAGGATTAACGCCATCGCGGCGGCGATCGCGAAAACTCCGAGCGCACGCTGCTGGGCGGGCGAGGACACGACGCGTGGCTCGGAAGGACGCTCGAGGGCGTCGGATTTTTTGTGACGAGCCACGGATCGCATCGAGTTTTGGATGCTCACTCGGCGATCAACATCGGCCCGCCACGGATGCTGCTCCAGAACCGATGGAGGCAGCTGTTACAGCGATACGGTCGGATTTCCATGAGCTGGGTCACGAAACGCTCGAGGCCGTTGCGCGTGATGGAGCGACGCACCTCGGGTCTGCGACAACGCGGGCACGAGCGCGGGTTTGGAAGAGCGAAGTGTGCTTGAGGCATGCGCGCACGCGAGCACGCGGCGTGCCAAAGGCAGCTTCCGCGTGGCCGATTTCAGCGAGCGTTGAACGAGGGCGGATCGCTCGCTGGGAAGGACTCCCACGAGCACTCGTCGACGAGATCGCGTTCACCGTCGGCGAAGGGCTTGGAGGATTCCGGAGCCGGAGCGGACCTGACCGTCGTCCAGCGAAGGAGGCGACGAGCGACGAGCGATGCCACGGCGCTGAGCGCCTCGTGCAGGCGCCGGCGTGGGATGCCCGGCGCGCGCGGTTCGCGGATGCGAGGAACGAACATGACGCCGGAAGAGCAAACCAAGTGCCAGACGAAGAGTTAGCTGCAGGGCCACAACAAGAAAATCTCGGCGTGTGCGCCTGTGGCAATCACGTCGAGCCGCCCTCCCGACCGCTCAGCCAGCGCCGCGCAGACCGACAGCACTTGAAAGCGATTGGCGGACGCGGATGGAATGGCTTCATTTAGCTCGAGTTTGTCGAGCTTGTGTGGGGTTCGCAGGGTCAGGCCGGGTGTGAGCAGCGAGAAGCGTACAAAACCGCCAGGGCGCTGCGGCATTCCGGTAGCTTCCATCTTGCTCGCGCCCACGCGGATTTGCGTGCCGGCTTTCGACTCGTGGGTTGCGAGTGAGACCAGGCTCGTGAGCACGCCAAAGACCAGGCTGCCATCGACCTTGACGTCATCCGCCGAAGAGTCAGCCCGTTCGAGCGTGAGACCGCGGCTGCGCGCGATCGGCTCGTACAGCTCAATCGCGTCGGTGAGCAGCTCCCCGACGCTACTTTCGTTGGGCGGTGCATCCGGTACGGACAAGAACTCAATCAACGCGCGTAGCCGAGAGGTCAGCTGCTCGACCTGCTTTTCGATGCGACCGACATCTTCCAGCACGGCGTTCGGATCCGAAGCGTTGGCGCGAATCAGGGCTGCCCGGCCTGCAATCACGTTCAGCGGTGTGCCCACCAGGTGACCCATCAGCGACGCGACCCGAGAAATTGCGTTCCGACAATCCGAACGTCGCAGCTCGTCGAGCCTGAACAGCTGCCGTTCGAGGCCCTCAACCGATCCGGGGATCATTTTTTTGAATTAGCCTTCCCAGATGAAAGAGAGTTTCAGTTATGTGCGGCCGGCGTCAATCCAACTGAATGGACTGTGATCGAATGCCACACTTGCGGCGCTCCAGATCGGGCATCGTGACAAGATGCCACACTCCGCCCTAGCTTCGAGCCTGATTGGCGGGCATTATCTCTGGCACGCAGCGTGCACAAAGCGTGCGCATTCATCGGCGACCGAAGTGAGGGCTAAAATGGAAGCAGCGACCAATCTGGACCTTCAAGAACCCGACGCCGAACCAGAACCGAGTGAGCCGTCTTCAGGGCCGAAGAGCGCACCCGGGCCGAAACCGCGCGGTGAACCGAGCGTGCTCGTCGTGGACGACGATCACGACATGTGCGAGCTCGTTCAGGCCGATCTGAGCCGCCGCGGCTATGCGGTGACCTTTTTCACGTCGCCCGCGCAGGCGCTCGTCGCGCTGGATAGCGAAGATTTCAGCGTGCTCCTGGTGGACATCCACATGGAGGAAATGAGTGGGTTGGACCTGTGTCGAGCCGCGGTGGCCAAGCGGCCTGACTTGGTCGTGATGGTGATGACTGGCTTTGGCAGCCTCGAGCATGCCGTGGGCGCCATTCGCGCCGGGGCCTACGATTTCATCACCAAGCCCATTTCGATGGACGCGCTGGCGCTCACGCTCGAGCGCGCGGTCCGGCAGCGGAACCTGCAAGACGAGCTGAAGCGTTTGCGCCGCCGCGTAGACGGCCACGAGCTACCGAATATCGTGAGTGAGAGCCCGGCCATGCAGCGCGTGGTCGACATCGTCAATCGCGTAGCGGACAGCGACGCTTCGGTGCTGATCACTGGCGAGAGCGGCACCGGCAAAGAGCTCGTCGCGCGCGCGCTGCACGAGCGGAGCGGGCGCCCAGGTCCGTTTTTGGCCGTGAATTGCGCGGCGATCCCCGAGAATCTACTGGAGAGCGAGCTGTTCGGTCACGCTCGCGGTGCGTTCACCGACGCGCGCAATGCGCGCGCGGGTCTGTTCGTCGAGGCCAACGGCGGCACGCTGTTCCTCGACGAAATCGGGGAAATGCCGCTTGGCATGCAGGCCAAGATCCTGCGCGCGCTGCAGGAGCGCAAGGTTCGCCCGGTGGGCTCGAATGCCGAGCAAACCTTCGACTCGCGCGTGATCACGGCAACCAATCGCGACCTGGAGAGCGAAATCGCCGAGAAGCGCTTTCGCGAGGACCTGTATTATCGCGTCAACGTCGTACGCGTGGAGGTCCCGCCGCTCCGGGCGCGCGGCAACGACATTCTCCTCTTGGCGCAGTTCTTTCTGGAGCGCGCCGCGTCGCGTCGTGGCGCAGATCAATCGATTCGGCTAGGCAGGACGGTCGCCGAGCGGTTGGTCAACTATGACTGGCCGGGCAACGTCCGTGAGCTCGAAAACTGCATGGAACGCGCGGTCGCGCTCGCGCGCTACGACGAGATAACTCTCGATGATTTGCCGGCGAAGATTCGCGAGCACCGGCCGAGTGAAGTCGTCACCGTCAGTGACGATCCGAACGATCTGCCGTCGATGGCAGTCGTCGAGGAACGCTATATCCGCAAGGTGCTCGCCGCGGTGGGTGGGAACAAAACGCTCGCCGCCAAGGTCCTGAAATTCGATCGGCGTACGCTGTATCGCAAGCTCGCGCGCCTCGAGCTAAGCTGAATTTTCAGGGCGATTCGTTGTCGGGCGCGGAGGCCGGCTTGTTCGTCGTTGCGAGCAGCGTGCTGATCGCGTCCGACGCGATGGGCTTCACCCAGTAGTCGTCGAAGCCCGCGTCTTGAGCCTCCTTGCGGATGGTGGCGTCGGAGTGGCCGGTCAGCGCGACGAGCCGCATGCGTGTGCCGGTCAGCGCGCGCAGCTGCCGCGCGAGCTCACAGCCATCAATGCCAGGTAGCGAGACATCGATCAAGCCGATGTCCGGCGTGCGTTCGCGCACGCGCGCGAGAGCCTCCGTCGCATCTTTCGCGAGCACAGGGTGGCGGCCCAAATATTCGATCAACTCGCCGAGAACTTCGCGGGAGTCGTCATCGTCCTCGACGACCAGGACTTGGAGGGGATTTGGTTTTTCGGCCATGGTTTGCAGCTCCCTAATCTCTTTCCACTTAACACGTCATCGCGTTGCCGCCACGCCGAGAAAGGCACGTCCCTTGCAGTTCGATGTGGAATTCCACCATGAGCGCGAGTGTTCAGGATTTTGGCGTTGCGGCCGGCGCGGCGCTCAACCCGGGTGATGAGATAGCGGGGCGATATCGCATCGAGTCGCTGCTCGCGTGGGGCGGAATGGCCGCGATCTACGTGTGCGATGACGCCGTGCTCGGCCGACAGATCGCCCTCAAGGTGTTGAGACCGGAAGCCGGGAGCTGGCCAGGAATCGTCGACCGACTGCTCAACGAGGCACGCGCGCTGGCCAAGTTGCGGAGCCCGCACGTGATGCGCGTTCTCGACTGGGGGACGCTGCAGCTCGGCGGGTTCCCGGACATTCCGTTCATCGCGCTCGAGCTGCTCGAGGGCTCGGATCTGCGGGAGGCGCTGTCGAGGAACGGGCCGTTGGCCTTGCCGCTGGTGGCAAGCTACATGACCGAGACCTGCGAGGGATTGGCTGAAGCGCACGCGCAGGGCATCGTGCACCGGGATATCAAGCCGGAGAACATCTTCCTCGCTCGTGGACGCGACGGTAGCGACGTCGTCAAGTTGATTGATTTCGGCATTTCCAAGCAGCTCGCCCAGCACGACTCGCGACCTCTCACGCTGGCGAGCGATTGCCTGGGCTCACCACAATACATGTCACCGGAGCAGATGCGTGGTCTACCCGTCGACGCACGGACCGATATCTGGGCGCTCGGCGCGGTCATGTTCGAATGCGTGACCGGGCAGCCGCTTTTCCCAGGGGCCACCGTGTTCGAGATCAGCGCCCAGGTGCTGCGCTCGCCGTTGCCTGATCTGCGCGCGCGCTGGCCGGAGTTGCCCGATACCTTTTTGCGTATCATCGAGCGTTGCTTGCAGCGAGAACCGTCCGATCGCTTTCAAAATGTCGCGGAGCTCGCGCATGCGCTCGAGGCATTCGCGTCGCGGGAATGCGTCTCGACTTCACGCCGAATCGCCAAGGTGCTCGCGATCGATCCACCACGCCCTAGCCGACCGTTTGGTGGGCTGGTGACCGCTTTGCCCGCTCAGGCAGATGCCATGGTCGAGGACGACGATCTGGAACCCTTGCGGATCGCCGGTCTGCGGAGCTATCGCGGCCTCTGGCTGTCGTTGCTCGTGCTCGCCGGCCTCATTTTTACGGCATATCGCTATCCCGAGCGCATGAACGAAATGACGAACCGCGCGCGCATGCAACTCGACGCGTGGGTGGCCGGACAGCACTAAGAATTCGCCAAAAGCCAAGTCGCGCGATCAAGGGCTGGGAACGGCAGATCGCGGGCGCGGAACCGAGGCCACGACCCGACGAGAACCGGCGGACCCGGCGCATGCTCTCCTGCAGTTTGGAGAAGCCGCGCGGGCTTGTCAGCCTGGAATCTCTCTTGAGAAATATCACGAACAACAAGCACAAACGCCTCAAGGGGGCAGGCGTGTTGCTCTAGGTACGCAAGATCACGGACAGATACGCGGGTTCGTTTGGCACGCGACATGCTCTTTAACGCTCTGAAGGAGTAGTCATGAACCAGCGAATTCTTGGCGTCCTAGCGAGTGTGTCCGCAATCGGTGCGTTGCTCGTCCCGCGGATGGCTTCGGCTCAACAGGTCGAGAGCGAGACCGTCACCGAAAAAGGTGGGCCGAGCCAGGGCATGCTGGCCTCCGGTATCGTGACCGGCGGCATCTCGTACAGCATCGCCGCGTACGTGGCACTGACCAGCAACGTCTCCGCAGACCATCGCATGGTGGTGCCGCTCGCCGGGCCGTGGCTCGCCTTGTCGGGCCGTCCAGCTTGCGGAGGCTTCACGGGTCGCTCGTGCGACACCGAGTCGTCGAACAAAGTGCTGATCGCAACGGACGGCGTTTTTCAGGCGGTTGGCGCGTTTCTGATCATAGACGCCTTTCTCAACCCGCGGACGACCACCGTGACGCGCACGGCGCGCGTCGAGCGTCCACCCGTGTACGTGGTGCCGACCGCGGGCACGAACGGCTACGGCATCGCGGCCATGGGCTACTTT
>DASXKQ010000130.1:0-26633 GCA_036496745.1 Polyangiaceae bacterium
CGCGCGGTCGAGAAATTCGACTATCGCCGCGGCTACAAGTTCAGCACTTACGCCACCTGGTGGATCCGGCAGTCGATCTCGCGCGCCATCGCCGATCAGGCGCACACCATCCGCGTGCCGGTGCACCTGTTCGAGCTGGTCGGCAAGATCCGCCACGTGAGCCGCGCGCTCGTGCAAGAGCGCGGCCGCGAACCGACGTCAGCCGAGATCGCGCACGCGCTCGAGCTCGAGCCGAGCGAGGTCGAGACGGCGCTGCACTCCATGCGCCAACCGCTCAGCCTCGAGACCCCGCTCGGGGACGACAGCGCGACCGTGCTCGGGGACATGGTGGAGGACGAACACGCGCCGTCGCCGCTCGAGCAAGCGACCCACGCGCGGCTCGCTCAGCAGACCGAAGTCCTACTCGCGACGCTGACCCCGCGCGAAGCCACCGTACTGCGCCTGCGCTTCGGCATCGGGGAAAAGAGCAACCATACCCTGGACGAGATTGGGCAGCGCTTCGTCGTGACGCGCGAACGCATCCGGCAAATCGAGGCCAAAGCCCTGCAGCGGCTACGCCAGCGCGGGCAAGCACAGGAGCTCAGATCATTCATCGAAGACTGAGCGGGCTTCACCCTCGGTCCTTGTTTCAACACCATTTTTTAGAAAGCGAAATCGATGCCTACAAGCTTTGCCAAGCGCCAAAAAGAGAAGGAGCGCCAAGACCGCCAACGCGACAAAGAAAAGAAGCGCGAAGAGCGGCGGCAACAGGCGCCCAAGACGAAACCAGAAGACGGCGAGGATCCGGACATCGCCGGGATCATTCCGGGGCCGCAGCCGATCCCGGAGGAGTGAGTGGTTCGAATCCTCTAGTTCGACGAGGCAAGCTTGGCGATCTTGAGCAGCAGATAGTTCCGCTCCGGAGTGCTCGCGCTGCGCTCCGCGGCGGCTCGAAAGTGCGCGATCGCCGCCGCGCGATCGCCCGCGCGCTCCGACAGGTGACCGCGCGCGGCCCACAGCAAGTGGTGATTGGCCAGGCGAGGGTCGCGAGCGAGTGGCTCGAGCAACGCGAGCCCGGCTCGAGGACCGTGCACCATGGCGACCGCGATGGCGCGATTGAGGCTCAGCATCGGGTTCTGTGACATGCGCTCGAGCAGGTCGTAGAGCGCGAGAATTTGTGGCCAATCGGTGTCTTCGAGCCGGGCCGCCTCGTCGTGCAGCGCGGCGATAGCGGCTTGCAATTGATACGCGCCGACGCCCCCGCGCGAGATGGCTTCGCCGATCAACGCCGTGCCTTCGTCGATCGCGGCGCGATCCCACAGGCTGCGATCCTGCTCGTCGAGCGGGATCAGCTCGCCATTGGGGCCGGTGCGCGCCGCACGCCGTGCGTCGGTGAGTAGCATCAGCGCGAGCAATCCGGCGGCTTCGCCGTCGCTCGGGAGCAGACGATGTACGGCGCGAGTCAGGCGAATCGCCTCGCTCGTCAGGTCGACGCGCTGCAGGCGCTCGCCGCCGCTGCTCTTGTAGCCCTCGTTGAAGACGAGGTAGAGCACGTGCAGCACGGCCTCGATTCGCTCGTCGCGTTCGCGCTCGCTGGGCAGCTTGAAGCCCTGACCCGACTGCTTGATCAGCTGTTTGGCCCGGCTGATGCGCTGGGCCATCGTCGCTTCGGGCACCAGGAAAGCATGGGCGATCTCGGCGGTGGTCAAGCCGCCGACGGCGCGCAACGTCAGCGCGATCGCAGACGAGCGCGTGAGCGCGGGGTGGCAACACATGAAGAGCAAGAGCAAGGTGTCGTCCTGTTCGCTAGCTAGTTCGGTGTCGAGTGCGGGCGTGATTTGCTCGTCGGCGGGAACGTCAGCCAAAACCGCCTGTTCACGCCGTCGGCGCGCGATCGCGCTGCGCTGTTCGTCGGTCATGCGACGCGCGGCGACCTGAATCAGCCACGCGCGCGGATCGTCGGGCACTCCTTGCTCGGGCCATTTCGTGGCCGCGACCAGCAGCGCTTCTTGCACCGCGTCCTCGGCGGCCGAAAAGTCACCGTAGCGGCGCACGACGGCGCCGAGCACCTGCGGCGCGAGTTCACGCAGCAGGTGCTCCGAATAGCTCGAGCGCGCGTCGCTCACGGCTCGACGGGTGGGCCGCTCATCACCTCACGCACTTCGATCGCGAGGTTCAGCGGTTTGCCGCCGGGGCCTGGGGCCGCCGAAGCGCGAGCTGCAATGCCGTACGCTTGCTCCGCGGACTCCACATCGACGATCCAGTAGCCGGCCAGGAACTCCTTCGCTTCGGCGAACGGTCCGTCGCTCACTTCCGGCGCGCTGCCCTTGCCGGCGCGCACGATGCGGGCCTGGCCGGGCGGCGCAAGGCCCTCCGCGCCCACGAGCGAGCCCTCGCTGCGCAGCTCCTTGTTGAAGCCCATCATGAATCCGATATGGGCTTTCAGATCCTCGGGCGACCAGTTTTGTACGCCCCAGTCTCCAGTGCCGCGTGGCGCATTCATCATCAACATGAACTTCATCGTCGTTGCTCCTTGAGATGCCGCGCCGTGATTGGCGCGTTCATGGGGATGTCGGAGCCGCTCAGCCCTTCTCGACATGCCCCGGGCATTTTTTTCGAGCCCGCGGGCCGGGCTGCTTTTACTGCCGCGTGGCGATCAGGGTCGAGTTTTGGCCGGATGTGTTGGTGCCTTGCAGGCTGAGGGTATTGCCCGAGACGCAGAAGCCCTCGACTTCGGACATGCCGTTGCTCGAGGGTGTGATCGTGAGGCTCGTGCCGTTTACGACATACGTACCGGCGGGTCCGGTCGTTTGTTGGGAGATCGTCGCCGAGCACCTGCAGCCCGTCGCCGCGTCGTATTGACAAGCTGCGCTCGTGACTCCGGTTTCGCCCGCCAGGGTCGTCTGGAACGCTGCACATTGCGCTTGCGTGTAACAGCTCGCGGGCAAATCGAGACTCTCGCTGAGACTCACGTTCGCGTCGACCGAGTAGGTGCCGTCGGCGCTGAAGGTATAGCTGCCGGTGATTTGCACATTCGACACGAGCGCAGTGGCGCCCGGGCAGAGCGCGCCGAGAGCCGAGGTGGTCTGCGCGGGCTCGCAAAAGCTCGTGACGCGCCACGTGCCGACCGGGCTTCCTCCGCAGGGAGCAATCGGGGCGCATTGGTCGGGAGACCCGCCAACGCCCGCGCTGCCCGCAGATTGCGACTGTCCAGCGCTGCCACCGGTGCCCGCATTTCCTCCGGCATTTGCGTTGCCGCCCGTGGCGGGGTTGCCGCCGGTGCTGGTGTCGCCGCCGTTGTTCGCGTTTCCGCTGCTTCCCGCCACGCCCGTGGACCCGCCGGACGTGGGCGGTCCGCTGAAGTCGTGCGAACTGTCACCACCACATCCGGATAGCGCCGCGCACAACACCAACGCGCACCCACCCACGACCGCTCGATTGCTCAAGGTAGTCCTCCAGGAAGGCCTTCAGATTACTCGCATCTCGGGGGCATGTCGTCGGTCCAGGCCTGAAATTGCGTGCAGCGCGCGTCGGAGTGGGTAGAAGGTACTGGCGCGTTCGCGTCCTTTCTATCAGGCAGAAGGGCGCTCGAGTCCCGACCATTCCGAGGCGAGGTCACGTCATGTCCAAGAAACTTCATGCTTTTCTTTGGAGCCGCCAGCCCTTAGGCCTGAGCTTCGTCTTGCTGCTTGCCGCGTGCTCCGCGAGTGGCGGCGGTGCCGAGCGGCCCGCGGACAACAGCGGGGGGAGCGACAATGTAGGCGGCGCGATGAACTCTGGAGGGAGCTCGAATGCCGGCGCGAGCGGCACGAACGTCAGTGGCGCGTCGGGTGCAATGAGCACGGCAGGCAGCCCGGGTTCCGGTGGCCAAAGTGGGTCGCTCGGAGCGAGCGGCTCGGGCGGCGTGAGCGGCAGCGCGGGCACACCGAGCGGAGGCGGCCTGAGCGGTGCGGGAGCGAGCGCAGGAACGAGCGGTGCCGCCGCAGGCATGGCCGGTTCGAGCGGCGCGTCCGGCAAAGGGGGCACGGCGGGCGGCACCGGTGCAAGCGGCGCGGGTGGTGCGGCCGGTATGGCCGGCGCAGGAGGCATGGGCGGCAACTCGGCGTGCAGCGGCGCCGATCCCACCGAATTTGCGCTGATATCCAGCTGGCTCAACAACGCGACCACCCAGGGCGCACTGCCCGGCTACGCGTACACCAACATCAAGGCGAACTTTCCGGCCGGCGCCGCCTTCAACAAGCTCGCCTGCTCGATTGCGATGAGCTGCGTCGAGTTTGCTCCGATGGAGACCGATTGGCTGCGCAAATGCGAGGCTGTCGTCACCTCTGCGATCGTTGCGGAGAGCTCGTACACGCCGAGCTCGGTCGTGGTCGACACCTATGCGACGCGCGACGTGAACGGCACGCCCGCCAATGATCCGACCGTGGGCCTACTGCAGATCCGCTTCAGCTCCACCGTCCACGACTACAACTACTACGGGCCTCCCGCGAAGATGGCGGCCATCGGTTGCAATTGGCCGAGCGCTCTTACGTCCCAAGCGGACACCGCCGCGTTTTGGGCGATGAACGGCGGCACGACCTATCTGTCGTTCATGCAGGACGTGTCGTGCAACATCGGCCTAGCGAGCTGGTATTACTTTTACAATGCGACCGGCAACGGCGGGGCGACCGTTCGCTGGATTTTCGACTACTGTGGTGGCAACGGCGTCGGCGGCACCATGGTCGACGGCCTTTTGTCACACCTCATGGGCGGCAACTTTCCGCGTCCCGCCGACGCGAACAACGACTACCCCTGGGGCATCGAGTGCTGCGCGGGCGGCAACCCGTCGGTCACGGCGTGCACCGGTTGCACGGGTCGCGTCGCCGCGTTCTTGGGCATCGGTACCCCCAACGCACGCCCGTCCCCCGACCCGTTCCAAGAGCAACTCGCCGCCGAACCCACCAAGTACTGCAAATAAGGCGTTCGCGCATTGGCAGCATACGGTATCTGAAATCCCGGGGAGCTGGGGCAGAGCCCCGCAAGTCGACGCGAGCAGTCTTGGCACAGCCCTATCTTGGCTGCATCTGACTCAAGAACGCGCAGACAAATAAAGTGATCAGGCCCGCGGCTGCTACGAACAAGAGCAACCAACCCACGCGCCGACGGCGCGCGGCTCCGTTGATGAAATCCGGAATGTTCTCCGTCTCGGCTGTGTCACGCCAAGCGGGCCGCGCGCTCTGAACGACGATCGCCGGTGGGAAGACGGGCAGGGGTGGCGGAGTCGCCCGAGCGGGCTGCAGAGCCTGCACGGGCAGCGGCGGTGGCAGCGCTTGCACCTGCTCCGCCGATAGCTCTTCGAACACCACGGGCTCTGCCGGCTGTGTCTTGACGGCAAGCTCCGGCGTGGGCTTTGCGAGTACGGGCTGCGCGGGTTTAGCTGGAGGTTGCGCCTTGGTTTGCGCCTTGGCCTGGACGGGCGTCGACGCGGGCTTGGCTTGGACGGGTTGCTGCTTGGCTTGCGCGGGTTGCGCCTTGGCTTGGATGGGTTGCGCCTTGGCTTGGATGGGCTGCGCTTTGGCTTGGATGGGCTGCGCTTTGGCTTTGGCTTGCAGAGGCTGCGCTTTGCTCTGGATGGGCGTCGATGCGCGCTTGGCCGGCGGTTGCGCCTTGGCTTGGATGGGAGTCGACGCGGGCTTGGCCGGTTGCGCCTTGGGTTGGTTCGGTGGCGACGCGGGCTTGGCTGCTGCCTGCGGCGCGCGCTCGCGGATTTCCGAGGCCAGGCGCTGGCGCACGGGTTTGGCCGGAGGGACTTGAGCTAGTTTGGCAGCCGGGGAGCGATCAGCCATGGACGCGATCGCTCGAATTTAGCAGGTCAATCGCAGCGCGCACGCGGCGACAATGCAGTCATCAAAATCAAGTGTGCACAGGTATGAGCGTGTCTCTAGCTCGTGCAGCTCGGGAGTAATTGGGGCCCTTCGCTTCCGCCGGCTGCTTCGTGTTATCAGGGCGGGGAGGAGCTCAAGGACCATGACCACACTCCAACCGGACATTCTCGCCCGAGCCGCCACGGTTGCGCGCGGGCTCGCCATGGACGCGGTGCACGCATCGCAGAGCGGCCACCTCGGTCTACCGCTCGGTTGCGCCGAGATGGGCGCGGTGCTGTTCGGGCACGCGCTCGAGCATTGCCCGGAGCATCCCGAATGGCTCAATCGCGATCGCTTCGTGTTGTCCGCCGGTCATGGCTCCATGTTCCTCTATTCCTGGCTCTATCTGAGCGGCTACCGCGACATGACGCTCGACGAGCTGAAGCGCTTTCGTCAGCTGAATTCGAAGACACCGGGACACCCCGAGCTCACGCACGCACCGAGTGGCATCGAGACCACGACCGGCCCGCTCGGTCAGGGCGTCGCCAACGGCGTCGGCATGGCGGTCGGCGCCAAAATGGCCGCCGCGCATTTCAATACGGCCAAGCACGTGATCTTCGATCACCACGTGGTGGTGCTGCTCGGTGACGGCTGCTTGCAAGAGGGCGTGGCCAAGGAGGCCATCGAATTTGCCGGGCACCAACGGCTCGACAATCTGATCCTGATTTACGATTCGAACGACGTCACCCTCGACGCGATGGCCAAAGAGACGCAGAGCGCGGACGTCGCGGCGCGCTTCGCCGCCAACGGTTTCGGCGTGCAAACCATCGACGGGCACGACATGCCCGCATTTCTCAAGGCTTTCGAGCACGCCAAGGGCACGGGCGAGGGCAAGCCGCAGGTCATCATCGCCAAGACGATCATCGGCAAGGGCATCCCCGAAGTCGAAGGCACGCAGAAAGCGCACGGCGAGGGTGGCGCGAAATTCAGCGACGCGGCGCGCCTCAAGCTCGGCCTGCCGGCGGAGCACTACTACGTCGATCCGAGCGTGAGCAGCTACTTCGCCGAGCACGCCAAAAAGCTGAGCGCCCAATACGACGCTTGGAAGAAGACCTTCGACGAATGGAGCCGTGAAAATCCCGCGCTGCGCGAACAGCTCGGGGTTTCGCGCGCGCTCACGCAAACGCTCCCGCAAGACACCAAAGCGCGCACGGCCGAGACGGCCGCGCTACTCGCCGCGGTGCCCGCATTCGCCAAGGACTCCAAAATCGCAACGCGCAAGGCGGGCCAGGACGTCCTCCAGCCGCTCGCGGCCAAGCTACCGCTCTTGATCGGTGGCAGCGCGGATCTGTACGGCTCCACCCTGAACTACATCGGCGATCTCAAGGCGGGCAACGACGACTTCAAGCCCGAGCACCGCAGCGGCCGCAACATTCGCTTCGGCATCCGCGAGCACGGCATGTGCTCGATCCTGAACGGTATCGCCGCGCACGGCGTTTTCCGGCCGAGCGGCGCGACCTTCCTCGTGTTCGCGGACTACTGCCGAGCGGCTATCCGCCTGGCAGCGCTCAGTCACCTGCCCGTGATCTACGTGTTCACGCACGACAGCGTCGGCGTCGGCGAGGACGGCCCCACGCATCAACCCGTCGAGACGATTCCGGGCCTGCGCTTGATCCCGAACCTGGACGTGATTCGCCCGGCGGATCCCGAGGAGACCGCGGGCGCCTTCGTCGCGGCGCTCGAGCGCACGGACGGCCCAACGCTGCTCGCGCTTTCGCGTCAAACCGTGGCGCTGCTCGACCAGATCCCGGTCGAAACCCGCCGTCAAGGCGCGCTGCAAGGGGGCTACGTCGCCAAGCGTGAGAGCGGCAAGCTCGACCTAATCCTGCTCTCGGCGGGCAGCGAACTGCAGCACGCGCTCAAAGCCGCCGAGTCGCTGGGCGCCGGCGTGCGCGTCGTGAGCATGCCGTGCTTCGCGCGCTTCGACCGCCAACCCGCGGCGTACAAAGAAGAAGTACTGCCCAAGAGCTGTCGCAAGCGCCTGGCGATCGAAGCCGCCGTATCGAGCACCTGGGATCGCTACGTCGGTCTCGACGGCGCCGTGATCGGCATCGATCGCTTCGGCCTCTCGGCACCCGGTGGCACCGTTATGAAAGAGCTCGGCATCACGCCGGAGCACGTGGTCGAGGTCGCGGGTAAGCTTTAGTCTGCGTAGGGGCTCAGCGCTTCGCCAAGATCTCGAACAAACGCTTCGCCTTGCTCGGCGCGGGTTCGAGCGCGATCCCGGCTCGGCGCACCAGGGTGCGGACCGCGTCCGCGAGCTGATCGCGCTGCTCGTCCGTGCGCAGGCCGCGCAGCTCGACTTCGACCTCGAAGTCGACGCGACCGCCCGGAAATACCGTGCGGTCGAACTCGAACACGACCGGCCAATGGACGGCGCCCAGGGCGACCTCCACGGTGAGCGGCGTGCGCGTGTTGGCAAAACTCCCTACTTCGCTCACGACCCGCTCGCCCGCGGCTTCGCGCAGAGCCACGCACAGGTCAGCGTTCGCGCCGAGTAACTCGTTCAGCACCGTGAGCGGTGCCGCTGAGCCGTCGAGCAGCGACTGCGCCTTGCGAGCGTCGAGCGGTCCTTCGCGCTCGAGCTTCTCGGTCAGCATGCCGTCGAACGAGCGCCGCTCGGGGCCCTTGGCGGTCAAGAGATAGCCGCGGCCGAGCTCTTCGCGCAGGCGGAGCGTGTATTTTGCGCGACCGAGATCGCGCTCCGCCGTATCGAAGAAGTGATTGTGTTGCTCGACGCTCGGGCCGCCCCTTCCGCCTAGTGCGCGGATGAGCGCGCTCTGCGCCGCAGCGTCGGTCAGACGAAACTTGAGCTCGACTTCCAGATTGCCCTCGGGGGTCGTCAGATCGCGGGTGGTCATGTACGATGAGCGTTCGAATGTCTGGGTTTTCTTGCGCGGGCTGTGGTGCGCCCCTGGTTGTTCCCAACGACTACACGATAACCGTCGTGCGCTGTCAGTATTGCGCGCGCGAGCAGGTCCTGCCAGACGCCCAGCAGCGCATGGCCTACGTCGAGCGCATGCGCGAGGACGCGGCGCGCGAGGCGGAAGCCAACGCCCGGGCGCGCGAAGCCGAAGCCGAATCCCGCGCCGCGGTCATGAATACCGTGGGCAAGGCCGCGAGCAACGTCGGTCGCGTGATCTTCTGGATCGCGATCGGCGTGCCGGCGGTGCTGGGCATGGGCATCACGGGCATCGTCGCGGCGATCAACGGCGGGGGCGGCAACACGCCGTCCTCCACCACGGATCCGCCGCCTGCCGCGCTGGTCGCGCTCGTGAGCAAGGCGCAAGCGGGCGGTTGTGAACGCGTGATCACCACCAACAAAGAGTGGCGGCATAGCTACAAGGAGACGTACACCGTGGTGCCCGCGGAGTGCGTCGACTTCGTCGCGGCGAGCGATCCATCGAGCCTGCTCACGCTCAACATCACCGACCCGAGCAGCAAGCTCACTACGCGCACCGGCCTCGGAACGCTCGAGGCGCGCGTGTGCGCAAAGAGCAAGGGCTCCTACAAGCTCAGCCTCAGCGGTGCTCAGGACAAGCTGTGGGTCGAAGCGCTGGCCTGTCCTCGCAAATTCCCGGACGATCCGAGCAGCACGGGCCGCACGAAGGTCGGCAGCAAGCTGAAGGACTTGATGAGCCACGGCTGCTTCGACGTGAGCCTCGCCGCGAGTACCTTCAACGACGATCGACGCCTGACCACACCGCTCAACAGCGGCCAATGCATGCAAGTCATCGCGGCCAGCGGCATCACTGACAACGACATCACGATCGAGCTCAGCACGCCCTTCGGCGAGAGCATCAAACCGATGCCGACCCCGGGCACCGACATCGACGTCGGCTATTGCGCGACCAGCACCGGGCCCCACGTGACCGAGCTTTCGGCCGCGCTCGGCGCGCCCTATTCGATCGCGGTTGCCATCTGCAATCGAGGCGCGCTGCCCAAAAATCTTCCCAAAGCCGCCAAGTAGCGCTACGTCAAGCGAGGCTTCCTTTGGCAAACTGCTTCCGCGCGTCTCTACTCCTGCTCGCGATGGCGATCTGGGCCGTCGTGTCCTGCGACTCAGGCGACAAGACCACGCTGCCCACCAAGCCCTTCTTCGCTACCGGCGGCGGTGAAGCCGGCGCTCAGGCGATCTTGTGTGACACCTACGGCGGCCCGAGCGGCGTGGCGACGATCGTCAAGGACCAGATCGTGCCCGCGATCCTCGCGGATTGCCGGCTGGCACCGTTCTTCGCGAACCTGCCCGACGCCGAGCAAACGCGCTTCTCCGATTGCATGGTGATCGAGTTTCAAGCGCTCTTCGAATGCGACGCCATCAGCTACCAGGGTGCCCAGGCGTCGAACGGGCTCGCGTGCCGCTCGATGTCGGACGCGCATCAGGGGCTCAACGCGAGCGCCGGTGATTTCTCGGCGTTCGGGCAGGTGATCGTGGCGAGTTTGAGCGCGGCGCAAGTCGCGCCAGAGGACATCGACGCGCTCGGCGCGAAGCTGCTCGGCACGCAGCCGGCCATCGTGTCCGATCCCACCAATCCCAACCCAACGCGCGCCGCCAGCTGTCCCATGGGCGGCGAGGGCGGACAGGACGCAGGCGGGCAGTCCGGCGCAGGCATGGGCGGCAGCGGCGGGACGAGCGGAGGTTCGGGAACGAGCGGAGGTTCGGGAACGAGTGGAACGTCCGACGGCGGCGGACTCGCAGGCGGTTCGGGCGATGATGGCGGGCCGAGCGGCGGCGCCGGTGGCAGCTCGGGTAGCAGCGGTGACGCGGGCAGCGGTGGAGCGGATGCGGGCGCGGCGGGCGTGTGAGTGAGCGTTCGACGTGACTCTACTCAAGCGCTAGAGTGAGTGAGCTCGCATGCTCACGATGAAAACGAAATACGCGCTGAAGGCGCTTTCGGTGCTCGCCGCGAGCGAGAGCACCGAGCCGATGCTTATTGCCGACATTGCCGAGCGAGAAGATATTCCTAAGAAGTTCCTGGAGCTCATCCTGCGCGAGCTCAAGCAGCACGGCATTCTCGAAAGCAAAAAAGGCCGCGGCGGGGGCTACTACCTGCGCCGCCGCCCGCAAGACATCTCGCTCGCCACGCTGATCCGCATTCTGGACGGTCCGATCGCGCCCGTCCCGTGCCTCAGCAAGACCGCGTATCGCCGCTGCGAGGGCTGCGCGGACGAGCGCACGTGCGGCATTCGCCTCGTGCTGCAAGATATGCACGCATCCACCTTGCGCATCCTCGAGAGCACCACGCTCGCCGACGTCGCACGCCGCGTCAACGAAGCCGCGCAGGGGCCTCGACAGGTGGCGCGCTATTCGATTTGAGTTTAGCGCGACCAGTCTTGGCAGCGCAGGCCGCGAACGCGCCGGAACTCGCGCAAGTTGTGAGTGACCAGGGTAGCGCGGAGGGCGAGTGCATGAGCGGCGATAAACGTGTCGAGCGCTCCGATTGGGTGGCCTGCGCGCTCGAGCGCTGCCCGGGCCTGTCCGTAAGGTTTCTCGACGGCGCGATCCACGGGCAGCACCTGGATCGTGTCGAGAAATTGCTCGACTACGTCACGAACGCGCGTCGAAGGATTTTTAGCGAGACCGAAGCGGAGTTCGAGCGCGGTCACGACGCTGACTGCAACGTCATCACGCTGGGTAGCGCGCAGCCGCTCGACCACGCGCGGAGCGCGACCACGGAGCGCCAGACTGACGATGTCGGTATCGAGCAGAAACAACGCGCTACTCCTCATCGTCGAGCGGGGATGCGCGCTCGGCGAGCGCTGTACGCGCGCCGAGGTCCAAGTCTTGCGGGAGCGCGCCGAACAGACTCCAAAACGAGCGCGGCCAGCCTCGCGCGTCGACCGGTTCGTCCCGAGGTTCGAGCACGAGCGTCTTGCCTCGGCGCTCGATCAAAAGATCCCGCTCCTCGACGCGAAACTCTTTGGGTAGGCGGATAGCTTGACTCCGGCCCGACCAAAACACGCGCGCCACGCCCGGCTTGCTCGAAGTAGCAGGCTTTTTGCGAGCGCTTGTCATATCTCCATGAGATATATCATGGCTCGCTACGCAACACAACGCAGGCGGCCGGCATCGCGTCGTAGCGATGCCCCCTATCTCGCGCTGTCTATTTGAAGCTCGTCAGGGTGGTGTCGTCGCGTGCGAGTGGGATGCTGGGAGTAGGCAAGATGCGCTCTTGCTTTTCTTGCCAGCAGGCGCGACCGCGGCGGGCGATCGCGAGCACGAGGTGACCGAGCTTGGGATGCCCCGGCACGATGTCGGGCGTGATGCCGTAGCGCAACAGCGCCTCGCTCGTCACGGGGCCGATCGACGCGACCACCAGATCGCGCGTGAGCGCGCGGCACATCGCTGGGGCGAGGCCAATTGCGCCGGCCACCTGCAGCACGTGCTCGATCTGGCGTGCGGCCGTAAACATCGCGATTTGAGCTTGCCCGCGCACCGCGCGGAGGACCGCGGCCTGCAGGGGGCCGGTATCGTCGGGCAGAGCCCAGCTGTAGAGTTTCAACGGCGTGACGCGCGCTTTTCGCTCGGCGAGGCCGGCCAGCAGCTCCGGGTTCGGTACGCCGTATTCCTGGAGGAACACGCGGCGGTCCACGACGGACAACTCGCGATCGAGCGCGCCGAGTATGTCGCGCCACGTGTTGGGCTCGGGCACGGTGAGCGAGGGCCGCAGGCCGCAGGATTTGAGCACCGCGGCGGGCTTCGGTCCGCGACAGACGACGGTCAGTCGGGAAAGCTGCGCGATCATCGTCGAGCGCGGCATGTGGAGTTGCGCCGCCTCGAACATCAGCTTGGTTCCGCCACCGGTGAGCAAAATCAGGACGTCGATTTGATTCGCGACCAAAGCGTTCGCGAACAGGTGGCCGTCGGGAATGTCGACCAGCGGCAGCTCTTTCATCGAGGGCGCCGCAATCATCTTGCCGCCGTGCTTCGCTATCAGTCCGGCGGTCTCGCCGTGCATGCGAGTCTCGAAGGAGAGCACCTGGATTCCGGCGAGCAGATCGGACACTCGCGCTCGACGCTTACGCGCTCGGGATTTCCAGATGGTTTCCCCGGCAGAAACGGGCGCGACACGTTTTCGCGAGCGCCTTGGGTGTTCCAGTACTACTGTAGTGATGCCAGAAGAAACCATTACCCATACGTTAGGGTTAGGGCTACGATGTAGGCGTGCGCGACGGCGACAATCACCTGCACTTGGCGATCGTGCCTAAGGCCGAAGGCGACGGGCTCAAGGCCGAAGAGCGTCCGGCGGGTAACAGTTTGATGCTGGTCGGGGATCTGGCGAAGGCGACCGGCAAGACCGTGCGCGCCATCCATTTGTACGAGGAGCTCGGGCTCGTGCGTGCGCACGAGCGCTCGAAGGGTCGCTATCGGCTGTTCACGGCTGAAGCGTTGCTGCGCGTGCGCTGGATCAGCAAGCTCCAAAGCCTCGGGCTCTCGCTGACCGACATTCAAAAGCTGGTGGAGGCGCAAGAAGGCACACCCTCGGCGCAGTACGCGGCCGCCAAGTTGCGCGACGTGTACGTGGCCAAGCTCGCCGACACGCGAGCCAAGCTCGCCGAGCTGGCCGAGCTCGAAACCGAACTCGAGCAGAGCCTGGCCTTCCTCACGGCCTGTAGCAGCGTGTGTGAGTCCGAGGTGTCCACGCACTCTTGCCCCACTTGCGAGCGCCACCACGAGCCGCAAGATCCTCCGGACCTGATCGCGGGCATCCGCGCGCAATGAGCAATGAAGAGTAACGACGCATGACCCTCAAGTTTCCGATTTACATGGACAACCACGCCACCACGCCGCTCGACAAGCGCGTGCTCGAGGCGATGTTGCCCTATTTCACGGAGCAGTTCGGCAACGCGGCGAGCCGCACGCACGCCTTTGGTTGGCACGCGGAAGCCGCGGTGGAAGACGCGCGGGAATCCATCGCGAACTACATCGGCGCCGAGTCCGGCAAAGAGATCACGTTCACCTCAGGCGCGACCGAGAGCGACAACCTCGCGATCAAGGGCGTCGCCGAGTACTACCAGGGCAAGGGCAAGCACATCGTGACCACGACCATCGAGCACAAGGCCGTGCTCGATTCGTGCAAACGCCTGGAAAAGCAGGGCTATAGCGTCACGTACGTGAACGCGGGCAAAGACGGCGTGGTGGCGCCGAGCGACATCGAAAAGGCGCTCACCGACAAGACCATCTTGGTCTCCGTGATGCTCGCCAACAACGAGGTCGGCACCATCCAGCCGATCGGCGAGATCGGAAAAATCACGCGCGCTCGCGGCGTGCTCTTGCACTGCGACGCCGTGCAAGGCCTGGGCAAGACGCCGTTCGACGTGCGAGCGATGAACGTCGACCTCGCGTCGCTCACCGCCCACAAGATCTACGGACCGAAAGGCGTCGGCGCGCTGTACGTGCGCCGCTCGAAGCCGCGCGTGCGGCTCGTCGCGCAAATGGACGGCGGCGGTCACGAGCGCGGTAATCGCTCCGGCACGCTCAACGTGCCGGGCATCGTTGGCTTCGCCAAGGCCGTGGACATTTTCAAGCAAGAGGGCGCGGCGGAAGCCGTGCGCATTCGCGGCCTAAGGGATCGCTTGCACCGCGCGATCCAGAAAGAGCTCGATTCGGTGGAGCTCAACGGCCATCCGGAGCAGCGCCTGCCCGGCAACTTGAACCTGTCGTTCTCCTTCGTGGAGGGTGAGGGGCTCTTGATGGCGATCAAGGACGTCGCGGTTTCCAGCGGTTCGGCCTGCACCAGCGCGAGCCTCGAGCCAAGCTACGTGTTGCGGGCAATGGGGCTCGACGAGGAGCTCGCGCACTCCTCGATTCGCTTCGGTCTCGGCCGTTTCAACACGGAAGAAGAAGTCGACTATGTGGCCGAGCTCGTGATCGGCAAAGTGAAGCGCCTGCGCGAACTGTCTCCGCTGTACGAGATGCACCAGCAGGGCATCGACATCAAATCCATCCAATGGGCCGCGCACTGAGCGCCGCCGGAACCCGCCCAAGAAAGTCCGAGAATCAGCCATGGCCTACAGTGAAAAAGTCATCGAGCACTACGAGAATCCGCGCAACGTCGGCACGCTCGACAAGGACGACCCGTCGGTCGGGACTGGCCTCGTAGGCGCGCCTGCGTGCGGCGACGTGATGCGGCTCCAGATCCGCGTGAGCCCGGACGGCATCATCGAAGACGCGAAATTCAAGACCTTCGGCTGTGGCTCGGCGATCGCGTCGTCGTCGCTCGCGACCGAATGGATCAAAGGCAAGAGCGTGGACGAAGCGGCCGGCATCAAAAATAGCCAGATCGCCGAAGAGCTCAGCTTGCCGCCGGTGAAGATCCACTGTTCCGTGCTCGCCGAGGACGCGATCAAGAGCGCGATCGAGGACTACAAGAAGAAGCGCGCCGCGCTGGCCACGCTCGCAGCGGGCGCGAGCGAGCTGCGAGAAGGCGTGAACGCGCCGCAGGCGTGAGCGTCATGGAAGCCGTCAGCCAAACCACCAACGAAAACGTCGCTCAAGCCGAGCTCGCGCCGCCCAGTAAGCGCGCGATCACCATCTCGGAAAAGGCCGTCGCGTACGCCAAGAAGAAGCTTGCCACGCGCGGCACGCCGGACGCGGCGATCCGCCTCGGCATCAAGGGCGGCGGCTGCTCCGGCTTCTCGTACGTGATCGCGTTCGAAGACGCGGAGCCGCGCGAGCGCGACACCGTGTTCGAGGCGGACGGCGTGCGTTTCTTCGTCGACAAAAAGAGCCTCGTGTATCTGGCCGGTTCTTTGCTCGACTACGAGCAGACCTTGATGTTCCAGGGCTTCAAGTTTCGAAACCCGCAAGAAGCAGCGAGCTGCGGCTGCGGGCATTCGTTCACGGTTCGCTAGAAACCCATGAACGTGTCGGCAAGCCATTCCATCGATGTGAGTTTCGGGGATGGGGCCCCGAAACCTGGGGGTGGGCCCCCGCTGAATTCACTTCAGCGGGGCGGGGGCTGAGCCCCCGATGGCAGCCAATGATTCGTTCGACATTTTGGGCCTCGAGCCGACCTTCGCGCTCGATCTGGAGCTCTTGGAGCGGCGTCATCGCGAGTTGAGTCGCGCCCTTCATCCGGATCGCCACGCGGCGGGCGGCGCGGCCGGGCGCCGGCTCGCGCTCGGCAAGGCGATCGAAGTCAACGAGGCGTATCGTGCGCTGCGCGATCCCGTGCGCCGCGCGGAAATCCTGCTGCAACGCCGCGGTATTCGAACCGGTGAAACGTACGAGCCCAAAGCCGATCCCGAGCTCCTGATGGAAATCATGGAAAAGCGCGAGGCCCTCGGAGACGCACGGCGCGCCCGCGATCTCGACGCGCTCCATCGTCTGGGCGCGGAGGTGCGCGTGCGCGAATCGGCGACGAGCCAAGCGTTGCTCGTTGATTTTGCGTCCTCGGGGGACGCTTCGGAGCGCATCGTCAAACGGCTCGGGGAGCTGCGCTACTATCGGCGTTTTTTGGACGAGGCGTCTGCGATCGAGGATGACCTCTCGTGACGAACGCGATCAGCGCCAGCATGCTTCGGGTGACCTCACGATTCGGCCTTGCTAGCTCAGCGTCGGCCGCAGCGACAATCGAGGAGGGCGGTTTCCGCGATCGAGAAGCAAGTAACAGGTGTTACGAGCGAAGCCATTGCCGAGTGGGCCTTTCCAGGCGGAAAAGTCGCAAAAACTCGAGTGTTTCCCTGGGGCATGCGCCACGAAAGTCGGCATCGTTCGTAACGGGCGTTACAAGGTGGGAGCTACTTCGACGGCTTCGTTCCGCGGATCGCAAGGCCCATTCGTTCGGCGCGCGCGGTTCGTCGCCAGGAAGCACTGGCACATGACCCTCTTAGACATCTTCGATCCCAAGGCCCCGCCCAAACCGATCGGTATCGATCTCGGCACCACGAATTCAATTGTGGCGCACGTGCGCGATGGGCGTCCGGTGCCGCTGACGACCTGTGACGGCTCGCCGCTCTTGCCCTCGGTCGTTCACTACGGCGCGCATGGCACGGTGCAAGTGGGCGCCGCCGCCAAGGCGTATGCGACGCGCGAGCCGGAGCGGACGATCGCCAGCGTGAAGCGCTTCATGGGTCGCGGCGCGAGCGACGCAGAGACCACGCGGCTCGGCGCTTACAAGTTCGTAGAGGAGCCGGGAGCGGCCGTCGTGCGCTTCGACTTGGGTGAGGACAAGCCGAGCGCGGTCGAGGTGAGCGCCGAGATCTTGAAGAGCTTGCGGCAGAGCGCGCTCGATCAATTGCAGCACGTGGGCGGCGTCGTGATCACGGTGCCCGCGTACTTCGATGACGCGCAGCGCCAAGCGACCAAAGATGCCGGGCGCCTGGCTGGGCTCGAGGTGATGCGGCTCTTGAATGAACCCACGGCGGCCGCGCTCGCGTACGGCTTGGAGAAGCAACGAGACGGCTTGTTTGCCGTGTACGATCTAGGCGGCGGCACGTTCGACATCACGATCCTGCGGCTGGAAGGCGGCATTTTTCAGGTCAAGAGCACGGGCGGCGACAGCGCGCTCGGCGGTGACGACATGGACCGCGCGGTCGCCGAGCGCATGTTGAGCGCCATGGTCGCCGAGTCCGCCGCCAAGCGCACGCCGGCGGTAGTGAGCCTGGTGCTCGAAGCCGCGCGCAACGCCAAGCACGCGCTGACCGACGTCAATGAAGTCGAGCTCGCGCTGCCGAAAGACGGCGGCGGGCAGCTTTCGTTCCGCCTCACGCGCGCCGAGTTCGACGACGCCATCGCGCCGCTGCTCGAGCGAACCGGCAAAGCCGCGCGCCGCGCGCTGCGTGACGCGGGTGTCGCTGCGACGGACCTCGACGGCGTGATTTTGGTGGGGGGCGCCACGCGGGTGCCGCGCGTGCGTCGCTATGTGCAGGAAGTTTTCGGCAAAGCACCGCTTGCCGACATCGATCCGGATCTGGTGGTGGCCTACGGCGCGGCGATTCAGGCAGATCTCTTGGCGCGCGCGAGTGACGAGGTGCTCCTGCTCGATGTGCTGCCGCTCTCGCTCGGTCTGGAAACGATGGGCGGCGGCATCGACAAGATTTTGCCGAGAAACACCACGATTCCCGCGGGTGCGCGCGCCACGTTCACCACTTACGCGGACAACCAGACGGGCTTCGACTTGCACGTGGTGCAGGGGGAACGCGAGCTCGCGTCGGATTGCCGCTCGCTCGCGCGCTTCAAGTTGTCCGGCATTCCGCCGCTGCCAGCGGGTATGGCGCGCCTCGAAGTGAGCTTCCACGTCGATGAGAACGGCTTGCTCAGCGTGAAAGCGCTCGAGACGACCACGGGTATTTCGCAGAGCGTCGAGGTCAAGCCGAGCTACGGGTTATCGGACGACGAGGTCGAGCGCATGCTGATCGACGCGCTCGATCACGGCGAGGATGATTTGGAAGCGCGTCGCTTGGCGGACGCCCGCGTGGAAGCTGGCCGTATGTTGCTGGCGGCCGAGAAGGGACTCGCCGCAGACGGCGATCTGCTGGACCCCGCCGAGCACGTGCTGATTGAGCGAGCGATCGGCGAGCTTGCCACGGCGATCCAAGGCGCGCGGCGCGCGGCCGAGCTACAAGCGGCCATCGACGCGCTGGACGACACCACCCACGATTTTGCCGAACGGCGTATGAATCGCGCCATTTCCAGCGCGATCGCCGGCAAGGCTATCGACTCCGTCGCCGAGCGCGTTGCGCACGCAGAAGGCGTCGAAGCACATCTGTCTCAGCGGGGGCTCACCCCTTCGGGTACTACGAAGCGCAGCAGCCCCCGCGCCCGCTGAAGTGAATTCAGCGGGGCCCCGCCCCCAGGTTTCGGGGCCCCATCCCCAAACAATCGTCACGAACGTCCTGAGCTCCCCCAAAGAAAATGCCCAAGGTCGCCTACATAGATCAATCGATCGAGATCGAAGTGCCGATCGGCACCTCGCTCTTGCAAGCGTCGAAGCTCGCGCGCGCCCCTGAAGGGGATGCGTGCGGTGGAGTCTGCGCGTGTTCGACGTGCCACGTGTACGTGGAGGAGGGCGCCGAATTGCTCTCGCCCGCCGAGGAAGACGAAGAAGACATCCTGGACAAGGCCTTCGACGTGCGGGCGTCGTCGCGCCTCGGCTGTCAGGCCAAGATCGAGCGAGAGGGCACGGTGCGCTTACGTATCTCCAAGGAGAGCTTGGATGCGTTCTATAACGAGCACCCCGACGTGAAGCGCCCGGCCTGACCGTCGAATGTCGCGTTTTGGGGCGCGAGTGCCCACAAAAAGGCTTATCCCATCCTGAGACCATGCCGTATGGTGGAGGGTCGTAGGCCTTCCGCGATGCGCTCCCACTCCGTCCTCTCGCCGTCCCTCGTGGTTCTGATAGTGGGGCTCTCACGGTCGGTGGCCGCGCAGTCAGCTTCGACCGCGCCCGTGCCGCCGTCGCCCGTTGCATCGCCGTCAGCGCCGCCGCCTGCCGCGCCGCCGTCCGCTGTGCCGCCGCCTGCCGCGCCGCCGTCCGCCGCGCCGCCGTCCGCCGCGCCGCCGTCCGTTTCACTGGCTCCGGCGCCCAACGAACCGCCGCCGGTCGAGGTCGCGCATACGATTCCGCTCCGTGTTCACGGCGGCTTCGGCGTCGCGCACGCCGTGAGCGGTTACCAGGCAAACGAGATGAGCTGGGGTGCGTCGGGCTTCGCGGCGGCAGAGTATCCGCTGAGCAAGCTGCTGGGCGTCGAGCTCGAACTCTCGGACGTCTGGCTGAGTCAGGGCGAGCGCGGCAGCGATCCCACGATCAAGCGTGAAAAATCAGCCTCGGCATTCGCGGTCGCCGTCGGCGCGCGCTATCGGCCATTCGGCGACCAATTGCACGCTGAGCGTTTCAGCCCTGCCGGGCTCTGGTTTGCCGGCAACTTGGGCGTCGCAACCACGCATTCGCTCACGCGTGGGATGTTCGATCTACAGGGCGGCTATGACGTACTCGATGCCAAAGGGCGCCTCGGTCTTGGTCCGATGCTCGCGTTCGAGCACGTGTTTCAACCGGACAGCAACTTCCGCCCGGACGACGCGAACATCCTGATCTTCGGCGTGCACGTGATGTACGACTTCGGCCCGGGGCTCAATCCCGACAGCGATCGCGATCACGACGGCATTCTCGACGACGTCGACAAGTGTCCCGATCAGCCGGAAGACAAGGACGGCTTCGAGGACGCGGACGGCTGCCCGGATCCCGACAACGACAAGGACGGCATTCCGGACGCCGCCGACAAGTGTCCGAATCAAGCCGAAGACAGGGACGGCTTCGAGGACGCCGACGGTTGCCCGGATCCCGACAACGACAAGGACGGCATCGCGGACGCCGTGGACAAGTGTCCGGACGAGCCCGAGGACAAGGACGGCTTCGAAGACGCCGATGGTTGCCCGGATCCCGACAACGACAAGGACGGCATCCCCGACGTGAAGGATCTCTGTCCGAACGAGCCCGAGACCTACAACGGCTACGCCGACGGCGACGGCTGCCCGGATGAAGATCAAGTGCGCGTGGTGGGCGACAAGATCGTGCTCGACGATCGCGTGCACTTTTACGTCAACAGCTACGTGATTCGCCAACTCAGCCATCCGCTGCTCACGCGCCTGGCGAAACTCATCATGGATCACCCGGAGTACGTGCACGTCTCGGTAGAAGGCCACGCCGATGAACGCGGGCCCGCCGGCTTCAATCAAAAGCTCAGCGAGGATCGCGCCAAGGCCGTGCTCGAGTTCCTGGTGAAGGCCGGCGTCTCGCGCGACCGACTGAGCGCGGTCGGCTTTGGCGAGAGCAAACCGATCGTCGAGAAGAACAGCGAGTACGCGATGCTTTTGAATCGCCGCGTGGAGTTCACTGTCACCCGTCAGCTCAATGCCGATGGCTCGTCCGTGGTCAGCAAGGCGACGAGCAATCCGTTGTCCGTAGTGAATCCCGATCCGGCGCAGAAGACTCCCGACGAAGGAGGCGCAAAATGAGGCGTTTCGACAGGGTAACCGTGATTTCCCGAGTTCGCGTGGCCGTGCTCACGGCGCTCGTACTCGCGGTTCCGGCGGCGTGCGGCGATAGCGGCGTGGTCGGTGGTGAGTGCCGCACCGGTTACACGCTTTGCAACGGACATTGCATCGACATGACCCACGACCCGAACAATTGCGGCGCGTGCGGCCATATCTGCCCGAGTGGAGCTGCGTGCGTGAATGCGCTCTGCGGCGGCTCGCTCGACGGCAGCGCCGGCGCGGGCGGCACGAGCGGCGCGGGGGACAACGGCGGCGCGACCACGGGCGGGGAAGGCGACTCGGGCGGACGCGCGGGCAACGGCGGTAACTCTGGCGTGGCCGGGATCAGCGGCAGCGCGGGTGTCAGCGGGCTGGACGGCGGCAATCCGAACGACGCCACCGCGGACGCTCCAGTGTGCAACGATCCGATCGATACCGCGCAGAACTGCGGTGCCTGCAATAACGTGTGCATGGATCCGACGCCGTTCTGCGCGCCGAACGGCGCGGGTAGTTATCACTGCGTGAAAGACTGCGGCATGCTCACGCTGTGCGGTGACGACTGCGTCGATCTCAACGTCGACCCGGACCATTGCGGGAACTGCAGCACTGTGTGCCCCTCGGGCATCTGTCAGGGCGGCATGTGCGTGGGCGCCAACGTGGGCCACGTGGTCGCAGCGTGCGATGACTACGCGCAAGCCACGCAGAACGCGCCGCAGGTCGTGTTGCTCGGGAACACCGTGCTTTTGCCGCTCAGGAACGCGGTGCGCATCCTGGCCTATACGCAATACACACCCACGGCCGTGAGCGCCCACGTGACCACGTTGGTCGACGGCGCCGCCACCGGGCGCGGCCGGATGATGCCGACGATCACGAATCTCATTGACTACAACCAGCTGTCCGCGCAGCTCGACATCGCCAACATCGACGTCTTTTTGATCGAAGATCAGTCGGCGGCGCCGGCGGGGCAGCTCGCGACCGTCGGCGCGGCCTGGCAAGCGACCGGCGCGATCGACTCGTTCGCGCGCGCGGGCGGCGTGGTGATGATACTCGCCGGCGCGACCGGCCGCGGCCAAATGTCGGACTTCTTGACGTCCAGCCAGCTTTTGGCGGTGAGTGCACAAGCCCTGGCGAACACGACCACGCTCTACAATCGCGCGCCCGCGGACGCGGTCGGCATCAACGTCATCTCGCCGTTCGTCGGCCAGCGCAACACATGCTCATTTTCGACCAGCGCGAGCGAGAGCGGCGACACCGTATTCGTGATCGAGGACGCCGCATCGCCGACCGAGGGTAACCCCTCGGTCGTTCATCGCGTGGTCGTACCCTAGGGCCGGCTGCCGCGCATCGTCTCGCGGTCGACCAAACTCGCGCCACTGCGCCCCTCCGACGTTATACGCAGCTCGAGCCAAGCTGCGTATAACGATTGAGAAAGCAATCCGCGCCTTTCGCGCGCCCCGGACCCTGTCGCGCGCCCTTGCGCGGCGCCCTCGCGCCCTTGCGCGACGGCTGGCGTTGTACGCAACTCGCGCTAACCTTCGTTTTAGCGGTGGAGAGGGCGGCGGTGGAGAGGGCGGCGGTGGAGAGGGTATCGGAGCGGGCACGCGCTTTGTACGCGGAGGTCGTTGAGCGATTGCTCGCGATAGCGTCCGATTCTCCGGCACCAGAGGGCACCTTCGTGACGAAGCGCATTCGGGGGACAAGGTTTCACTACTTTCAAGCGTCGTTACCCGGAGGCAGACGTTGTCAAACCTACCTCGGCTCTACGAGCGACAAACTTTTGGAGTTGATCGAGTGCATGCGCTGGCGGAACGAGACGCCGGAACTCGCAGAGCTCGATCGGTCATGTACCATGCTCCGCGAGAGTGGGATCGCGCTCGCGCCCGGGCCTTCCGCACGGGTGATGCAAGCCTTGTGCGACGCGGGAATTTTCGCGCTGGGGGGAGTGTTGGTCGGAGCGTCGGCGTTCGGTGTTCTGGGCAATCTGCTCGGCGTGCATTTGCCGCCGCGGCGCGAGCCTGAGGACTCTATCGACATCGCGTTTCCAGCGAAAATGCCCGCCGCCCCGTCCGTTATCGAGCAGCTCGAGATGGGGCTGTCGCCAGGGTTGCGTTTCAGCCAGCAGCGCTCCTGCACGCTCTTCGCGGATCGCGGCAAGCAAGTTCACGTGAATTTTTTCGCGCCTCAGCTAAGCTCCAAACTTTCGCCGATCCGGATTTCGACCTTTGCCGCGTTCGCACAGCCGACACGCTATTTGGAGCTCTTGCTGGAACGCGTGCGGCCGGCGGCATTTGTTGGCAAGAGCAGCAGCCTGGTGACGGTTCCGGACCCAGCTCGCTTTGCGCTCCACGCGACAATGGCCGCTCGCGTTTGCCCCGCGCCGCACGGGCGCGACGCCGAGCTGCGGCGTGCGAGCGCGTTGCTTGACGTGCTAGCGCAGGATCATCCGGAAGCTCTGCGGTGTGCCCGAGAGGCGATCGATGCTCACAGCCTGGGCGCACGTGAGCTCCTGAGGGAGGGACTCGCCGAACTCAGCGTCGACCTGCCGCAGGTAGCCGAGCGCTTGAAGTGCGTATGGCCCTCAGTGAGTGAGTGAGCCGGCGAACGGTAGAGCCTGCTCACGCAGCGCGAGGATTTGGGCGCGCGCCGCCTCCTTCAGTCTCGGCACGTCCGCGACGGTCATGCCCTGGGTGGAAATGGGTTTGCCTATCACCAACGCGCCGCGTGCACGGCGGGGCCGCCAATCGTCTTTGACGAGCGCCGCTCCAGTGCCGGCGACCGCCATCGGCAGCACGTCCGCGCCGGTGTCGATCGCGAGTCGGAACGCGCCGTCCTTGAACGGCTGCAGCTCACCGGTCTTCGAACGCGTGCCCTCCGGAAAGATCATGACCGGTACGTCGCGTTCGAGCCAGCGCGCGCACTCGTCGAGCGCGGCCTTGGCTGCGGCAGGCGAAGCGCGCCGGATGGGCACGTCCATTGCGAGCCACATGCCCCAACCGATGAACGGGATGTTGAACAGACTCCGCTTGGCGAGCCATTTCATTTCCCAGGGCACGTGCGAGATCAAAAATACGTCGACGTGCGAGCAATGATTGCTGACACACACCGCGCGGCCGGGCCCCTTACGCGGCACCTCTCCGTGAATCCGAAAGCGCCACACGGGCGAGGTCTTGATCGCCGCAACCGCGACGTAACGCAGCGTGCGTCCGCACAAGAGCCGCTTTTTGTCGAACCAGAACGTCGGCAAGAAAACCAGCGCGACGAAGACGAAGCCGATCGACGCCACCAGGAACAGTTGAATGCAGGCAATGACGGCCAGGAGTGTGCGCACGCAGAGGGGTGTAGTAGGGTTATAACTCAGGTGCTAGCGTCGTGACGTGCGGCGACCGCAGCGGGAAGCTGAGCTCTTGGACAATCCGCCATTGACGCCCGCCCTTTCCGCTCACGCGCGCTTTCCGCTGCGTCTTTTGCTGCTTTTGCTGGTGATTTGCGGCGCGACGTTGTGGGCGCCGCCTGCAGGGCGCACGAGTTGGTTCTTGGAGGTGACACCGGGGCTCTTGATGGTGGCCTGGCTCGTGATTGCCTATCGACGGATGCCGCTTTCCCACTGGGTGTACGCGGGGGTGTTCGTTCACGTACTGATTCTGATTTACGGCGGCATGTACACCTATGCGCTGACGCCCCTCGGCAACTGGGCAAAACTCACGTTTCATCTCTCGCGCAACCACTACGACCGGATCGGTCATCTCGCGCTCGGCATTTTTCCGGCGTTCATCACGCGCGAGGTGCTCTTGCGGAAAACGCCGCTCGTGCGTGGTGGCTGGCTCGCGTTCCTGACCGTGTGCGTCGTATTTGCGATCGCCGCTTTCTGGGAGCTGATCGAATGGTGGACGACTCTGCTCGTCGCGTCCGACGTCGGAGCGGCCTTCCTCGGCAGCCAGGGCGACATCTGGGACGCGCAGTGGGACATGTTCCTGGCACTGATCGGTGCCGTGCTCGCCCTGCTATTCGCGCGGAGCGCCCACGACCGTTCGATGGCAATAGTGCCGCTCGTGGGGGCCTGAATCTACGGCCCCCAAATTAGGTTTGTTGCGTTAGATTTCACACATGATTTCGCAGAGTGTGGATATAAATGATGGCCATTTTTTAGGGCATTTATAGGTTCATAGACAATCTCCAGAAACATTTCAGAATTGTTTCAGAAACAAAGGAACGGGTAATTCGGCGTCCAGAATATTTCCCCAGAGCTTCTGGAAATAGCCGGAGGACTTCTGGGGATCCAAAAGGAGCCCGCCCGATGCTCAAGTCCCTGCTCGCGTTCCTGGTTCTGGTCCTGTGCGTCTTCGTTCCGGCGCAAAGTCACGCGGCAGACGGCCCTGCAGAAGCCGCTGTCGCTCCGGCACCTGCGGCGGCGGTCGCTCCGGCGGCGACCCCTGCCGCGGACGTGGCCTCCCTCGAAAAGCGCGTCTTGGATCTGGAGGCGTACGTGAACAACGGTGCGCGCGTCGATCCGGACATCAGCAAATCGAAGCTCACCGGTCCCGGTCCCGGTCACAACGGCTGGATGATGGTGTGCGCAGCTCTCGTGCTGTTCATGACCTTGCCCGGTTTGGCTTTGTTCTACGGCGGCCTGGTGCGCACGAAGAACGTGCTGAGCGTGATGGCGCAATGTTTGGGGCTCGCCGGCATCGTCACCATCCTGTGGTGGGCGGTCGGCTACAGCTTCGTGTTTGCGCCGGGTAGTCCATTTCTCGGCGGCATGAAGTTCGCGTTCTTGAAGGGCGTCGATTCGATTCCGAACGCGGACTACTCGGGCTGGGTCTCGCACAACGTATTTGCGATGTACCAGCTGATGTTTGCGATCATCACACCGGCTCTGATCGTCGGCGCGATCGCGGAGCGCATGAAATTCAGCGCGCTCGTCGCGTTCATGGTCGGCTGGATGCTGCTCGTGTATTTCCCGCTCGCGCACATGGTGTGGGGCATCGACGGGCTGATGAACGGCGTGTGGAACGCCGGCGCCAAGATCAAGGCGATCGACTTTGCCGGCGGCACGGTCGTGCACATGTCTTCCGGTTGGTCGGCGATCGTGCTCGCGCTGATCATCGGCAAGCGCAAGGGTTTCGGTATCGAGAATTTTGCGCCACACAGCTTGGTCTTGACGATGGTCGGCACCGGCATGCTCTGGGTTGGCTGGTACGGCTTCAACGCAGGCAGCGCGGTCGCCGCGGACGGCGTGGCGTCGAACGCGTTCATGACCACGACGCTGGCGGCCGCGGTGGCTTCGGCGTCTTGGCCGGCCGTGGAGTGGATCACCCGCGGCAAGCCGACGGTGCTCGGTTTCTGTTCGGGCGCGGTCGGCGGCCTGGTGGTGATCACGCCGGCGGCGGGCTTCGTCAACGCGAGCGGTGCCGTGATCATCGGCGTGCTTGCCGGCGTGGTGCCGTTCTTGGCCTGCACCAAGTTGAAGAACGCGCTCGGCTACGACGACGCGCTCGACACCTTCGGCGTACACGCCATCGGCGGAACGCTCGGCGCGTTCCTCACCGGCGTGTTGGCGACCGCCGACGTGAACGCCAACCTGACCACGAACCTGAAGGACATCGTCGGCAAGACGCTGTGGCTCGAGCAGCTCAAGGCGATGGGCGTCACCGTCACCATGGCCATCGCGGCCACCGCCGCGCTCGGCTACGCGCTGAAAGCCACGCTCGGCCTGCGCCCGACCGCGGAAGACGAGGAGACCGGCCTCGATCTCAGTGACCACGGCGAGCGCGGCT
>DASXKQ010000131.1:0-16885 GCA_036496745.1 Polyangiaceae bacterium
GCAGCCGTCGCAAGCTCCTCCCCTCGACATCTTGGCGTTGGCGACCAGTGGTGCGTCGGCGGTGTGTCACAACGTGGCGTTCGACCGTTTCATCTGGCTGAGATTAGGCTGGCCCGAACCTAAGCGCTGGATAGACACGCTCGAACTCGCAAGGATGGCCGGCTTCCCAGAAAAAGCGCGTTCGTTGGGGGCGCTCGGAGAAGCTTTTCTCGGGAAAGCCAAGGACGATGAAGGCAGGGCTCTTACGCTTTCGCTCGGCAAGCCCGATCGCAAGACAAAGACGTTGCGGCCAGTTCAGGCAGACGAGCTTGCTCGCGTTGTCCGATATTGTCGTGCAGACATCGATCTACTGGAGGGGATCTTTCGCCACCTGGCCGTCTTCGATCGACATGAGCCCGACGTACGCGCCCTCGATCTTCGTATCAACGACCGTGGATTTTTCTTCGACGCAGAACTCGCGCAAGCGGTCATCGACTGCGACACAGAGTGCCGCCACCTTACATGCGAGCGAGCCAACGCCGCGGAAGACGTTCTGTCGTCGCACGCGAAGCTCAAGGCGGAACTCATGGCGCGGGGTGTGCGCGTCGACAACGTCCAGAAGAACACGTTAAAGGCAAAGCTTGGCAATGAGATTCCGGACGACGCCCGCGCGCTCATTGACGCGCGTGTCGCGTCAGCAACGATCGCATCGAAAAAGCTCAGCACTGCGCTCCGTCGCATGGGGGCGGACGGTCGAATACGCGATTCGCTTGTGAACTACGCGGCCCATACGGGTCGTTGGGGCGGCCGCGGATTTCAGCCTCAAAATCTCCCGCGCGGTATCTCCGATCTGGACGTCGACAGTGTCGTCGCCGCGACGATGAAGAGGGACGTGGGCGCTCTTTGCGCACTTGCGAAGAAGCTGGGCGTCAGCGTCAATGACGTGATCGCGAGCCTAGTTCGGCCCTGCATCTGCGCTCCCGATGGGCTGTGGCTCGGCGTAGTCGACTACGCTCAGATCGAGGCGCGGGCGCTGGCCTGGCTCGCATCCGACCACGATGCGCTTGACCTCTTTCGTGCAGGCCGCGATCCGTATGTTGCGCTCTCCGCTCGAATCTACGGCGTCCCCGCGGGACAGGTTACCTCGGAGCAGCGCAAGCTCGGCAAGCAAGCTGAACTCGGGTGTGGGTACGGCATGGCGGCCGAGAGGTTCGAGTCTCAGGCGTCCGCGGCGGGAGTCGATTGGTTTGTTGCAGGAACCACATCGGCGCAAGTCGTCGAAACCTGGCGCGACGCTCACTCGGCGATCGCGGGCATCAACGTCCACGCTGAAGGTGGACGCAATTTTCGAACCGGGGGACTGTGGCAGGAGCTGCAACACGCAGCGATCGCGGCTGCGAAAGGCCGCCGCGTGCATGTCGGCCCGCTAGAGTTCGGCCACAACGACGATCACGTCGTGTGCGTGTTACCGAGTGGGCGCCGGATGGTCTATCGCCACGCGCGGATCGAGAAGCTCCCCGGCCAACGCAGCAAGCGGCCCGGCTTCACCTATCTCAATTCGCGTGGGAAGCGAGAGCCGAGCTACGGTGGCAAGCTCGCCGAGAATGTCACCCAAGCGATCTGCCGCGATATTCTCGCGGAGGCGTTGATGCGACTCGATCGCGCTGGCTTCCCCGTCGTGCTGCACGTGCACGATGAGGTCGTCGCCGAGCTCGATTGCGAGACGAGAATCGCTGAGATGAAGGCTCTCATGGCCGAGGCCCCCGCGTGGGCCGCAGATTTGCCTCTCGCGGTAGAAGGGTATGTTGCGAAGCGCTACCGAAAGTAGCGGTACCGCCCAACAACCAAACTATCGGTGGTTTGGTTGTTTTGTGCTGTTCGGCCGATGGACCGTTTTTTGGAGAATTTTTGGTTTAGTCCTTTCCATGTGATCCCAGGTCGATCATGCTTTCCGCATGTCGCGTTTGCGCGCCCGGTCTGTGCATGGGCCAGCCGAGGCCCCGGCGGTGGCGCCCGGCCGACGCTAGCGAAGGACGCCATGCGGGGCACTAGCTCAGCGGGAGTAAATTCATGGCCGGGCACCAACGAACAAGAAAAGCAACCACAAAGCCGACAGGATTCATCAACACCTCGGGGGCAGCCGCTTTGCTAGGCGTGTCTGAGACGTTCGTCTCCAAGCTACGTGCCAACGGCAAGCTCCCGGCCATTCAAACCAAGAATGGTTTCTTGTACGACACTGAGGAGGTTGACCGTCTCAAAACGGAGCGCGAGGCGCGAAAGCGTCACAAAGAGCAAGAGAGCGCCGAGCGCGAGGCGTCAACGTTGGACCGAGCGGACCTGCAGCGCGCGCAGCGCTGGGAGGCTGAGGACCGCGAAAGGGAAGCTCAAGCACACCTCGCACGTAGTCTGCAAGAGGCGGAGCAGCGAGGCGTAGAACGCGGCAGAAGAGAACGCGACGAGAGCCCCGTTTCCTCGTCGATACTCGCCAACCTGGATCGCCGATTGGCAGCGCTCAAGAAGCCGGTCGAACGATACGCGGGCACCGGGGATTTGCTCCTGTGCCTCACTGCGTTCGGACTTCTGCTCACTGGGACTGCGTTCGCAACCTCCCCCGAGCTCAGAGCGAAAGTAGCGCGTGCGGTCGGCGTAACGCGGGACTCCGAAAAGGCGGATCTCGAGAAAACGTTAGCTCGGCTCAAAGAGCAAATCGGTTCAACCGGTTCTACTCCCGGCTCACTCGGTTGATTCTGTTCTCGAACGTGCCCAACCGCGTCAGTATCGAAATTCTCGAGCAATCCGCCGCGCGAGGTCGCCGCCATACGCAGTATTGAACCGGCGATACTCGCGCGGCATGAGAGTCTCAAAGGCATGCAAAGCAGAGCTAGAGTCAGCCCCGTCGTGTTGAGCCCGGTCGAGTTGCGCAAGCTCCGCCACAAACTGGAAGTTCGGCGAGCGGTCGACGGCCATCGCCAGTTGCTGCACGCAGTCCTCTAGTGGAGGAACGTTGGTACCGTCTAGCCGAAGGACTCCGATCAGCCACCGTAGACGGGTCGCTCTCAAGTGGTCAGGGAGGAGCGCCCAGTCGCAGGCGTTGTCGGATAGACAGCGGCGGGCCTCGCTCGCATCGCCCAAGAGTGCATGCCCACGGCCGAGCGAATAGCGAACGAAGCCGCGGCTTACGGCATCGGTGCGCGGATCTTGTAGGAACGGCCCCGCATAGTCGTGCACAAGTCGAGAAAAGGATTCGCGCTCGTCGGTAAGTGCGACCACGCGCAACAGCTCGCACAGCGCGTGCGACGCTTTTGCGGTGGAATCGAGTTCGAACCACCCGTGCACGGCTCGTCGCAAGGCAACTTCGGCAGATTCGTAGCGAAAGAACGCCGCGAGCGTGCGACCCGCCGCGCCGATGAGCCACAAGTCATCAACAGAATCGTCGCGACTGTCGGTGGGCAGCGTGGCAGCGACCGCGCGCTCGACTGCCGGATCGAGCATGTCGGCGCAGTCGCCGTGACTTTGCACGACGTGCGCGAGACATCGGAGGCGAAGCGGGCGCCGCATTCCGACCAAGAATTCGTCATCGAGTTCGAGCAGGGCGTCTTTGCCTTCGTGCCGCAGCGCGACGAGGTGAGCGAAGCGCGCTTCCTTGGCAGCGTGGCTCTGTTCGGGCAGGCGCGCGACGACGCGCTCTGCCGCATCAGCGATCCCTTTCCAGCTGAGCACCTGATTCGATCCGTCGCGCGCCAACCGAAGCAGATCGGCGGCTACCTGGGCGACCTTCGCCGGGTCGTTCCAGTGAGCTGCGAGATCCGACCAGAGGTTGGGGAACGCCGCCACGACGGCGTCGGCGACCGTGCGCGCTGGTATGATTTGCCAACTGGCCCCAAGCTCCTTCGCGATCGTTCGTGCCTCCTCCAATTGACCTGCGGCCACGATGACGGTTTCTACGCCCAGTGCCCAGTCGTGCAGAACGCCGAGTTTTTCGCCCAGACCGCCCACCTCGAACAGCACACCATCGCCGTCAACTACAGCGCTGGCAGCAACGTTGAACGGTGACGATAGTCCGAGGCAATGCGCGGCAGCGGCGAGGCACATGCTCAGACCAAAGGAGTCACCGTCGAGCACGGTTTCGCCACCGGTGCGGATACGAGCCACGGACCAAGCCACCAGACCTTGCGGGACGCTAACCAAGGCCGGCAGCTCGCGGCTAACGAGCAGGGTCGCACGCTCGAGCGCGCGTTGAGACCTGGCGCTGAGCTCTAGGTCTCCATGCAGGGGACCGGATGCTTCGAGTAGCCACAACGAGCCGCCAAGCCCGGGTCGGTACGAAAGCAACAGTGCCTGCGCCCCCGGTTTGGGCGAGCCAGTAGACTGCTCGCGCTCTGCACGACGCCCCTCCCAGCGGTCTCTCAGTGCCCCTGAGACCGGACGGCAGAACGCGGAATCGAAAGCGCGGTTGCCAGCCTCAGCGCGCGTGAGCTGTGTCTTGGACAAGAGCTTCTCGAATTTCCGCATGGTTCAGCCACTGATGACGCCCCACCAGGCATCGGGTTCGGAGGCCAAGACGCGCCGCAGGCGTTCGTCGGCGACGCCGGCATCGGCTAGCTGAGTTAGGTGGGTGGCGGCCAAGTCATCGAGCGAGCGAATAGCAGTCGCGAGCACACTACCGTCGCCACCGGCAATCAGGAGGCGCCGAATTGATTCCAGTCGGTCACGTCCCAAAGCCACTCGCGACGCCAGCTCGCGCATCCGAGTATCCTCTTCTGTCGCCGCTAGCTCGGCGAGAGTCGCACTGAGCTCGCCGACCTCCGCCAGCGCGACGTCGGGTGCGGCTGCTCGAGTCGCCGCATCGAGCGTCGAATACCAGCCCCGGACTGCAACCAGCAACGGCGAGTCCTCGAGCGCGAGCGCGAGCAGCTGTTGGCGTCGCACCTCACGATCGCTTGGCACCCAAAACCGAAGTAACAGGCCAGCGGCAGCGAATCGCTCGAGCGCAACGTCGGACACTCGCAGTTGCTGAAATTCGGCTTCGATCTCTGGGGAACCGGCGATGCCTCTGGTGAACGAAGAAAGTGCGGGGACCGCAAGTGCCAACGCCGTGCGATTGCCGATCGACCACAGCTCGGCGCCGCCATGTTGCAATACGTAGGCCCTGCTCGGGACCCCGGGCGCCGAGATCCGCAAGACCGCCGGGCCTTCCCGGCCGCTGACGAGCATCTCGCCATCGCCCAACTCGAGAAAGGCGCCGCTCACCACCTCTAGACGCTCGCGATCGTTGCCAGGCGCGACGAAGTAGGTCCCTAGGGCCCATTGCAGGTGCTGCACGACGCCGCCAGCGGGCAGCACATCGACCACATCGCCTTCGGCATCGAGCCGCTCCGCAATATGCTTAAGGGATTCCGCCGCATAACCGCGCGCCGTGTCGTCACGCGGCAGCGCTTGTTTGTCGGCCAGGTTCAGCTCGTCGGGGCTAAGGCCGAGGAGCTGGGCTAGCTCTTGAGGGGTCATGCTGGGCCTTTCTCTGGGGTGACGCGCGGCGGCGCGCCCCTCTGACACCTAACGAAAGTGCGCAGCGCCTTGATGGCGAGCTCAGCTTCGGCGGAAGTGAGCTCGGTCGTCTCACGAAGCGCCGTCACTGCCGCCAACAATTCGGCACGGATGCGTTCATGGGCCTTGTACGCATTGTTGCGGGCCTTAAGGTAGGCGGCCTTGTCGGTTTCCGCGCCGATCTTGGCAACCAGGATCGTGTTGAGCGGTGTTTCCGCATACACGATGGCCTGAAGCTCGCTCCAGGCCTGGTCAAACTCGTTTTGGTAGCGTGGCTTACGCCGACTTCGGGCGAATTGAGCAATCTTCTCGATCAGATCACGCGTAGGCTCATCCTGCTCGCGCGGGTCGCCATCTTTGTCCACGATCGGCGGCGGAAGTACAACGCCGAGACCGAGCGCGTCAGCCTGGGCATGTAGGTCGCGGAGCGCGCTGGTGGCTCGAGCGCTTTTCCGGTGCAAGCTCGCCACGCCGTTCCCCGCACAAGCCTTCAAGTACTCGCGGTGCTGGCCCTCACTCCAAACCGAATCGCCGCATTGCAATCTTGGTAGTATTTTGAGAAGCGTTTCCTGCGCTATGTCATCGGCCTCGTCGGAGTGCGCGCGCGCCTTCTTCGCCTGAGCCCGCACGTAGTGCCCAAGAGCCTGAATGGCCTCGCCCCACGCGGGCGTCCGTGGCCCCGCCACGATTGCTGCTGCTTCGTCGATGTCCATCGCGCCCGTCGAAGCAGCGAGCATAGCCCGGTTTTCCCGCCCAGGCCGGTGTTAGGCCGTGACCTGGGAGCGCAAATTTGCGATGTTTCCGTGCCGTAGTGTCAGACTTTTCCTGCGTCGCCCGTCGGCTCCATGATGAAGAAATCTCCTGAATCGAAGAACGGGGCCAAGGGTGCCCAGAACAAGCGTGGTCGCCAGGAGCCCACGCCGGCCTCTGCTACCGGCGCCGCGAACGGCAGCCCGAGCGCGCGCGGCGGCGTAGCCGGTTTCCGGGAGCAGCTCTGGGCCTCGGCCGACAAGCTGCGCGGCAATATGGACGCTGCTGAATACAAGCACGTCGTCCTCGGCCTGATCTTCCTCAAGTACATTTCCGATGCTTTCGACCAGCTGCACGTCAAGCTGGCGGCTGACCCGAAATCAGAGCCGGAAGATCGTGATGAGTACTTGGCCGAGAACGTATTCTGGGTCCCGGAAAAGGCCCGCTGGAAGGCTCTGCAGGCCCAGTCCAAGTTGCCAGCGATCGGCAAGAAGCTCGACGACGCCATGGAGGCGATCGAGGCCGACAACCCGAGCCTGAAAGGTACGCTGCCGAAAGAATATGCTCGGCCCCAACTCGACAAGCGTCGCCTGGGCGAGGTCGTCGACCTGATCAGCAAGGTCGGCTTGGTTGACGACCAGCACACCAGCCGCGACCTATTGGGGCAGGTCTATGAGTACTTTTTGGGGCAGTTCGCCACCGCCGAAGGCAAGAAGGGCGGGCAGTTCTACACGCCCGAGAGCGTCGTGCGCACGCTCGTCGAAATGATCGAGCCGTTCAAAGGTCGCGTGTACGATCCGGCGTGCGGCTCCGGCGGCATGTTCGTGCAGTCGGAGAAATTCGTCGAGTCACACGAGGGGCGGCTCGGCGACATTTCGATCTACGGGCAGGAGTCGAACCCGACCACGTGGCGGCTGTGCAAGATGAACCTGGCGATTCGTCAGATTGAAGCGAACCTAGGTCAGCAATGGGGTGACACGTTCCACCAAGATCAGCATGCAGGGCTGAAGGCAGATTTTGTCCTGGCCAATCCCCCCTTCAACGACAGCGACTGGGGTGGCGGCACGCTCCTCAAAGATGTACGCTGGAAGTACGGCGCGCCGCCGGTCGGCAATGCCAACTACGCTTGGCTCCAGCACGTCGTGAGCAAGCTAGGCCCGAGCGGCGTCGCGGGTGTGGTGCTGGCGAACGGCTCAATGTCAACGCAGCAGTCAGGCGAAGGGCATATTCGCCAGAAGATGGTCGAAGCTGACCTCGTCGATTGCATGGTCGCGCTGCCCGGCCAGCTCTTCTTCAACACCCAGATCCCGGCCTGTCTATGGTTTCTGGCACGCAACAAGGCCATGAAGGGCCACCGCAAGCGCTCAGGCGAGGTGCTGTTCATCGATGCGCGGGCGCTGGGCTACATGGTCGATCGTACGCGCCGCGCGCTCAGCGACGACGACATTCAGAAGGTAGCCAAGACCTACCATGCGTGGCGCGGTGAGCGCGATGCAGGCAAGTACAAAGACGTGGCCGGATTTTGCAAGGGTGCCAAGCTCGCCGAGCTCAAGCAGCACGGCTTCGTGCTCACGCCTGGGCGCTACGTGGGCGCGGAAAAGATGGAGGACGACAGCGAGCCTTTCGAGCAGAAGATGACACGGCTCGTTACGCAGCTCGAGCGGCAGTTCGCTGAAGGGGCCAAGCTTGAAAAGCAGATCCGCAAGAACTTGAAAGGGCTGGGGTATGGGGGTTGAGCCGGCACTCGACCTCTCGGCATTGGTCGCGGCCATACGCCAGGTGCACGACCGCTGCGCGGCGCAGGCGAGCCGCGCCGTCAACCTCAGCCTCACGCTGCGCAACTGGCTGATCGGCGCGTATCTGCATGAGTACGAGCTGCGCGGCGCCGACCGTGCACGCTACGGCGAGCGCGTCTTTGCCGAGGTGGCCAAGCAGCTCTCGAGCGCCAATGTCAGCAACTGCAATCGTCGCCAACTCTACCGCTATTTGCGCTTTTACCGGCTCTACCCTGAGATTGTGGGGGCGCTGTCCCCACAATTGGCGGGCCTTCTTCCGAGCGGCGGCGAGAAAGTGGGGACGCTGTCCGCACAATTGCCGCGCGACCCTCAAACGCTGGTTAACAAGCTGTCCTACAGCCACCTCGAACAGATCGTCGACCTCGATGACGACGCCGAACGGGCCTTCTACGAGATCGAGGCGGCGAACGGTGGCTGGTCCGTCCGCGAGCTGAAGCGTCAAATCGGTGCCCTGTACTTTCAGCGCTCGGGCCTTTCGAGACAGCCAAGGCAGCTCGCCGCGCTTGTCGAGACCAACGCCGATCTGGCATCCCCCGCCCTCAGAATCCGCGACCCGTACATCTTCGAGTTCTTGGGCGTAAAGGCCAAGGAGGTAATGGCCGAATCGGACCTCGAAGATGCCCTCCTCGACAAGCTGCAAGAATTCCTGCTCGAGCTCGGCCACGGCTTCTGCTTTGAGGCGCGCCAGAAGCGCATCTTGATCGGCGACGGCCACGGCTTCGTCGACCTCGTCTTCTACCACCGTATCCTCAAATGCCACGTGCTGCTCGAGCTCAAAGTCGCCGCGTTCAGCCACGAGCACCTCGGCCAGCTGAACACCTACGTCAGTTGGTACAAGCGCAACATGATGACAGCTGGCGACAACCCGCCGGTCGGCTTGCTGCTCTGCACGCGCAAGGATCACACGCTGGTTGAGTACGCGCTGGCGGATCTGCCGAATCAAATATTTGTGTCGAAATATCAGCTGGAATTACCGAGCAAGGAGCAGATCCAGGAGTTCATTGATGCACAAATTGGAGAGGTGGACCCTTGATCGCGGAAGCTACCGCCCAACGCATCAGTCGTACGAAGGGCCGTGAGGCAACGTTTGGCGTAATACCCGGCCGTTTCGCGCTTGCGGTGGGACAACCGAACTTGCCATCACCAACAGGCTGGCGGTGGACGCCGTTGAGCAGCGTGGCCCAACTGGAAAGTGGGCACACACCCAGTCGCAGGCACCCGGACTACTGGGACGACGGAATCCCTTGGGTAAGCATCAGGGACGCTGTCGACAACCACGGACGAACGATCAACGACACGTGCCAGCACGTGTCGCAGCTGGGACTTCAGAACTCCTCAGCTCGCTTGCTGCCGCCTCGCACCGTTTGCCTTTCAAGAACAGCCTCCGTCGGGTATGTCGTCGTGATGGGTCGCGAAATGGCGACCAGTCAAGATTTCGTGAACTGGGTGTGCGGCCCTCGCCTCCTGCCAGACTATCTGAAGTACATCTTGCTTGCCGAGCGGGACAGCTTGCTCCGGTTCGCAAGTGGGACCACCCATCAGACTATCTACTATCCAGAAGCGAAAGCGTTCCACGCTCTCCTGCCGCCGCCACGTGAACAAGGTCAAATCGCGGAAATCTTGCGCGCGCTCGACGACAAGATCGAGTTGAACCGGCGACTGAACGAGACGCTCGAGGAGATGGCGCGCGCGCTGTTCAAGAGTTGGTTCGTCGACTTCGATCCCGTCCACGCCAAAGCTGCTGGCAAGAAGCCGTTCGGCATGGACGAAGCAACGGCGGACCATTTCCCGACGAGCTTCAGGGGATCGGAGCTTGGATCCATCCCCAACTCCTGGCAGCTGAGCTCGGTCCGTGAGCAGTGCGAAGCAGTATATGACGGACCGCACGCGACACCAGCGCGATCACCCGTTGGGCCGCTGTTCCTCGGTATCCGTAACCTCAAGCCGCTCGGGCTTGATCTTGCTGAGACACGCCGGCTTAGCGAGGAAGACTGGCCACGCTGGACAAAGCGAGTCGTGCCTGCCGGCGGGGACATTGTCTTTTCCTATGAGGCGACACTAGGTTACTTCGCGATTCTTCCGCAGGGCTTGCGATGCTGCCTCGGTCGGCGCCTGGCACTCGTCAGACCGCTTCGGTCGCCGAACAACGGCCACTACCTTTTTCACTATTTTGTATCGGCGCCTTTCCAGGCCTACCTCAAGCAACACGCGAGTGTGGGAGCGACTGTCGACAGAATTCTTATCGCGGATTTCCCCCAGTACCCCGTACTCCAGCCCAAACGGCAACTGGTCACCGCCTTCGAAGATCGCGCATCCGCGTGGTGGGCCACTATTCACTCGCGAAGTGCTGAAAGTTACACGCTCGCGACACTTCGCGAGGCTCTCCTCCCCAAGCTTCTCTCCGGCGAGCTCCGCATCACGGACGCCGAAAAACTCATCGGAGAAGCCACGTGAGCGTCTACGAGTCGGATCTAGAAGAGGCTTGCCTCGGCTGGTTCGCCCGCCTCGGCTACGAAGTGCTCGCGAGCGATCATCTGGATCCGGACGGCGTCTACGGCGAGCGCGATTCGTACGGCAGTGTCGTGTTGGAGGGACGGCTGCGCGCGGCGCTGCACGCGATCAATGGCGATGTGCCAGAACAGGCTGTCGAAGAAGCCGTGCGGCGGCTGCTCCGGCGTGATGCACCCACGCTGGAGCAGAACAACTTCGACTTTCACCGCATGCTCACTGACGGGGTGACCGTCGAGCTAGCGAGCGACGACGGGCACATCCGCGGTCATTGTGTGCAGCTCTTCGATTTCGATCAGCCCGCCAACAACGACTGGTTGGTGGCGAACCAGGTGGTGGTTGTCGATAGCCAGACCGGGACTGGGCAAGCTTGTCGCGCGGATTTGGTGGTGTGGGTCAATGGCCTGCCACTCGCGGTTTTTGAGCTCAAGAATCCAGCGAGCCAGCAGTCGGACATCTGGCGCGCATACAACCAACTCCAAAACTACAAGCGCGACATCCCGACGCTGTTTGCGACCAATGAGCTACTCGTCGTGTCGGACGATGTGCTCAGCCGTGTCGGCTCCTTGACCGCCGATCGCTCGCGCTTCCAGCCATGGCGCGCGGTTGAAGACGAGCACGATCTTCGCGTGGGACCTGAGAAAAAGGAACTTCTGGCGCACGGCGAACGCCTCAAAGCACTGGTCGAGGGTGTGTTCGAGCAGGGGCGCTTTCTCGACCTGATTCGCTCGTTCGTGACGTTCGAGCGCGAGGACGGGCGCCTAATCAAGAAAGTCGCGGGCTACCATCAGTTTCACGCGGTGCGCCGCGCAGTGGACGAAACGGTGCGCGCAACTTCGGCGGTTGGCGATCGTCGCGTAGGTGTGATTTGGCACACGCAAGGCTCCGGTAAGAGCCTGACGATGGCGTTCTACGCCGGCAAGCTGGTCGTGCATGAGGCGCTCGAAAACCCGACGATCGTCGTCATCACCGACCGTAACGACCTTGACGGCCAGCTCTACGGCACCTTTGCTCAGGCTGAAGGTTTGCTGCGCCAGGCTCCGGTGCAAGCCGCCAGTCGGGAAGAATTGCGTAGTCTGCTGAACGCAGCCTCGGGCGGCGTCTATTTCACGACCATTCAGAAATTCTTACCACCCGATGGTCAGCTCGGCGGTGCGCTCTCGACCCGGCGCAATATCGTCGTGATCGCGGACGAAGCGCACCGTAGCCAGTATGGGCTGAAGTCGCGCTTCGACGAAAAACGCGGACAATACAAGTACGGCCTCGCCAAACACCTGCGCAGTACACTGCCCAACGCCTCCTTCGTGGGCTTTACCGGCACGCCGATCGAGCTCGAAGACAAGAGCACGATCGACGTCTTCGGCGACCACATCAGTGTCTACGACATTCAGCAGGCCGTAGAGGACGAGGCAACGGTCCCGATCTATTACGAAAGCCGCCTTGCGCGGCTAGCGCTCAACGAAGCCGAGCGCCCGCACATCGACGCTGAGTTCGAGGAGATCACCGAAGACGAAGAGAGCGAGGTCAAAGAGGGGCTGAAGAGCCAATGGTCGACCATCGAAGCCCTGGTCGGCACGCCTGAGCGCATTGCGCTGGTTGCGCGCGACATTGTCGACCACTTCGAGCGCCGCAACTCGGTGATGAACGGCGGGAAGGCCCTGATCGTGTGCATGAGCCGACGCATCTGCGTGGAGCTTCACGACGCTATCGTGACCTTGCGCCCGGACTGGCATGGGGATGCCGATGATGAAGGACAGCTCAAGGTCGTCATGACCGGCTCCTCCTCCGACGTGCCAGAGCTGAAGCGCCATGCGCGCACCAAAGGTGCGCGAGAAGCCCTAGCCACCCGCTTTAAAGACCCGAAAGACCAGCTCAAGCTCGTGATCGTCCGCGACATGTGGCTCACCGGCTTCGACGCGCCGAGTCTCCACACGCTGTACGTCGACAAGCCGATGCAGGGTGCGAACCTGATGCAGGCCATAGCGCGAGTAAACCGGGTCTACGGGGACAAGCCCGGCGGTCTGATCGTCGACTATTTAGGGCTCCTTGGTTTCCTCAAGGAAGCCATGCGCACCTACGTGAGCCGCGGCGGCAAGGGTGACGCGACGCAGCGCCAGGAACGCGAAATCGAAGTCATGCTCGAGAAACTCGAGCTGTGCCGCGAATGCCTGCACGGCTTCGACTACCAAGATTTTTTCGAAGGCACCGCCGAGCGGCGGCTCGACCTGCTACCGGCGGCACGTCAGCACCTTCTCGCCCAACGCACCGGTTCGAAAGGCGAGGGCAAACAGCGCACGCTGGACGGCTACGACCGTTTCCTGCAATCGGTGACCGAGCTATCGCGCGCCGCGGCAATCGCCAGCACGTCGATCAAGTACGACGAGGCGCAGAATGAGATCGCTTTCTTTCAAGCGGTGAAGGCAGGGCTGGTCAAGCTCAGCCCGGGCCGGCAACGACCTCTGGGCGACCTGCAGCACGCGGTGCGGCAGATCGTCGAAAACGCCGTCGTCAGTGATCAAATCGTCGATGTGTTTGCGGCCGCGGGACTCGAAAAACCAGACGTTTCGATCCTCAGTGAAGAATTTTTGGCCGAGCTCGCGGCCATGCGCCACCGGGACTTGGCGGCGGCTGCGCTTGAGCGCCTGCTTCGTGACGAAATCCGCGAGCGCGGGCGAACCAACATCGTCCAAGGTCGCTCTTTCGAGCAAATGCTCGAAGAGGCGGTCAGTCGCTACATCGCCCGATCGATCGACGCGAAAGAGGTGATAGAGCACCTGATCGAGATCGCTCGCGCGCTCCGCGAAGGTGAACGAAAAGGTGACGAGCTAGGTCTCACGACCGACGAGTACGCCTTCTACACGGCGTTGGCCGACAGCAAGAGCGCCGTCGACGTGATGGGCGACGAGGCTCTGGCCAAGCTCGCGCACGAGCTCACCGACCTGGTGCGCAAGAACGCCACCATCGACTGGACGCGCAAGGCTTCCGTTCAGGCCAAGCTCCGCGTGATGGTCAAGAAGCTGCTGAAGTCGCGCGGCTACCCGCCGGACGCCGAAAAGGCAGCGGTTGAGCTGGTGTTGGAGCAGGCGAAACGGCTGGGCATCAACGTGAGCGACGGCGCGCCCGAGGTGGATGCGAGCGATGCGCCTCCGCCAAGTGGAGCGCCAGCGGGCGGTACCCAATACCCGTTCCCAATTGCGATTTTCGATACGATTTTGGCGAGCCAGCTCGAGCCGACTAGCCGCGTCAAGACTCAGCTCGATGCGATCGAGCGGGCTCTGATGCTCGTGGTGATCAGCGAGATCGCATTTTTGCGCGATGACGACGGCTGCCTGGCCCCAGCCGCCAGCACGCTAGTTGCCAAGACGGGCGGCAAACGCGTCTCGATGGGCGCCTGGCTCGAGCTGTCTTGGCAACTTGCCAAACTGCTGCCCCCCGAAAGCAGCCACCCCTTGGTTAGGGCGGCGCGTCAGTTCGTCACCGGCGGCGGCAAGCCCTCAGAACTAACGAAAAGTCTTCAGGAGCGGGTGGTGCCGTTGCGCAATGACAACACCCACGGCGTCACCGTCGATGAGGAAGCCCTCGCGCATCAAGAGTTGCCGCTCCGCGAAGAGTGGCAGCGTCTGAAGGCCGCGCTGAGCCCGCTGATGGAGATGCGGTTGCTGTCGCGGGCGAAGCTCAAGGAATACGAAGAGACCAGCGGCACCGCGGTCTACAACGTGCGTGAGTTGATGGGCTCGCAGGAGCTCTTTGCGGTCAAAGAGGCTCGGATCCAAGGCAAACTTGACGAAAATTGGGCCTATTGGCAGCACGGCGATGGGTCGCGCGCGCTACCCCTGACCCCCATGTGCATGGTCGTCTATCGAGACGCTGCTGGACGGCGCGAGTTATTCATGCCCCGGACGCTCGAGCTGAAACCCGGCCAAAAGATCGAGCTCATGCAGCTGACCGGCAGCGAAACGCGAAAAGAAACGGTTCCGGCGCCGTAGGTCCACGTAGCTGTCAGACCTGGGCGCGCGCCGCGTCCTAGGTACATGAGCAACGAATCCGACGACCACAACGGTCACGACAAAACCTTCAATATCATCGTCAACGGCCAGCAGAAGAAGTTCGAGGGCGAAAGCTTCTCGTTCCAGCAGGCCGTCGAAATCGCCGCGCTCGGCCCGGACGGACCGAACATCGTGTTCACGGTCACGTACAAGCGCGGCCAAGGCCAAAAACCCGAAGGCACCATGGTTCCGGGCGACGTCATCAAAGTGAAGGAGGGGATGGTTTTCAATGTCACGCGCACTGATAAGTCGTAGTCCTGACCTCCAGAAGCTCGTCGACGAAGGGTACGAGGTGGACGTTCAAGCCGACCACCTCGTGCTCCACTCCGTCCCGTATGTAACCCCCTCCAAGGTGGTCAAGCGCGGCACGCTCGTGTCGCGACTGAGCGTCGCTGGCGGCATACTCGAGCGCCCGAGCGATCACGTCATGTTCTTCGCCGGCGAGCAGCCGTGCGACCAGCACGGAGCGGTCATCACCCAGATCGAGCACCAGGCAGAGCGCAAAGCTCTGGCGGAAGGCCTGGTGGTCGACCGCTCGTTCTCGAGCAAGCCCCAGAACGGCTACGCCGACTATTTCGAGAAGATGACGACCTACGCCACCATCCTCACCGCGCCCGCCCGTGTCCTCGAGCCGGACGCGACGGCGAAGACGTTCCAGCGAATCGAAGCGACCGCGGAGGAGTCCGTGTTCCTGTTCATGGACACGGCCTCGACGCGCGCCGGGATCCGCGCATTGACCGAAAAGTTCCGCGCCGAACGAATTGGAATCGTCGGAGTCGGAGGAACTGGGTCCTACATTCTCGACCTGGTCGCGAAGACGCCGGTGAGCGAGATCCGCTTGTTCGATGGTGATCGCTTCCTGAACCACAACGCGTTCCGGGCGCCCGGCGCGGCGAGCATCGCCGAGCTTCAGGTCGGTCGCAACAAAGCGGCGCATTTCCGCGATCGATACTCCGTAATGCGGCGGGGCATCGTCGCCCACGAGGAGTTCCTGCTCGAATCCAATCTGGATTTGCTCGGCGGACTTACCTTCGTGTTCGTCTGCATCGATCGCGGCAGCGCCAAGGCTGCGATCTTCGGCCGGTTAGAGCAACTGGGAGTTCCGTTCGTTGACGTCGGAATGGGCATCGAAGTCCACAACGACCAGCTGGCTGGCATTCTTCGAGTGACGGCCAGCACCGGCTCGAAGCGTGAGCACGCCCACCGCCTGGTGTCCTTTGCTGACGGCGCCGACGACATTTACAACAGCAACGTTCAAGTGGCGGAGCTCAACGCGTTGAACGCGGCACTGGCCGTTCTCAAGTGGAAAAAGCTGCGCGGCTTCTACCGCGATCTCGAGAAGGAGCACCACGCGACCTACACGATCGACGTCAACATGATGACGAGTGACGAGGTCGAGTGACCCGAGCGGTACAGCTCAAGCATCGCTTCGTCGAGTACATCCCCGAGGTGATCGAGGACGCGATGCTGTATATCTCGCTCGAGTACGGCACCGTCCGACACAAGTGCTGCTGCGGATGTGGGGAGCACGTCGTCACGCCCTTGTCGCCGACCGACTGGAAACTAACGTTCGACGGTGAAACGATCTCGCTTCACCCTTCCATCGGCAACTGGAGCTTCGACTGCAAGTCACACTATTGGATCAGGAACGGCCGCGTCGCTTGGGCTCCGAGTTGGACCCAAGCGGAGATCGACGCAGGCCGACGCACCGATCAACGCAACAAGCGCGCCCACTACTCGAACCGCGAAGCCTCGGGCTTGAACACGGCGCTCGTCGCGGATGCCAGGCAGACCGGCACGGTCGCGGTCCCTCGTGTCGGATGGCTCTCAAGGCTGTGGCAATGGTTCGCGAGCCTGCTGCGGCGATGACCTCGATGCTCGCAGCTGTCAGACAGGGGCGGGGGCTCGCGTCCAGAGGGTATGAGCCAATCATCAATCCCCATAAGCCCATCCCCCTCAACCTCCACTCCCTGGATTCTGCCCGCGCCGCCGGTCTCGGCGACCGTCCAAATTCGGCCGGGCGGCGTCGCTGCTGAAATCCTCGACAGCCGCCCCGAGTGCGTCGCGACTTTTGGCGCCCTCGAACCGGGCGCTCAGCAGCTTCTCGTGTACGACGTTTGGACGGTGGGCATGCGCGCCATCATGAATGCCCGTGCCGCCGCTGAAGACGCTCAGCTCTCGAACATCGCCGGACGTCTGAAGGTCGAGCTGGCGGAGCAGCTCGCGCGCCATACAGAGCACGCCGCAGAGGTCGTTCAGGAC
>DASXKQ010000132.1:0-5377 GCA_036496745.1 Polyangiaceae bacterium
TGCTCGTGGATCAAGCGCGCGCGCTCGTGCAATCCGTGGCGGGGGTGGCTCAGGCTGAGCCCGCGAGTTCGGAGGATCCGGCCTGGTCGTTGGCCGCTACCATCGGCGCGCTGCGCGACGCCGCTCGCGAGCTCCTCGAGCGCGGTTCGCCGGCGGTGCGCATGCGCGCCAATCTGTACGCGCTCGACGAGCAGTACGTGCAGGTCTTGACCACCGCGGTCGCCGAGCTCGGTTTCTTGTCGGGCAAGGCGTCGGATGCTGCGCAGGTGCTCCGCAAGAAGCAGCACGTCGAAAAAACTTTTGGCGTGACCGCGGCGCTGCTGGATCAGCTGGCGCGCGCGTTCGACCGCGCCCACTTGCTCGACGGAAACATCCAGCCCGTGCGTACGCTGCCCGCCGAGCCGGGGCCGCGCCGGCCCGGCCAAGATCCGAGGGCGCGGGCCGCGACCGCGGCCAAGCCGACCGGGATCAAGCAAGCCATCGAAGCGCCGAAGCGCATCGAAAGATTGATGATCGGCGGCGACCCGCGCGTCAAGCGCTAGACACAACTTGGGCGATTCCCAGCTCGAGCCTAGCGGGCCCCGGTTCCCATCCCGCCAGCGCGGTGCTAGGAGCGGCCGTCATGAGCGGCCATTCCAAATGGGCTACGATCAAGCGCAAAAAGGGCGCCACGGACGCGGCGCGCGGCAAGGTTTTTACCCGCTTGATTCGCGAGGTCGTGACGGCCGCGCGCATCGGCGGCGGTGAAGTCGACGCCAATCCGCGCCTGCGCAAAGCCGTCGCGGATTGTCGCGCGCAACAGATGCCCGCCGACAACATCAAGCGCGCGATTCAGCGCGGCACGGGCGAGATCGAGGGCGCCGCCTACGAAGACGTACTCTATGAAGGGACCGGGCCGTCCGGGAGTCTGTTTCTGGTCGAGGGCACGACGGACAACCGCAATCGCAGCGCAGCCGAGCTGCGCAAGATCTTCGAGAAGCACAGCGGCGCGATGGGCGGTTCGGGCACCGCGCAATGGGCGTTCGATCGCCTGGGCACGATCACGCTGGAGAAGAGCGCGGTCAGCGAGGATCAATTGATGGAGGTTGCGGTGAGCGCGGGCGCCGAGGACTACCGCGACGAGGGCGACGTGTGGGTCGTCTATACGCCGCCGAACGACGCGGATCGCATCACCGCTGCGCTCGAGGCCGCAAAATTGCCCGTGCAATCGAGCAAGGTCGCCTGGGTGCCCAAGAACCGCAAAACCGTGAGCGGGCGCGAAGCCGAGGTCTGCCTCAACCTCGTCGATTCACTCGACGAACACGACGACGTGGCCAACGTCTACTCCGACTTCGACATCTCCGACGAAGAAATGACCCGCATCGCCGGCGGCTAGCGACGGCGCGCGGCGTCGCGGTCCGATTTTTTTACACGGAGGCGGGAGACGGGGAGGCCAGACCCTGCCTCCATGTTTCGCGTGTCAGGACGGCTCTCGTCGCCACTTCAAAAGTAGAACCGCAAGTCGAGCGCGGGCGCCAGGCCGAGCTGAAATGCTTGCGCGTGGGAGTCGACGGGTGGCGTATCGGCGCTGTTGATCGACGTGCTGCGCGATGAGCTAACGCTCGCCAGCTCGCACGAGGCGCGCAGCGACAGACTCTCGATGAGCTCGCGCTCGAGCGTGATGCCGCCCGAAAGGCTCCAGAGCCGCGCGCTCGAGCCCGGGGCAGCGGCGCTGCTCTCACCCTTCTGCAGTGGATCGCCGTCGATCCCGACGCGGCCAATCCCGAACGCGCCGTAAACGGAGAGATCGACCACGTCGCTCAACACGACTTGGCGCAGACCGAGCAATCCACCGATGGTGCTGCGCCGATAGTTGATGGTGCTGCGCAGCGGCGGCACTTGGGTGGACGAAACGCCGGCGGTCGTCGATTCGTAGCTGACGAAACCCGTCAGCCCGAGCCAGGTGGAAGGCCCCAGGCGGCCCTCGAGCGCGGCGCGATACGTGGGGGTCGATGCACTGACGCTCACGCCCTGATTCAGGAGCGCGCTCCCGCCCGTGCTCGTGCTCAACACCCCGACGCCGACGCCGAGACTCCAAGAGCGAACCTTGCGCGGCGCTGGGAACACCGTTTGGACCACGGGCGGCGCGGGCGTGATCGGAGCGGCCGGGAACGGCGGCGGTGTCGCGGGCACCGTGCTTGGAAGCGGCACGGGGCTCGTAGCCGGAGCCGGTGCGTTGGGCTCAGAGGCGGGGTGTGCTTGCACCGCGGGAGCAACCGGCGGCGGCGCGCCGGTCACGGGCGGAAAGCTCTGTGTCGAAGTCGGTCCGACGCTCTGAGCCCACACGTGCGTGGCGGACGACAGCACGAGCGCCAACGGCTAGCGGCGAGCGCATGAGCTAACCAGTAGTCGGTTTTCCAAGCTCTCACAAATAGTTGGAGACGCGATCGTCGTGTGCGGTGGTGCGCAGTCGACAATGCGTGTTGCGGCGCACCAAACCCAAAAAATCTGGGTCTTCGCGCGTTCGCGGTTCAAATCTCACATGCCGGGCCAGCGGAATTGCACGACCGAGAAATACGTGAAGGCCATGTGCGAGACGATCGCGGGCACGAGGCGGCCGACTTGCGCGCTGAGAAAGCTCCAGACGAGACCGCAGCCGAGCGCGGCGGTGACGAGCAGCGGGTTCGGGCCCGCCAGCGGATCGCGCAGCATCCACAGCGTGGGCGTGAGCGAAAGCCCGTAGAGCAGCACGCTGAGCGGTGTGCCGGCGCGTCTGCCGAAGCGCGCTTGCAAATCCGAGAGCACCATGCCGCGCCACACGATCTCCTCGGCTGCGGCGATCAGCAGAATCAGGCACGTGAAACCGATCGAATGCTGCAGGTGCTCGGGGTTGCCGAGCTGCAAATAAATACGCCAGAACCAGGCTTGGCGCGCGGTCCCGGCCGGCGCGAGTACCGAGCGCCCCGCCCAAGAAGCGAACAAGAGCAGGATCGCGGTGACCGCGCCTATCGAGAGATCGCCCCAGCGCGGCTCGAGCTTCTCGACCAGCGTGCCGTCTTGCCACATGTCGCGCAGCGCCATGGCCGCGAGCAGCAGGTAGGGCAAGCTGACGCCCAGCCAAAATTGCGACGAGGCCTGCGCGGCCGGGCGAAATGCAAAAGTATAACCCAACAGGGTGAAGACGAGAGCGAGCGTGACGCGGGTCATGTCGGGATGTCAGGTCGGTTCGGTCAGCTTGCCGTGGAGCCAGGACAAGATGCGCTCGGCCGCTGCCCGCTTCGAGAGCTCGGGTAGCGCGAGCGAGTCGTTCGGGCCGACCAGCGTGAGGCTCGTGTCGTCGCGGCCGAGCGCTTGCTCGCTCAGGTTGGCGACCACCAGGTCCAGCGATTTCTTCATGAGCTTTTCGCGCGCCAAGGCGACGAGATTCGCGGCGTCGGTCTCGAGCGCGAAGCCGACCAGCAGCGGGCGCGTGCCCGTGCGCGCCGCGCCGACCTCGGCCAGCAAATCGGGGTTGGGCGTGAGTTTCAGCGTGAGCTCCGCGCTGCTTCGCTTGATTTTTTGGGGGGTTCGCTCGGCGGGGCGATAGTCGGCGACGGCAGCGGCCATGATCAGCGCGTCCGCGCGCGACAGATCCGCGCCGAGCGCGCGCCACAGCGCGGCGCGCATTTCCTGCGCGCTTTGCACGTCGATGCGCGTGACGTCGCGCGGCGTGCCGAGCGCGACGGGGCCCGCGATCAGCGTGACGCGCGCGCCGAGCACGGCCGCCCGCTCGGCGAGTGCGAAGCCCATTTTGCCGGACGAGCGGTTGCCGAGGAAGCGCACTGGATCGAGCTCTTCGACGGTCGGTCCGGCGGTGATCACGAGCCGTCGCCCAACGAGCGAGGGCTGTGACGACGGGCCGAGCAGTGCGGCCGCGGCGTCCAGGATCTGCTCGGGCTCCGCCAGGCGACCGACACCGTGGTCACCCGAAGCGACCTGGCCGAAAACAGGGCCGATCAAGCGCGTGCGGCCGTCCCGCTCGAGCGCAGTCACGTTGCGCGCCGTCGCCGGGTGACTCCACATGCTCGGGTGCATGGCGGGCGCCACGAGCAGTGGGCAGGTCGCGCACAGCGCGAGCGCGGTAGTCAGATCATCGGCGCGGCCGGTTGCGAGTCGCGCCAAGAGATCCGCGGTCGCGGGCGCGATGATCACGAGCTCACTCTCGGCCGCGAGCTCGACGTGCTTTTCCCCCGCGCTCGTTTGACTGAACATGTCCGCGTACACCGCGCGCCCGGTCAAGCCGGAGAACGTCGCCGCGCCCACGAACTCGCTCGCGCCGCGTGTCATCACGACCTCGAGCCGCGCGCCGGCCTGCAGCAGCAAGCGCGCGAGGAGCACGGCTTTGTACGCGGCGATGCTGCCGGACACGCAGAGCGTGACGCGCTTGCCCGCGAGGGCGCCGGACCGTATGGAGAGCTCGCTGTCGTTCATGCGCGTGGCGCTTTTCTAACACGCGCTCTCGGCTGCGACACGTAGCGGCTCTTGGGATCGCAGAAACGCCAGGGCTTTTCTGCCCACTCTTCGGCGTAGTCGATGCCGATACGGGGCGAACGGACGAGCTTCGGCCGCGGCCCGTCGCTGAGAAATAGCCGATTTTTGCAGAGATCCGCGCCGTAGTCGCGCCGGTCGATGGCGAACGCTTCACACAATTTGCCGGGCCCGCTCGTGAGGCCAACGTCGTCTTCGTCGAGCTCACGCCGCACGGCCATTAGCTGCACGCCACACAGCGGCTCCACGGCGCGCACGAGCACCGCGTGCGGCGCACCCTCCCGCGTGGTCACGATGTTGAAATGAAAATGCAGGCCGTACACGAAGAACACGTACGCGTAGCCAGGCGGTCCGTACATCACCTCGGTCCGCGCCGTGCGCCGTCCAGCAAACGAATGCGCCGCGCGATCCTCGGGTCCGCGATACGCCTCGGTCTCCACGATCCGACCCGCCACCAGTCCCTCAGCGCTGCGATGCACCAAGATTTTCCCGACGCACTCGCGCGCGACGGTGAGCACAGGTCGCGCGTAAAAGGAGCGCGGCAGCGGGCGAAAGGACGGTTGAGCGGTCATTGAAGCCGGCGCGTGCGGCGTGCTCACCCTAGCGTCGGGGCAACGCGTCTTCCAACTCGCGAATGCGATCGGCCTGCGAGTGCACGGGTTTCGGCGCGCGCACGTAGTCTTGCTCTCTGCCGATCGACACGGCCCCTCCTCCTAGCACTACTGCTTGGAATTTGAGATTTTCTCGAGAATTTCGCGACTTTCGGAGTGAGCTCCGTGGGCTTGCTTCGAGCTCCTGCGATCGAGGCGGGCCGTGTGCGAAACGGGCTCTGGTCCACCCCTTCGGGTGCCACGGGGCGCGGTCGCCCAGT
>DASXKQ010000133.1:0-36330 GCA_036496745.1 Polyangiaceae bacterium
GCGCGCGACGCCATGCCGGACGGCGGCAAGCTCACGATCGAGACCCAGAATGTGGAGCTCGACGACGAGTATGCTGCCAACCACGTCGGCGCCCATGCCGGCTCCTACGTCATGCTCGCGGTGACCGACAACGGAACCGGCATGGACAAGGCCACCCAGGCCAGGATGTTCGAGCCATTTTTCACCACGAAAGAGCCCGGGCGCGGCACCGGGCTCGGGCTTGCGACGGTGTTTGGCATCGTCAAGCAGAGCCACGGCAACATCTGGGTCTACAGTGAGCCCGGCCGGGGAACGACCTTCAAAGTCTACTTTCCACGCCGAAACGAGCACCAGTCGCCCATGCGAGCCGCCGCGGACGCTCCTCCCAAAGAGGCGCTACGTGGCACCGAGACCGTGTTGCTGGTCGAGGACGAGGACAGCGTTCGCAACCTCGCGCGCGCGATCCTGCGTCGCTACGGCTACCACGTGCTCGAAGCGCGCAGCGGCGGGGACGCCCTCTTGATCTGCGAGCAGCACGCGGCCGACATTCACTTGATGGTGACGGACGTCGTGATGCCGCGCATGAGCGGTCGACAGCTCGTCGAGCGCCTGCAGCCATTGCGCCCCGACATGAAGGTCCTCTACATGTCCGGCTACACCGACAATTCGGTCGTCCACCACGGTGTCCTCGACTCCGGCGTCGCCTTCTTGCAGAAGCCGATCACCCCCGAAACCTTGCTGCTCAAGGTTCGCGAGACGCTCGACGGCTAGACAGCGACCACCAGTCGCGCGACCCCGACCCAGCACGCGCACACGCCTGCTTGTTCAGCGCGCTTCTACTCGCGCTCCGTCTTTCACGCGATCGCCAGGATGCACGGCAGCGCGTCCTCGGCGTCGAGCGGATCGTCCGCGATGTCCGTGACTAGGGCTACGTTTTCGCGCGCGGTCAGGCTCGGGATCAGATCGTAGAATTGAAACACGAAGCCGACGTGGTGCCGGCGGTAGTCAGTGAGCCCCTCCTCGTTTTGTTGTGTGAGCTCCTGATTGCCGAAGAACACACTCCCTTCAGTCGGTACATCCAGGCCACCCAGAATGTTCAGCAAGGTGGACTTGCCGCTGCCTGACACGCCCAACAGAACCAGAAGCTCACCTGCATCGAGATCGAAATCCACGCCGTCGAGCGCGCGCACGTCCACCTCGCCCATGCGGTAGATCTTCTTCAGAGCCCTGCAAGAGAGCAGGCCACGAGGCGCAGGCTCCGGTGCCTCCCGAATGAGCCGCTGCGCGCCCGCCGCCACGTCACTGCTCCCAACTCGGGCGTCCCTGATCGTCGCGAAGCTCGACCGCTTGGTCGCCCTTCCGAATACGATGCGCGACGACCACGTCGCCACCCGAACGTGACTCTTCGCGCCCCTCGATATGCACGCGGTCATGCTCGGAGAAATGCAGCCCCGCGCGGTCGAGATACCAGCCCGGCGCGAGCTCCACGTGAACTGGGGCCTTGCCATCTGGTTGGATGACCAAGTGGAGATAGCTCGCTGGTTGATCGGGCGAGCCTCGCTCCACGCCGAGCACGTTGCCATCAGCCGTGTAGACCGGCGCTGCACGCGCCGTGGCGACGTCCGCCGCGGTCAGGTCGCGTTGCGCCGCGCAGGCGGCGAGTGAAAACGTCAGCAGCGGCAGCAGTCTGAAAGTCTGAGGAGTCATGTCACTTCCCTGAGCAAGACACGTGCCGAAACGGCTCCGGAGCTACGGCCGAATGGCGACCTTCATCACGCCGTCGCGCTGATTTGAAAACAGCTCGTACGCTTCTTCGATCTGGTCGAGCTTGAACGAGTGTGTGACCAGTGCATCGAAAGGCGCTCGGCGCGCTGCCACGACGTTCATCAGGCGGCGCATGCGCTCCTTGCCACCCGGACACAGAGTGGTGACTATCGTGTGGTCACCGAGCCCCGCCGCGAATGCGTCGAGCGGGACCGAGAGGTGCCCCGAGTAAACGCCGAGGCTCGAGACGACTCCGCCCGGGTGCACGCAGCGCAGCGCGTTCTCGAACGTCGGCTGCGTGCCGAGTGCTTCGATCGCGACGTCCGCGCCGCCACCGGTGAGCCGCTTGATCTCCGCGATGACGTCCTGCTCCTCATAGTTGAGCACCACGTCCGCGCCCATCCTCTTGGCCATCTCCAGGCGCGCCGGTACGCGGTCGACGCCGATCACCAGGGCCGCGCCGCTCAGCTTGGCGCCCGCGGTCGCGCACAGACCGATGGGACCCTGCGCGAACACTGCAACGGCGTCCCCAATGCGCACGCCGCCGCGCTCGGCGGCCGAAAACCCGGTGGACATGATGTCCGGGCACAGGATGACTTCCTCGTCGCGCAACGCAGCCGGGATCTTGGCCAGATTCACCTGCGCGTTCGGCACCAGCACGTATTCTGCCTGGCAGCCGTTGATAGTGTTGCCGAAGCGCCAACCGCCGATGGCTTCGTAGCCGGAGCCGCAATGGCTGCACTGCGAAGCGGCTCCCGACAGGCAAGCGCGGCACTGGCCGCACGGAGTGATCGCCCCGACGATGACGCGGTCGCCGACTTCGTAGCCGAGCAGGCCGCTGCCGAGACGCTCGATCACGCCGACCGGCTCATGCCCGACGATCAATCCTTCGCTTACCGGATATTCGCCCTTGAGGATGTGCACGTCCGTACCGCAAATCGTGGTGAGCGTGACGCGAACGAGTGCCTCTCCGGGGCCCGGCTCGGGCCTCGGAACCTCCCGCAGCACGATCGATCCCTTCTTCTCGAATACCGCAGCTCGCATGGTTTTCATCTTCAGGTCTCCTGGATTCCGATGGTCACAGTTTGGACTTGCTCGCGTCGCTCACTTGCACGCTGACGTTGACGTCGATGCCTTCACGCACGCTCTCGGTGACCACGCAAAAGTCCTCGAACGCGCCGAGACAAGGGCCGAGATCGCCGGCAGCGAGCTCGGGCATCAACTTCACGTCGATGCCGCCGATTCGCAGACGCTTGTGTTCGTTGCGGACCAAATCGACGCGCACCTCGGATTTCAGGCCCGCAAGCTCGGTCTTCGCCTTGTGCGCGCAAAACAGCAGGCTCGCCGACAGGCAATTGCCGATGGCGGCCGCCAGATAGCGAGCTGCGTTCGGCGCCGCGTCGTGACCGAGCGGCGCGGGCTCGTCCGCAAGAACCTCCTCGTACTGCTCCTTGTCGAAGCGCACGCGAAACTCGTAGCCGTCGATGTGTTCGACCGAGACGACGAAGTCGGCGACGTGTTGGGTCATGGCTTGCTCGACAGGACGCGAATCACTTCCGGCAAAGCGTCCGGCGTCACCGAGATCGAGTCGATGCCGCTGTCCGCGAGGAAACGCGCAAACTCCGGATGATCGCTGGGAGCCTGACCGCACAGGCCCACTTTGCGACGCTTCTTGTGCGCTCGCTCGATGACGGTGCTGATCGAGCGCATCACGCCGGGGTCTTGTTCGCTAAAGAGCGGGGCCAGAATCTCCGAATCGCGGTCGATCCCCAGCGTGAGCTGCGTTAGGTCATTCGAACCGATCGAGAAGCCGTCGAACAATTCGGCGAACTCATCGGCCAAGATCACGTTGTTCGGGATCTCGCACATCACGTAGACCTCGAGATCGTGATCGCCGCGCTTGAGTCCGTTCTTCTCCAGCTCAGCCAGCACGTTGCGACCTTCCCCGAGCGTGCGGCAAAACGGGATCATGACCTTGACGTTCGTGAGCCCCATGGCTTCCCGCACGCGCTGAATCGCCAGGCACTCGAGCGCAAACCCTTCACGGTAACGCTCGTCGTAGTAGCGCGATGCGCCGCGGAAGCCGATCATCGGGTTGTCTTCCAGCGGCTCGAAATCTCGGCCGCCGACTAGACCCGCGTACTCGTTGCTCTTGAAGTCCGAAAAACGGACGATGACCGGTCGCGGATAGAACGCAGCCGCGATTTGCGCCACGCCGTTCGCCAACCGATCGATGAAGAACTCACTCGGAGTCGCGTAGCCGACGGTGCGCTTGCGAATCTCGGCAAGCGCGCTTGGGTCCGCCACGCGCTCTGGGTGGACGAGCGCCATCGGGTGCACGCCGATCGAGCTCGAAACCAGAAACTCGATGCGCAAGAGCCCGACGCCCGCGCTCGGCAGCTGGCCGAGCAGAAACGCGCTTTCCGGGTTGCCGACATTGAGCATCACCGGGACACGCGGCTCCGAGAGGCTCGCCGGATCGACCTCGGTGTGGTCGAACTCGACGCGGCCCGCGTACACTTTGCCTTCGTCGCCTTCGGCGCACGAAACCGTGACCTCGTCACCGCCAATCAGCGTGCTGGTCGCGTTGCCTGCGCCGACCACGCAGGGAATACCGAGTTCGCGCGAAACGATCGCCGCGTGGCAGGTGCGGCCCCCGTGATCGGTGATCACCGCGGCCGCTTGTTTGAGCACGGGCTCCCAATCGGGATCCGTCATGGCGGCCACCAGCACTTCACCGGGCTGAAACGCCGAGAGCTCCGCGGGCGAGTGCACGACGCGCACGTTGCCGACGCCGATCTTGCTGCCCACGCTCTTGCCCTGCACGAGCACGCGGCCCTTGCCGCGCAAGCGATACATCTCGAACTTGGGTGGGCCACTCTGCGAGTGCACCGTTTCGGGCCGCGCCTGCACGATGTAGAGCTGGCCTGATTTGCCATCCTTGGCCCATTCGATGTCCATCGGTGTCGGGCGGCCGGCGCGCTTCGAATAGTGCTTCTCGATACTCACGGCCCAACGTGCGAGAAGCAGGATTTCCTCATCGCTCAACACCGGGCTCTTGCGCAGCTCGAGCGGCACGCGCTCTTCGAGTACGGACTGATTGCCGCCCGAGCCGTACACCAGCCGCACGTCTTTGTCGCCGAGCTCACGGCGAATGATCGCGCAGTAACCGTTGGCGAGCGTCGGCTTGTGTACCCAAAACTCGTCCGGATCCACCTTGCCTTGCACGACGGTCTCGCCGAGACCCCACGAGCCCGTGAGCACGATCGCGTCGCGAAAGCCGGTCTCGGTGTCGAGGGTGAAGATCACACCGGCCGAGCCGAGATCGCTCCGCACCATCTTCTGGATGCCGACGGACAGCGCCACGTCACGGTGTGAGAAGCCGCGTTCGACGCGGTAGACTACGGCGCGATCGGTGAACAGCGACGCCATACAGTCGCGGACGGCCTGCATCAGCCGTTCGCGACCCCGAACGTTCAAGTACGTTTCCTGCTGGCCGGCGAAGGAGGCCGTCGGCAAGTCTTCCGCCGTCGCACTCGAACGCACCGCGACGTCCGTCTCGTCCTCTTCGTAGTGCTTGGAGAGCTGACGATAGGCTTCGGCAATCCGCGCCTCGACCTCCGCGGGCAGCGGCGCGCGCCGGATGAGCTCGCGCGCGTTCGCTGCCAACCGCGACAACTGCTCGAGGTCGTGAACGTCTAGGTTCTCGAGCATTGGGTAGATCTGCTCTTCGAGACCGGAACGCTTCAGGTGGAGACGGAAGGCGTCTGCGGTGACGGCGAAGCCATCGGGTACGCGGATGCCCCGCGATTCCAAGCTCTGAATCATCTCGCCAAGGGAAGCGTTCTTGCCGCCGACCTCAGCGATTCGCCCGATGTCGAGCTGCCGAAACGGAATGATGTGAGGCATCGTGATCTCTCCGACTCTAGGCTTCAGGAGCGGAACACGAGCGGCATGTTCGTCTCTTCGCCGACTCGGTCCGCCTGATGGTAGGTGTGACGCTGGCCGTGGCGTTCGCGGTGCTGCTCACACCAGAACTCGCTGCCACCGCTCGCCTTGCGAGCTTCAACGCAGCGCGGACACGGCGGCAGAATCGCGGGCACGGGCAAGGCCACCGGGATCGCCTTGGGACGCACGACCAGCACCGGGCACGGCGAGAGACGAATCGTTGCTTCCGCGACCGAGCCCAACAAAAAGCGCGACACTCCGCGGTGGCCGTGAGTTCCGACGATCACCAAGTCCGCTTCGAGGTCGGCCGCGAGCTGCGCGATCTCTTCAGCCGGCGCCTGGAGCCGCTGGTGCACCCGGATGTTCTCCAAGAATGCCCGATTGGCGCCACCGTACTGTCCCGCAAAGGAGCTCGCCTTCTGCTGAACGTAGTTGGTGAGCTGCTGTGCTCCTTCGCTCACGGACGGGATCGCGTAGATCCAGCCGCCCGTCGAGGGGTCCGGCGCAATGCCCGGGAACAGCGGCAACACGTTGACGACGTGCACGCTCGCTGCGGGCTTTTCCGCGGCAAGCTCGAGTGCCCGTCGCAAGGCCAAGTCACCCGACTCCGAGTAATCGATGGCGACGACAATCACGTATCCGGCGGTGTTCTGGGGCATTGGCGTTCTCCTCGGCCGCCCACATTGCACGACGTATGCCGCCGCTTTCGCGCGGGTTTCTAGACTTCTCACGCAGATCTTGCGTCAGCTCCGCTTTGGGGCCGGCAGATCTTGCGCAGGCCCGCTAGCTAGAACGCGCTCGCCTTCGGCAAGCCGCAAGCGATCGCGCGGCGGCGGAGCACGCGAGCCAAGAGCTCGCTTCCGAGAACCGTCAAACTGACTGCACAGGCCACGACGCGCAGCGTGCTCGCATCGGTCGTGTGGAGTGCAAGTACGCGGCGCAATGGTTCGAGCGTGACGCACAGCAGACAGAGGCCGATACCCGCGGCGATCGAAACGTGCAACCAAACGTTCGTTCCCGGGGAGCTGTCTACCGAGCGCGCGGGATAGGCGCTCGCGAGCTTGGCGACCGCCTCGTACAGGAACACCGCGGCCGCGGTCGCGGGCAAGCTCGCCCCCAGTCTCGGAAGAAGCACGAGCAGCGACAGCCCGACCACGGCCTTGAATACACCGTCGGACAGAGTGAAGGTGAGCGTCTTCCGGTCGAGCAATGCGCTCGAGCGCGGGCGCGGCGGGCGTTGCATCACGTCCGAAACGCGATCGACGGAGAGCGCGAGCGCGGGCGGACCATCGCCCAGGAAATTGATCCAAAGCAATTGCAGCGCGGTCAGCGGTAAGAGCAGATTTCCAGTACCGTCGCGCATTCCGAGCACGAGCGACCCGAACGCCCCGCCGAGCACGAGCAGCATCAGCGCCACGTTGCTCGAGGACGTGAAGCGGATGAAGCTCAAGATATTCTCGTAGATCACGCGCCCTTCCTCCACGGCCGCTACGATCGTCGCGAAGTTGTCGTCGAGCAGGACGACATCGGCAACTTCTCGCGCCACGTCGCTACCGCGCTCTCCCATCGCGACTCCCACGTCTGCTCGTTTCAACGCGGGGGTGTCGTTGAGCCCGTCACCCGTCATGGCGACGATCTCCCCGTTGGCTTGCAGCGCTTCCACGATGCGCAGTTTGTGCTCAGGCAGGAGACGCGCGAACACCCGCACGCTGGCCAGCGCCGCTTGTAGCTCGGCTTGCGATTGTTGCTCGACGTCGCTGCCCGTGAGTAACCGCTCGGACACGATCCCCACCTGCTCGCCAATTGCGCGCGCGGTCTCAGAGTGGTCACCCGTGAGCATCAACACCGTGATGCCTGCCTGCTTGGCCGCGAGCACGGCTTCCCGCGCTTCTGGGCGTGGCGCGTCCCAAAGAGTCACGAAGCCGAGAAAGCTCAAATCCGTTTCTGACTCGCCGGGTCCAGTCGCGAGCCCGAGGACCTTGCAGCCTGTTCTGGCCTCGGCTTCAGCGCGCTGAAGCCATTCGCTTCTCTCCGCGACGGTCAGGGCACACCGCTCGAGCACGAGCTCGACGGCACCTTTCAAGTAACTTCGCTGCGTACCGTCGGGCGCGATCACCGACGCTCGCATGCACTTCCATTCACTGTCGAACGGATGGCTCGCAATGCGTGGCTGCGCGCTACGGAGTGCTTGCACATCCGCACCCCGCCGCTTGGCGAACTCGAGCAAGCCGCTTTCGAGCGGATCGCCCGCAACGCCGCCATGATCAGCGTCGTTCGCGAGCGTCAGCGCCAGAACCGCGTCGGTTTCATGCAAGCTATGGAGTGCTTTCACGACAATCTGATTCGATGTGAGCGTACCCGTCTTGTCCGTGGCGATCACGGTCACCGAACCGAGGGCCTCGACCGCGCTCAGCCGCCGGACGACGGCTTTCCGCCGGGCCATGCGCTGCACGCCGAACGCTAGCGCGAGCGTCATCATCGCCGGCATGCTTTCTGGCACGATGGCCACGCTCAACGCGACAGCGAACATGACCACCGACGACAAGCGGGCAACACCCTCCGCCGCGACTCCCCCGACGATGAGCAGCACGCTGAGCGCGCCGACGTAGTGCGCGATTCGCGTGCCCAGCTGCTCGATCCGCTGTTCGAGCGGTGTCTTGGTGGTTTCGATGAGAGCCAGGCTTTGCGCCAGCCGACCCATGGTGCTCCGCGCACCTGTGCGAGACACGACGAGCTCGGTTCGACCGCGTACGACCAAAGAGCCGCTGAATAGCTCGGCGCCTTCGGACTTTGCTACGGGCAGCGACTCCCCGGTGAGCAATGACTCGTCGACACTCAACGCCTCAGCTCCCTGGACGATCCCGTCCGCCGGCACTCGGTCGCCCGCCTCGAGCCGAACGAGATCGTCGGGAACGAGCTCGCTAGCTTCGATGCGCACCAATTGGGCGTCTCGAAAAGCCCAAACTTGTGGAGCTCCGAGCTTCTCGAGCTCAGCGAGGGCGCTCTCAGACCGGTACTCCTGAGCGACGCCGAGCCCGGCGTTCAAAAGCAGAACGCCGAGAATCGCCAGCGCCTCGATCGGCGGCGCGCGGTGGCCAGCGTAGAGCCAGGAAGCCAAGTCGAGCGCGAGCGCCAAGAGCAACAAATAGATGAGAGCGTTTTGAAATTGTCTGGAGAAACGCCGGAAGAAGCTCGGTCTCGGAGCGGCTGGCAACATATTGCGGCCGAGGCGCGCGAGCGCCGCGAGTGCCTGCTCGCTGGTGACACCACGCGAAAACGAGGGACCGATCGCTTCCTGCGTCATGGCCTCGCTCTCCTTCGCCACGTCTTGAGCACGGTGTCCGCAAGAAGCACCGCTGGAATCGCTAGCGCGACCAGCAAGAACCCGCCGGCGGTGGGCCGGGCGTGGTGAAGAAGTCGTGCGAGCCACGGCACATAGAGCAACGCGCCGACGATTAGCCACGTGACGCACAGCGCAGCGAGCACGTACGGATTCGTGCGCAAGGGCGTGCCGAAGACCGATCGCGACGTGCTGCGACAAGCGAGCGCGGCCGCTGACTGGCCAGCGACGATGGCGGTGAACGCGGTACCCGAAGCAGCCGCTAGTGCCGCAGCGCTGGGTACTCCAGTGCCGGGGCGCCAGCCAAACCCGAACAGCACCCCGACGAACGCCAGCATTTCGAACAGCGACTCCACCGGTCCGAGAATGACAAAGGCACGCACGAGCAGCGGAGCATCGATCAAGTGCCTGCCGCGACGCTGTGGCTGGAGGGCATAAGGGCTCGGGGGCTCGACACCGAGTGCGAGCGCGGGCAGTTGGTCTGTGAGGAGGTCGAGGCAAAGGATCTGCAGGACCCCGAGCGCGAGCGGAAAGCGGCCGCCTGAGAGCGCCCAGAACACGAACGGCGTGAGCTCAGCGACGTTGTCGGTGAGGTGGTACGTGAGGAAGCGCCGGATGTTCGCGAAGGTGCTGCGACCTTGTTCGATCGCAACGACAATCGTCTCGAAGCGATCATCGAGCAAGACGAGATCTGCCGCCGCGCGAGCGACATCGGTGCCGGATTTGCCCATCGCGATGCCCACGTCGGCTTGACGAAGCGCCGGTCCGTCGTTGACGCCGTCACCCGTCATTGCCACGACGTGTCCGCGGGCTTGCAGGGCCTTCGCAATAGCGAGCTTTTGTTCGGGCGAGATCCGGCACGCGACCACTCCGTCTCGATCGAGCAACGCGCCGAGCATGGCCTCGTCGACGGGCAGCTCGTCACCCGTGACGACGAGACCCGCGTCGAGTCCAACCTCGCGAGCGATCGCGCGCGCCGTCCCGGGATGATCGCCGGTCACCATGGCGACTCGGAGGCCGGCGTCGTGGCACGCTTTGAGCGCTTCACGCACTTCGGGCCGCGGCGGGTCCACGAGCCCGACAACGCCAAGTAGCTCGAGATTCGTTTCGACCTCGCTCGCTGCAGTGGCCGTTGCGCCGGCAGCAAGCGTTCGCCGGGCGATCGCGAGCACACGCAGCCCGCGCGCTGCCATCTCGCTGGCAACTAGCGTTGCGTCTTCTTCGACGGCGCAAAGCGGAAGCACGCAGTCGGACGCGCCCTTTACGAACACGACGTTTCCGGCCACTACGGACATCCGCCGCCTGTGTGCATCGAACGGGAAGCGCGCAAGCTCGGGCTGCTCCCGTTCGCTTCGCTCGATGTCGACTCCGAGTCTGAGCGCGAGCGCATGTAGAGCCGCTTCCATCGGATCGCCGCGAGGGGTCCACTCTCCATCGCGTTTCAGAGCTCGGCCGCGCGAAGCGCGCACGGCGGCGAGCGCGAGTTGCTCGCACGCACCGCGCGCTTCCGGTTGAGCGTCGATCTCTGCGTTCGGTTGGTACCCTTCGCCTCGGATGTGACATGAGCCATGAGGCGTCCAGACTTCGACCACGCTCATCTGGTTCATCGTGAGTGTGCCGGTCTTGTCGCTGCAAATAAACGTGGTGGAGCCCAACGTCTCGACCGCTTCCAAGCGACGCACGAGCGCGCCACGTTTGGCCATCCGAGACGCGCCCACGGCAAGGGACAGCGTCACCGTCGGCAGAAGCCCCTCAGGAACGAGCGCCACAGCGACGCCGATCGCGAACAGGAAGCCATCCCGGAGCGGGAGACCGACGAGCGCTCCAACTGCAAAGAACAGAACGCCAATCGCGACGGCCACCAATGCCACCACGCTCACGAGCCGATCGAGTTCGTGGGCCAATGGTGTCACGGGGCGCGTGTGGCGCTGCGTGAGCTCGGCGATGTGCGCAAGGCGCGTCCCATTGCCGGTTGCGGTGACCCGCGCCTGAGCCTCGCCATCGGTTACGAACGTACCGGCAAACGCCGTTTGGGCTTCGCCGACCGAGATCGGGATGCTTTCGCCGGTCAACGTCGAGCTGTCGACCAATAGGCTCTTGCCGCGCAGGACTTCGACGTCGGCCGAAATGCGGTCTCCGGCGGAAAGAGCGACAAGATCGCCCACCACGAGCTCTCGGGCGTCGAGCTCGAGCCATTCGCCGTCACGGCGCGCAACCGCCCGGCGCGGCAGCAAGCTCTGCAGGCGTCGGGCGGCGCGCTCGGCTCGGTGCTCCTGCGCAAACGCAAAGAGTCCGTTGACGACCACGACCAGCATGATCGCGACGCCGAGCTCAACCATGCCCCCAATGACAGCCAGCCCTGCCGCGCCCCACAGCAAGATGGCAAAGAAGTGAAAGAGTTGACCAGCAATCTGCCGCCAGACGGGCGGCGGTGGGATCACCGGCAACTCGTTCGGCCCCTGCTCGACTAGCCGCGTGACAGCAGCCGCGCTCGTCAAACCCTCGAGCTTCATCTCAATGCTCGAGCTCGGCCACCAGGCTCTCGAGCAGCGCGAGCCCCGTGGTGATCTTGTGCAAGCAGGAGTTCGTATGGCGGACGAGCAAGAACCGCGATCGCGATTTGGACCGCGTATTGAGCCTCGGGCTGACGCGTCCGCGGAAAGCCACCCGCGAACAGAATGGCAGCTGACTCCGGCACGACTACGACGTGCTCCCCGAGCTCGCGCCGGAACAGATCCGCGGCGGTCGTCTCGCCGCCACCGGAACCGCCCGTCAGAACCAGGCGACAGCGCCTAGATCCCAAACCTTGCTGGACGGGAGAGATGAACGACATCAACGCGCCCCAGAGCAACTACCGCACCACGCCCTCCCCGATCGGTATCTCCATCAAGCCGCAATTGCAGCGCGCCCGCCGGATCCATCGGCAAAGCGCTCGCTTTGCGCGCGCGCGCAAAAGCTGCGCCGAAGTTTGCGTAGCGCACACACGAGCGCGAACAGTCATCTTGCCCCACATTTCTCGCAAGAATTGCGCGCCGACCGTGACCGCCGCCGTGCCGGCATATCGATTGCTTTAGCCGCTCCCAACCCCTTCGAAACGGCGAGGAACACCCAATGGCGAGCGGCAGTCTTCACAGCATCTTGGCACCCGTGGATTTCTCGACGTGCTCGCGCGCAGGCCTCGAATTTGCGTGCGCGCTGGCTGCCTCACTGAACGCGAAAGTGGAGGTCCTGTTCGTTCACGATCGCACCTCCACGTCAGCCGCGAATGAAGAGCGTGACTTTGTGGGGACGCGCGAAGAGTTGCGCCGCTTCATCGCAAGTGTGCCCGCCGCACGCGACCTCCCACTGAACGAGCGCGTCGAAATCGGCGATGCGCGTGAGCGCATCGTGTCCATCGCCGAAGGAAAGCGCTTCGACGCCATCGTGATCGGGACACACGGGCGAACCGGGCGCGCTCACTCTCTCGCAGGCAGCGTCGCCGAGAGCGTGGTTCGCACCGCCTCATGTCCGGTGATCACCGTCCGCGAGCGGAGCTAGCTCCTCAAACGATTGTACGGCCATGCGCGCTCGCATTTTGATCCTCCTGTTGGCAGCCTGCCTCTTCCTAAGCGTGCCCAAGCTCGGAGCACGGTCCGCGCCCCGTCGCGTCGCGGTCGTCGATCTTCGAGCGTATGTCACAGCCGCAGACTTTCCGAACCTCGCGCGATCGGGTGTGACTGGCGTCGTGGTCCCCATTCCGCGCATTCTTCAGGGTGAGAAACCCGCCGCCAGCTTGGGCCCCGCACTCCAAGCCTTCAACAACATGCGCGCTTTCGAGCCGCGATTTCGCGCGAATGGCTGTCGCACGAGCGCCGGAGAAACAGGCACTTGGCTCGGCGCGGAAGCACCTGATGAGCTGTCACAGGCTCCCACGGCGATCGGACTTTGGGTCACGCGCGGCGTGCGCATCTTCCGATTGGTCGAGGAGCGTGACAGCGCGCTTGCAACGTCCGCGAACGCACGGCCCCCGGGCGCTGTCCGCGGCTTGACACCCGTCGGTCGCACCGTCGTCGAGAACGTATTTGCGGCGGGAGGGCTGGTCGACGTCTCGGGCCTATCCGAGCTGAGCATCGATGACGTTATCGAAATCGCCGAAGCGTCTCACGCTCCCGTTGTTGCAACGCACTCGAACGCGAGCGCTATCGCCGATCAGCCTTGGAACCTGAGCGACACGGAGCTACGCCGGATTGCAAAAACGGGCGGCGTCATCGGCGTGAGCTTCGAGCGACACTTGTTGGTTCGTGGACGGCCGGCAGAACTCCGTGACGTGGTGCGGCAGATCATCCACATGGTCGATGTCGCGGGTATTGATCACGTGGCGCTCGGCTCCGGCTTCGGAACCGGCAAGGTTCTCACCCACGACCTCGAGCTCCCCTCGGATTTCTCGCGCCTAGCGACCGCGTTGAGCGGCGCGGGCTTGAGCGACGCTGCAGTCGACAAGATCTTCCACGAAAACGCGCTGCGCGTCCTCTGCTCGTCGCCTGCGCCGCGCTGAAGGAGACCCACTTGTCAAAAGCTCACCACGCCGCCGCGAAGGCAATCATGGACGGCGTCGTGGACGGAAGCCCACCGGCGACCCACCGAGTTTTCGACGGGCTGCTCGGCCGCTGCAAGAGCTTCGCTCCACTTCGCGTCGCCGTTGCTGCACCGCTCAGCGACGTCGCCCTCGCCGGCGCGATGGATGCTGCGAAAGCACGCCTCATCGACCCCATCTTGGTGGGCCCCAAGCTCGAAATCGAACGGCTCGCCCAGCGCTTGAGCTACGACCTCCACGCTGTCGAGCTCATCGACGCCCGAGACGACCATGACGCCGCAAGCAAAGCGGTCGCACTTTGCCGCAGTGGGCGTGCGCAAGCATTGATGAAAGGCAGCTTGCACACCGACGCGCTCATGCACGCGGTCGTCGACGAGAAGGACGGGCTGCGCACCGGACGGCGCATCAGTCACGTGTTCGTGATGGACGCTCCGGCCTACCCCCGCATGCTCCTGATCACCGACGCGGCCATCAACATCTATCCCACGCTCGCCGACAAAGTCGACATCGTGCAAAACGCGGTTGAGCTATGTCACGCGCTCGGCATCGAGCGACCGAACGTGGCTGTCTTGTCCGCCGTGGAGACCGTATCCCCGAAAATCGTCGCTACGGTCGACGCCGCTGCGCTCTGCAAAATGGCCGACCGCGGGCAGATCACCGGCGCAATCGTCGACGGGCCGCTCGGTTTCGACACGGCCGTGAGTGAGCGTGCAGCCGAGATCAAGCAGCTGCACTCGCCGGTAGCCGGTCGTGCCGACGTTCTGGTTGCCCCCGACATGGAGTCCGGGAACATGCTCGCCAAACAGCTCGAGTACCTTGGCGGAGCCGAGCTTGCGGGCATCGTGCTCGGCGCGCGTGTGCCGATCATTCTCACGAGTCGGGCTGACTCCGCCCGCGCCCGACTCGCGTCCGCTGCTGTCGCGGCGCTGCTGGAACATTACCAGCGCCACGCTACCTAGTGCCCGCATGCGCCTGGTCCTCGCTGCCCTCATGTACGGACGCTTCGAGATCAACGCGGTTGCGTACGACCTGTAACGCGCAAGTCCGCAATCGAGCGCGGCTACGCTCGGTACCGTTGGCCCGGACGATTTCCTTGGCTATCGGCGCTTCTTAGGGCGGACAGCGAAACTCCTGCATGCTCGTGCGCAAAAGCTGCGTTGCACGTCCCCTGTTTCCGCAAAAAAGCGCCGGCATAGAGCGTGCACTAGCCGCTTCGCCATGCCTCCATCTGCGACTCTCGAGCATTCCTCAATCGTGTCCAGCTCCGTCTCGGCCCCGCCAAGGACCGGAAACCACGTGAAGCGCCTGCCGCGCGGGCTTCTCTGGGGCCTAGTCCTCGCGGCTACCCTCGCGGTCGTGCTCGTCGCCGTCCGCGCCGCGACGGTACCCAAAGCAACCCTTCCAGGTTACCAAACGGCGACTCTGGATCGGGGTCCGATCTCCGCCAAGGTGACAGCCAACGGGACGCTCTCGGCCCTCGTGATGGTGAACGTCGGCAGCCAGGTCTCCGGGCGCATCGAATCCCTGCGCTCCGATTTCGGCTCCAAGGTGACGCGCGGACAAATCGTCGCGACGATCGAGCCGTCGCTGTTCCGAGCGGCCGCCGCGCAAGCGAGTGCCAACTACCGCGCCGCCCTCGCCGGCGTGGAGCGCGCCAAAGCCCAAACGGTCAACGCTGAACGCCAGTATGATCGCGCGAAGGCCCTTCACCAAGAGGGCCTCGCTACGGGTGCGGACTTCGACACCGCCCAGGCGAGCCTCGACGTGGCTCGCGCTGACCTCGCGGTAGCCCGTTCGAACGTCGAGCAGGCGCGCGCCGCGCGGGATCAATCGGAGCTCAACCTGCACTACACCACGATCGTGTCACCGATCGACGGCGTCGTGATCTCGCGCAACGTCGACGTCGGGCAAACCGTAGCTGCAACGCTACAGGCCCCGACGCTGTTCGCCATTGCGGAGGATCTGACGCGCATGCAAGTCGACACCAACGTATCCGAGGCGGACGTGGGCAAGATCCGCGAGGGCATGAACGTGACCTTCACGGTCGACAGCTACCCGACCCGTAGCTTTCAAGGCACGATTCGGCAAGTGCGCGACAACGCGCAGACCATTCAGAATGTCGTGACCTACGACGCCGTGGTCGACGTGAGCAACGACCAGCGACTGCTCAGGCCCGGCATGACGGCGAGTGTGACGTTTACCTACGCTGAGAAAGCGGACGTCGTGCGCATTCCGAGCGCAGCGCTTCGCTTCCGACCCGACACCGCCGCGCTCTCCCTCATGCAAGTGCGGCCTCAGCCCGCACCTCACGGCGACGAACGCACGTTGTGGCTCCTCCGTGCCGGTAGGGCCGTGCCCGCCTCCGTACACGTGGGCATCAGTGACGGCACGACCACCGAGCTCGTGAGCGGCCACGCAGAACCCGGCGACGCGGCAATCCTCGAGCTCAAGACCGACACCGCCAAACGCGCACCCTGAGGCAATCCGTGTCCAACACAATCATCGACGCGACCGCGGTGACCAAGGCTTACGCCATTGGCGACGAGCAGCTCGAGATCCTGCATGGCATCGACCTCCACGTGGAGAGCGGCGAGTTCGTGGCAATCATGGGCGCCTCCGGCTCCGGCAAGTCAACGCTGATGAACATTCTCGGCTGCCTCGATCGGCCAACCGGCGGACGCTACTTCTTGGACGGCCGCGACGTGTCGCGCCTGAGCCGCGGCGAGCTCGCGGCCGTACGCAACGAGCTGATTGGCTTCGTGTTTCAGAACTTCAACCTGCTGACCCGAACGAGCGCGGTCGAAAATGTCGAGCTGCCGCTGGTATACGCCGGCGTATCGCGCAAAGAGCGCGCTGAGCGGGCTCGCGCGGCTCTCGAGCGGGTCGCGCTGGGGGATCGCTTCAATCACACACCGTCGCAGCTGTCGGGCGGCCAACAGCAGCGCGTGGCGATAGCCCGCGCCATCGTCAGCCGCCCGCGGTTTCTGCTCGCGGACGAGCCGACGGGAAACCTCGATTCCAAGACGAGCTTGAGCGTGATGGCCCTATTTCAGGAGCTCTGGCGCGAGGGCCTCACGATCGTGTACGTCACGCACGAGCCCGACGTCGCGCGCTTTGCCTCACGCGTCGTCACCATGCGCGACGGCCGGATTGTTTCCGACGTGAACCAGGCTCCCGAACAGGCCGCCCCCCTTGCAACGCCAGTAGCAAAGGTCGCGTGAAATGAACCTTGTGCAGACATTTCCACTCGCGTTCCGGGCTCTCAATCGCAACAAGACGCGCTCGCTGCTGACGACTCTCGGCGTCGTGATCGGCGTGGCGTCCGTGATCTCGATGGTCGCGGTGGGCGAGGGCGCGAAGGCCCGCGTCGAGGGCATTTTTGCAAACATGGGCACCAACATGCTGATCGTGCTGTCCGGTTCGACGTCGAGTGGCGGCGTAATGGGCGGTTTCGGCTCGATGCCGACGCTCACCTGGGAAGACTTGGACGCCATCCGCAGCCAGGCTTCCGCCGTGCACGTCGCGGCGCCAGCGATCACGACCCGCGCGACTCTGCTCTCCGACGACGCCAACTGGACCACGTCTGTGACCGGAACCACGCCGGAGTACTTCGAAATCCGCGCCTGGAAGGTCGCGCGTGGCGCTCGCTTCGCCGACGATGACGCCGAGGCGAAAGCCATCGTGCTCGGCCAAACGACGTCGGACAAACTGTTCGGGCCGGGAGTCGATCCGATCGGACGCACGGTGCGCCTTCGATCGATGCCCTTCCAAGTGATCGGCCTACTCGAGCGCAAGGGCCAATCACCGATGGGGTCGGACTACGACGACGTCGCGCTCGTCCCGGTGAAGACCTTCCAATCGAGGATCCAGGGGGGCCTCCAGAAGTACCTGGCCGGCGCCATTCTCGTCAGTGCCGTCTCCGCACCCGAGACGGCCCGCGCGCAACGCGAGATCGCCTCGATTCTCCGTGACAAGCATCACATCGCGTCAGAAGTGGACGACGACTTTTCGATTCGCAACTTGACCGAAATCGCGAGCGCACAGCAACAAGGTACGAAAGCTCTCACGGGGTTACTTGCTGCGATCGCTGTCGTTTCCCTGCTCGTCGGCGGCATCGGCATCATGAACATCATGCTCGTGAGCGTGACCGAGCGCACCCGCGAGATCGGCGTGCGCATGGCCGTCGGCGCGAGGCCCTGGCATGTGCTGGCACAATTCCTCGTCGAAGCGATCTCGCTGTCGATGATGGGCGGCTTACTGGGCGTCGTGATAGGCACGGTGGTGGCCAAGCTCGTCGCCGCGCGCTTCGGCTTCCCGTTCACTCCGCGCGTCGACATGGCGCTCCTGTCGTTCGGCTTCAGCGCCTTCGTGGGTATTGTCTTCGGCCTCTATCCCGCGCGCAAAGCGTCTCGGCTCGACCCGATCGAGGCTCTGCGCTACGAGTGAGCGCACCATGTTGGCGAAGAACACTGCCGGGAGCGCTGGAGCTGGCTCTCCTGCGCCGCACGGAACTGACACGTCGCGCCTCCCCGGCGCCACCGGTGACGCGCTCATCGCGCACAGAAATGACTGCCTGCCAGGCATGGGCAAGCGGCACCCTTAGGGAGCAATGAGCCTTTCTGCTACGGATCGAGTTTGTTGAGCAGGATTCTGCGCTGTGCCCTTGTTCTCGCTTTGTTCGGGGCTGTTTCCTGCCTGTCGCGCGCCGCCTACGCGTACCCGTGGATGATTCGCCACGAGTACGCGGGCTGCGCGACGTGTCACGTCGATCCGAGCGGCGGGGGCGTGCTCACTCAGTATGGCGCAGCGCAGGGAGATCTCTTGTTGCGCACGCGCTACGGCGCGAGCGCAGACGCGGACGAGAGCCCAGCTGCAGGTTTTCTGTGGGGAGCCGTGCAGCCACCCGCTTGGTTCCTGCCCAGCGGGAGCTTACGAACGCTCGCCTTGGACAGCAAGACCGGCAGCGCGCCGTTCACGAGAGATTTCATCATCATGCAGGCCGACCTGCGCGCAGCGGTCGTCACGGGCGGGTTTCGCGGCTACGCGAGCATCGGCGCCGTGAGCAGCCAGGGCTCGGCTGCTTCGGTCGCAGGCAGCGTCGTATCACGCGAGCATTGGCTCGGCTGGGCATTCGGCAAAGACGACTCGCTACTCTTGCGCGCAGGACGTATCGATTTGCCGTTCGGCGTTCGACAGATCGAGCACACGCTGTTCGTACGCCAGGCGACGCGCACGGACTTGAACGACACGCAGCAGCACGGCGTGTCCCTCGCCTATAGCGGAGAGCTGCTACGCGGCGAAGTCATGGCCATCGCGGGGAACTATCAAGTGTCACCCGACGTATATCGCGAACGCGGCTACTCCGCTTTCGCCGAGATTGCGCCGCTGCCGCGCGCGGCCTTCGGCGTCAGCAGTCTCATCACGCACGCGGCACGCGACCTCTATTTGAGGCTATCGAACACACGCCAAGCGCACGGCGTGTTCGTGCGCGCGGCGCCGGTCGAGCCGCTGGTGCTGCTTGCAGAGGGCGATCTAATCGCGCAATCCGCGACGTCGGCGACCGGATACGCCACGATGCTTCAGGCCGACGTCGAGCCAACGCAAGGCATCCACTTCATCGCGACGGGTGAGAACATGCGGATCGGAGGCACGAATTCGGGGACATCCTGGAGTGGCTGGCTCGGGGCAGCCTGGTTCTTTGCGCTCCACGCAGACGCGAGGTTCGACTTCCAGAAACAAAACCTCGCGCTCGGCGCAGGCCACATCAACGCGACTGCGCTCATGCTGCAGCTTCACGTGTACCTATGAAGACTTCGTGCGTGCTCGAGCACGCGGCCACTTCGCCGCTGAGGAGCCAGATGAACCTCACAAAACGACCGCTGCTGTTCGCCCTCACCATACTGGCGGTTTTGGGCTGGAGCCGCGGCGCGCATGCAAAAAGGCAATATCCCGCGATGATCGCCAAGGACCTCGCGCTGGCGTATCTGGTTCCCTGCAGCACTTGTCACCTCAAGGGCAATGTGGGCGCTGGCACCGCGGGTACGCCCTTCGCGCTGTCGCTGCGTGATCGCGGGCTATCGGGCGAGGAGAGCACGCTCACGAGCGCCTTATCGCGACTCGAGGCGGATGACGTTGACAGTGATGGAGACGGCATCCCTGACGTCACTGAACTTCGCAGTGGCAGCGATCCGAATAGCTCAGCGAACGCCAGTATCGTCAATGCTCAAGAGCCAGGGTACGGCTGCGGCGGCAGTGCGCCGAGGGGAACCCCGGATGCGGGCAAGGCGTTCGTGGGGCTAGCGGGGTTCGGCTGGCTCCTCCGCCGTCGTCGTCGAGGCTGGTCGTGAGCAAGCTTGGAGGACCACGAACGTGACCAAGAAATCCCTGCTCGTCGTGTTGAGCGCCCTGGCGCTGTCGACCGTTTGGGGTTGCCAATCGGACCCACCGCTCGAGGTCGCGTCGAGTGTGAATCTCGAGCAGATCCAGGGCAAATGGTACGAAATTGCCCGTTTGCCTCGCACTACCCAGGTGGACTGTCACGGCACGACGGCCTTCTACGCACGCGCGGCCGATGGCTCGCTCAAGCTAGTGAACCAGTGCAACGTCGGCAGCGCGACCGGCCCTCTGCAGTCGATCGCGATGACGGCGACCGTGCCGGACAAGTCAACCCCTGCCAAACTCGCGCTCGATGTCGGTGGCTATACGGGTGACTATTGGATCCTCGAGGTCGGCGCGAGCTACGAGTACTTGGTGGTCGGACACCCGTCTCGTCTCTATCTATGGGTATTGAGCCGAACGCCGACGCTCGATGCGAATCTCATGGGTGATATTGTCGCTCGTGCTCAAGCTGAAAATTTCGACACGAGCCGGCTCGAATATACTCCTCAGCCCCCGCCGGGGGATCGACTCGTCTCCGATAGTCCAGTCGGCTCGGTGCCCGCTCCTCCGCACACGGGATGCGCGCTCTGCGTAAGCGCGTTCAATACCAGCGAGTGCGGCGCAGTTTGGGGCTTCGTCGGCTTGGCGGGCGCGGTGATCGCGCTGCGACGCCGCCGCCGCAGCGGGCTCCGGCTGCCTCTCAGGCGCGTCTGCGAGCCTGCGACCCATTAGCGTTTGAGCTACTTCTCGAAGCGAAAGCGCATGGAGCTGAGCTCGCGGTACCAACGTGCGGCCTCGAATGGTTGTTGGTGCTGCGCGATATCCGAGAGCGTAATGAGACCGGTTAGGTGGTCTGCGGCGTCCACGATCAGGATCCGGCGCGTTTTACGTTTTAACATCAACTCCTCTGCTTCGACGAGCGGGGTGTCCGCATGGCAGCGCACCGGGTCACGGCTCATGATCTCCTCGACCTGGGTCGTGCCAGGCAGGTCGGCCGCGATTGCCCGCAGTACGATGTCTCGATCCGTGATCACCCCGAGCGGGTGCCCCGCTGGGTCGCAGATCGGCAAAAATCCGATAAGCGATTCCTTCATGATACGCGCTGCTTCAGCGACGGTGAGCGCTGGCTTCGTCGAGTGAACCCGACGCTTCATGACCTGACTACACAACAACATGTGAACCTCTTTCACCTGCTTCTAGAAATCGGGCGACTCGAACCGGGGGCGTCCGAGTGCCAGCGTGTGCTCCTCTTGTTCTTGGCGCAGGCCGTGCGTGCTCGAGAGCTTCGTATCGCCGGGAGGATCTCCCCTGCGATCACGGCTTGTCCGGTACGGCGACGAGCTCGTCGATGTTCGGTTGCAAGGTAATCTCGATGCGGCGGTTCTTGGCCTTGCCGTCTGCAGAATCGTTCGGGCTCACCGGATCGAATTCGCCGTAGCCGGCGACCGACAGCGTCTCCGGCTGCATTCCCGCGCTGACCAAGAACGTGACGACCTGCAACGCTCGCTCGCTCGAGAGCTCCCAGTTGGAGGCGAAGCCAGAGAAACGGATGGGGTCGTTGTCCGTATGTCCCGCGACCTGAAAACGCCGATTCTTGATGGTGGCGAGCACAGCGCCGACTCGCGACAGCGCCTCCTTGCCCCGTTCGCCCAACTTGGCCTTACCGGAGTCGAACAGAATGTCCGTCGGCAGGATCAGCACCATCCGTCCGCTGCGGAGCACGATCTGAAGCTCCCCCGCGTCGACCATGCGTCGTAAGCGCAGCGCGACATCGCGGAACAGCGCTGCGCGGCTCTCGGCGGCCGCCTGCGCACGCCGAAGCTCCTCGAGCCGCGCCTTGGCCTGGTCGAGCGAGCTCGCCAGTGCTCCCTTGCTCGAGAGCAGCTGATCGACGTTCCGGCCTTGCTTCTCGAGCTCGGTACGCAGCTGTTGATTGAGCGCAGTCGCTTCGTCGAGAGCCAGAGCGCAGGCCACGCCACTGTTTTTCAAGGATTCGACGTCATTCGCGATCTGGGCGCAACGCTCGTCGGCTTCCGACATCGAGCGCCTGAGAGCGCTCAGCTCTTGGTCCTTGGCTAGAAGCTCCGCCGTGGACCGCGTTTGCGCCGCGCGCAGTTCGCTCGCGGCGCGGCGTGAATCCGCGACGGCAGCGTCGTACTTGCCGACGGAGACGCAGCCGCTGACGAGAAACAGCACCGAGAGACCGAGGGTCAGCGTTCGCATGCCGCGCACTTTGCACGACACATGCCGACCCGCATTCCTCGAAAAATTACTGCCGAGATAGGCAGCCGCGCGCAAACCTTGCGGCGGACCGGCCGCCAGACGATGTATTTGCGCGGGCGCCTTTTCGGTCGCCGCGACCGGGTCTGCTCTTCAACCCACACGCATTGAGCGCAACATGAGGCGCATGCTGTGCAAACGAACCGTTTCCCACTCATCCCGTACCCGTTCGAGGTGGCGGCACGCTTCATGCTCCCGCTCCCCTTTCAAGGAGGATGACATGATTGAGCGAAACGAAGGAACGATCGATCGATTGGTGCGGGTGTGGTTCGGGATGGGACTCCTGATGCTCGTGTTCGTGGGTCCGAAATCGCCGCTTGCCCTGATCGGGCTCGTGCCATTGATCACCGGAATTTGGGGTTTCTGCCCGCTGTATCGGGCGCGCGGTATCGACACTTGCCGCAAGCACGCGACCGTGACGCGCTAACACGCATTCTGCCCGAAGCGACCTTACTAGGAGACCGAGCCATGCCAGGTTATCCAACCCGACCAGCCCATCCGGAGCGAGTCTGCTGGGGTTGTGATCAGTACTGTCCGGCAGACGATCTGGTCTGTGGCAACGGCTCGGAGCGCACGCCGCATCCCGTCGAGCTGTTCGGAGACGATTGGCAAGAATGGGCTCGCTCCAACTTCGAGGACTCCGACGACGACGTCACGCGATTTCGAATCGTTGAGGCGCTGCGAACGGTGTTCGACCCCGAAGTCGGAGTAAATATCGTGGATCTCGGCTTGCTCTACGAAGTCGAGATGGACGGCACGCTCGCCAAGATTGCGCTCACGATGACGAGCCCAGCGTGCCCGCTTGGCGAGCAGCTGATCGCTCAGGTAACGCGACGGGTCAAGATTCTGCGGGGCATCGAAAACGTAGACGTCAGGCTCGTGTGGGACCCGCCGTGGACGCCCGAGCGGATGTCCGCGGCCGCGCGCGCTACCCTGGGGCTCCCACGGCAAGAGGAATGAGGATGCCGACGGGCGAGACACGAGCACGGCGTGTCACCTTGCTCGTGACAGCCGCGTTGGCAATCAGCGCTGCGCTCGCCGGTCTTTCGCGTCTGAGTTTCAACCTACCCGTCGGCGCGACCCTGTCGAGCATGCACGGACCTCTGTTCGTGCTCGGCGTCTTCACCACCTTGATCGCACTCGAACGTGCCGTCGCGCTGGGATCCCGAGCCGCGTATGTTGCCCCCTTCTTCGGCGCGATCGCCGGCATCGGCGTCGCCGTGTTCGGGCGCCTCGCATGCTCGCTGACGATCGTGTCAGCCGCTCTGCTCGTGTTGCTGAATGTGGCGATCGTACGCCGGCAGGCTACAACGCACACTTGGCTCATGCTCGTGGGTTCGCTCGGGTTGGTCGGGACGAACCTCGCGTGGACGCTCGGCTTGGGCATTCCCGAAGTCGCTCAGGGCTGGCTCGCTTTCTTCGTCGTTACGATCAGCGCCGAGCGGCTCGAGCTCGCGCGCATCGCATCACCGCCCAAATACGCGGTTCGTGCGCTCGCCTGCTTGAGCGCGGTCCTGACCGTGTCGTCGTTGAGCGCGCTGCTGCTTCGAGACCTGAGCCTGCCCGTGTTCGGTTCTGCCCTTTCCCTGATCGGCGCGTGGATGTGGCGCTACGATCTTGCCCGCCGCACGGTGCGCACCGCCGGTTTGCCTCGCTATTCCGCGTTCTCCGCGCTACTCGGTGCGAGCTGGCTATTGGTTGCAGGTGGACTCTGTCTGCTCGGCTTTCCGCTCGGTGGCCCACGCTATGACGCCGTTCTGCATGCGGTCTTCGTCGGGTACGTGCTTTCGATGGTGTTTGCGCACGCACCGATCATTGTCCCGACCGTGGCGGGCATTGAGGTCCCATTTCACAGGGCCTTGTACCTTCCGCTCGCGCTGTTGCACCTCGCCCTTCTTACGCGCCTCGTAGGCGACATCGCTGGGATCACCGAATGGAGGAGGTTCGGTGGGCTCGGCAATGCGCTGTCGCTAGCGCTGTTCCCGCTCGCGATCCTCTGGGCGCGCCGCGCGTTGGCGGCCTCCCGCGCCGCCCCTTGCAGTCTCGGGACGGCCACGGGGGCCAGCAACCCGTCTAGCGTTCGAGCGAACACCGCGCACGGGAACTAGCGGAGCGTTTATGTGATCCGCGTGGATCGGGACGAATGGCCCGTCGTGTGCCGCCCAAGCTACGCCCCGTTTCGAGCGAGCAGCGACAGCGCGTCCCCGATTTGCGGGTCAACCTGTTGTGCCAAACCATCGCTGCGCGCGCGCACGAAGCCTTGCTGGTCGAGCACCGTGATCACGGACGAGTGATTGTAGCCGCCATCGTCGAGCCGCTTGTATTTCACGCCGAGCACCGCGGCCAGCTGACGCACGTCGTCGGCTGAAGCCCGCGCGAGACGCCAGCGCGTCTCATCGACATGCCGTTCGAGACATAGCTGCTTGAGCTTTTCAGGCGTGTCGCGCTCGGGATCGAAGCTCACGAGCAGCACCCGCAAGTCTCCACGGGCACGAGCCGAAAGTGCGCGATCGACTCGCTGGATCTGGGAGATCAACGTCGGGCATGCGTACGGGCAGCTGGCATAGAACATGCTGACCAGCACGGGATGGCCCCGATAGCTGTCGAGCGCGAAGGATTGCCCGTCCTGGTCCACGAGCGTGAGTGGCAAATCATAGAGCGAGGCACTTGAGAGAGACGCCAGCCTTGTCTGGTTCGCCGCCGCGCTGTCTCTATTTGCCTTCTCCGCACGGTGGCAAGCCGACAGCGAGGCTGCAGCGAGCGACAGGGCTAGAGCCGTGGCGCAGAGGGCTTTCGACACGCTCATCCCTCCCCGCCCGGGCCGCCGTCGCGCGCGCAGCGGAACCCCAGGCTCCTGGCCGTGTAGTTGGCAGAGAGCGAGCTGCGGAATGCAGCGCGCATGAAGGCCGCGTAGTTGCGGCTATCGCGGAACCCAAACGCCCCGGCACCGCAGAACGCCTGCACGTCGGAGCCCTTCGCAGTCCGACTGTCGGAAGTGAGGAGTGTGCCGTTGAAATCCAGCACCCACTCCCAAACGAGGCCGTGCAGATCGCGCACTCCAAAGTAGTTCGGACGAGAGCGGCCGACCGTCGGCAGAACATTGGGAGCAGGTTGCGCGTACCAGCTCAGAATCTTGTCGGCGAAGCCGGGCTCGTTCGCGCCGTCAGCTTGCTTTTCACCAGCGCTTGCTGCGTACTCCCATTCCGCTTCGGCGGGCAGACGCGCGCCGCGCGCCGTGCAATACGCACGCGCCGCAAACCAGCTCACATTCGTGACCGGCTGATCCGAGCGCACTGCACCGAGTTCGGTCGGTCCGGCCCAGTGAACCAGGTACGCCTCGTCTGCGAAGAGCTTCGAGATGTAGTTCCGACGGTAGTTGAAGAAAACCCGAACGAAGCCGAGAAACTGCTGGTTCGTGACGGGGTCGCGATCCAGATAGAACGGCTCGACTCTGACTGGTGGCTTTTCAGTGCCTTCGAAGATTGGCTGCCACGCCCCACCAGGAACAGCTACCATCCGCGGGGCGTGACGCTCCGTCACCGCGTGTGCAACATCTCGCAGCCACGAGGAAGGATGTCCCGCGAGGAGCAGAGCGAGAGCCAACGCGCTACCGGAGGTCGACATGGCAGCCTAAAGCGCTGCACCCGGCGGGCGCTTCGTGGACGCTCGCTTTGTTTGAACCTCATCCGTCGTCATGCGCCCACCTTTGTTCCCCCAACTGTTGAGCACATACGTGAGAATGTTCGCGATCGCGTCGTCAGGGAGCTGACTCTGCGGCGGCATCACGCCGTTGTATGTCGTCCCGTTCACCGTGAGCGCGCCATTCAAGCCGTTGAGCGCAATCTCGATCGCGCGCTTGGGTTCTTTGGCCAGTAGATCGGAACCGGCCAGTGGCGGAAAGACGCCCGGAATGCCCGTCCCTGTCTGCTGATGGCAGGGCGAACACGTGCCTTCGAACAGCGTCTTGCCCGCGGCGACCTGCGCATCGAGCGTGAGCCCACCGGCGGCCGCTTGCTCCGCTGCAGAAGCGACGGCACCCGTCGGTGCCGCGAGATCCGACAGGTAAACGGAGTCGAGCTCCTTGCCTGAGTACACGGCCTTGGCGTCAGGCCCGTCCACCTTCAACATCCCGAGCGCGCCCTTGTTGAACGTCCGGAAGATCGAGTGATCGACCAGCGCGTAGGTTCCGGGCACCTCGACATGAAACTCGACCCATGCCGCGCCTCCCGCTGGGATCAACGTGGTCTGTACGTTCTCCTCCACGTTCGAGCTGCCTTCTTGGTGAACCTTGTCGAAGATCTCCCCGATGATGTGAAAACTGCTCACCAGGTTCGGTCCGCCGTTGCCGATGAACAAGCGCACGGTTTCGCCCACGTTCGCCTTCAACGCCTTGTCGCCCGTGAGAGAGCCCTCGGCCCCGTTGAACAAGACGTACGTCGCGTTTTCGTCGATCGCCTTCTGCATATCGAACGGTTGCAGGCCCTTCTCACGGTACTTACCGACGGTGTAAAAATCGCCCTGCATCACGTAGTACTCGCGGTCCACCTTGGGCAGACCTTCGGGCGGCTCGACCAGGATCATGCCGTACATGCCGTTGGCGATGTGCATGCCGACCGGGGCCGTGGCGCAGTGGTAGACGAACAAGCCACGATTCAGCGCCTTGAACGTGAACTGGGATTCATGACCCGGCGCGGTGAACGAGCTGGCGGCGCCACCGCCGGGACCGGTCACGGCGTGAAGGTCGATGTTGTGCGGCATCTTGTTGTTCGCGTTGTTGCGCAAGTGGAACTCGACCGTGTCGCCCTGGCGCACGCGAATGAACTTGCCAGGAACCGAACCGCCAAACGTCCAGAACGTGTATTTGACACCCTCGGAGATCTGCTTCTCGACCTCTCGAACTTCGAGCTCCACGATCACCTTCGCAGGAGCCTTGCGGTTGGTCGCCGCCGGAACTGCAGGCGCGTCGGTCAGCTCCGCGTGAATCGGTGCTCCCTGGGGCTCGCCGAGATTTCCCTTCGCCGACCCGCCGGTGTCCGAGCTCGCCGAAGAGCTCGGGCGCGCATCACTTGGGGAAGTCGAAGGAGTGCTGCAAGCACCCGCAGCCGTCAGCGTCAGCCACAACGCAGCGATGCCTGAGGAGAAGCGAGTCGCGCGGTCACCAATTCCTAGTCTCACGGTCGTTTGCCTTTGCAGTCGGGAGCGAAGTGCTCACACATGGGTGTGCGAGTGCAGAGTTCATGCCGCTGCGGCGCGCCTGCTTTCACCCCCTTCTTTGCATCGCTGCCGCACGCGCCCCGATCGACCGCGCGCAAACCCTGCGTGCGCAGCGCAAGCCATGCGCTTTTCTCTGCGTTTTTCACCCCAAGTCTCCAGAAAGACGCCGCGGAACATTTCTTGCGTCTTTGACGAACATCATATGAGCCTCGTGAACATGCTCCAGCGGACGACGTCCTTGAGGGGAGTCGAGCCGCAATGACCGAAGCCGAGCGTGTGCTGGATCCTATCGATTGGCTCAGCTTCGAGCACCGACAGATCGACCGCGTCCTCGTTGCGATGAGTGAGATGACCGTTCGCATCAGCGCCGGCGCCGCGCCCAAGCACGAGTTTTTTGCGGCGACGATCGATTTCATCGAGCGCTACGCGGACGGAAGCCACCACGCGAAGGAAGAAAGCGCGCTGTTCGAAGAGATTTGGGCTCAGGGTTTCAATCGCACGGGCCCGCTCACGAGCATGATGAGCCAACATGAGCTTGGCCGCGATCTGACTCGCAGCATCAAGCGGTGGGTACGCGCAGAGGAGCACTCTCGCAAGAAGAACCTGAAAGGGCTGCTCACCGCCGCGACCCAATATACGAACCTGATTTGGAAGCACATCGCCACCGAGGATCAGATCATCTTCCCGGCCGCAAAGAGCTCCCTTTCTAAGGAATCCTTGGCCCGAATCCTGGTCCGCTACAACAAGGTGGACCGAGTGCGACCCGAAGAATTCCGCATGGCAGCGGACTCGGTCGTCGCGCTCGCGGGCATTGCCTCGCTCTGACTCGCTAGCAGGCCTCAGTGACCATCGACACGCTGCGTCGTGAGCACGTCGAAATAGGCGACCACGAACAGACCGAAAGCGGCTGACCACGCGAGAGCAGACAGCTCGAGCATCTGCAGGTAGTGGCTCGGCAACGATGGGCCGGCGACACGCAGGACTCCCGCCGCGACGACGCACGAAAATGCGACCGACATCGACCGCGGAGCCTTCAGCGTTCGCCCCGTGTGCCCGAGGCTGACGCGGGCCATCATGCCGAGCGTGAGGCAGCCGATCGCGCCGGCCGTCAACGCGTGGAGTGCGCTAGACGCGGGCAGCCAGCCAGTCAGAGTCGAGATAGCGCGAAGCATCAGGCCGAGCGGCACCCAGGCGGCTCCAATGTGCAGGATCCAGAGCAGCGGCTCCCTCCAAGTATGTGAGCTAGCCCAGAAGCGCATGCGCGCGAGCACGAACAGAGCCGTACCGCCTGCCACCCAAGCAGCCGCCCTTGGGCTCGCAGACACATCGAGTCCAAGGAGCGCCACCAGGCCGACCGCGGACGCGCTCTCCAGAGCGGGTATGCCGCGAACCCACGGTTGGCGAGTCGCGTTGCGCGTGAACATCGGCAAGATCCTGCCGGTCACCACCACGATCATCAGCGCGATGACGTCGAGGGCCACGCGATGAGCCGTTCGCAGGAGCTCGAGGTTTTGGGTCCAGGCTCCGGCGTGTGCCGCAAGGTTTACTGCACCGAGCAGCGCGAGCATTCCCAAGAACCCGTAGTTCTGCCGGTTCTTGCTCGCGAACAAGGGACGCGCGCAACAGAATGCGAGCACTGGCAAGAAGGCGAGGTCAATTAGCGCTGGTGCCCATTTCGGCAAGTATCCGGCGAAGAACAGAGCCAGTCGCCCGAGGCTCCAGAGCACGGCGAGCCACCCGAGTGGTGCGCCCGTGAGCGTTTCACGAGACGTCCAATTGCCGATCGCCGTGAGCAAGAAGCCTGCGATGATCGCGGTCGAGAAGCCGAAGAGCATCTCGTGCGCGTGCCACTGCATCGGGCCGAATGCGCCGCCCGGTGTGATTCCGCCGCGCAATGCGACGAGCCAGAGGGGGACCGCGCAGCTCGCGAAAACAGCTCCCAGCAAGAAGAACGGGCGAAATCCCTTCTCGAGCAGCGGCGTGCTCGGAGTGGAAGGCTGTCGAGGCTGGGCCAACAGGGATCGCGTCGAGATTGTCATGGGTCGAATCTTCTTCAGAGGGCGAGGACGACGGCAGTGGTCAGCGCGAGACCTGCCAGCGTGAGACCGAGCGGCTTGAGCTGCTTGACCGTGGGCTTTCCTAAAGCCAATACGATGTAGACGACCCCGGCCAATGCGCAGGCGCGTGCTTCGGAGAAGCGATGCTCCAAGGTGAGCAGGCCACCGGTCAGCGTGACGATGGCGAGGGCGCTCCATTGCAAGGCGCCGCTACTCAGTGCTCGAACGCGAGCTGACCGCGCGAAAGCAGAGCGCACCACGAGCGCGCTACCGAGGAAGATCGCGAGTCGCGCGACCGTACCCGCGAGAACTTCCGGAGTAGACAGCCCGGAGACCCACTCGATGGGCGCGCCAGCCAAAGCGAGGCCTGCGGTCGCGCCAAGTTGGGCGGCTTCCCGGCCGCGGATCGCGCGATGGAAACGAACTGCGACGAGTGTGGAAACGCCTAAGACCAGACAGCTGGACACCAGAGTGCGCCAACTCAGTCCAGAGCGCAGCCCAGCGCCAAGAACGGACGCACACAGCATTACCCAGAAGCCGTGTTCGTTCGGGAGACGTGAGGAGGGCATGAGCTCGTGCGTTACCTTTATCTCGTGTAGGCGACCGACAGCTCCACTGCCGCTCCACCGACGACGTTGATGCCGACATCGGGAGCTGGGGGAGCGTAGCGAAGGGCGATCCCAGGACGTACGTTCGAACCGACGGCCCGAAAGCTCGAACCAACACCGACCAACCACAGCCGGGTCCCGCTACCTGGCGCGCTTCTGCCCTGAACCGACGCATCACCTTCCCAGGTCAGGCTCGTTGACGCACTCACGACGAGCCGTGGATCTGGCCAGTACCAAGCTACTAGCTGTCCAAGTGCACGCGGACCGAGTGTTCGCTCGACACCAAGAGACGTATCGCTCGCACGGTCAGCGACCTCCGCGAGCGCACCCAACCGAAAGCGCCCGATACTCTGCTCCACCGCAGCGCCAAGCGCATACTCCCAAGTGCCGAGCCCAAGGCTGAGGCCGTCGGCGCGCGCGGCGGTTGGCGCTCGCAGCGAACCGATCAGCGCCAGTGCTGGCAGGCGAATTCCTGGAGCCCACGGCATGCTCTCGCGCAGGAGCTCGAAGCGCGCGTGAAATAGCAGATCGTCGGCGCCGCGCACGGCCGCGGTCGAGGTCGCATTGCTCAACGAGCGCTCACCATAGCGACCGTCCACGCTGAGCTCGAGGCGACTCGTGGGCCGCAGCGCAGCGAGTGCCAGTAGCTCGAATGTTCGATCGTGCTCGCCCGCGCCAAGGGCACGATAGGCTCCCCGCGCATTCCATTGACCATGGGCGAATGACTGGGTCTCGGCGATTCGGACGCCCCAGGTCTCGTCGGGCCGCGTGAGCGCTGACTCGAGTCCGGGAACTCCACATGAGCAGGCTGCGGCGTTGCGCGCGTAGAGTGCCGTCACCAAGCCGAAGGCGAACGCGCAGGCTGCTCGCCAAATCATGGGACGTCGATGTCGAAGACGACTTCGTCTGGAGCGCCAGCTGCATGCAGATTGGCTGTCAGCTCCCAGGCACCGGACATGGACAGCATGAGACCGTCAATCGCGAACGTTTCGCCCTGCGGCTCGATGCGCGTGGGGCTCGCACTGTGACCATACGCAGGCATCAGCGCGGAGAAGGCGTCGACCTGTACGGACTGCCCCGACGTGCTCGGAGTGAGCTCGAGCTGGAGGTTGTTGGTGCCGACAACGACTGGCGCGGTTGCGCTCAGACGAGCCGTAACGAGACCGCCGTTCGAGACTCGTTCCAAGACGCTGCCGGCCCCGAGCTCGCGCGGTGCGCTCGGACTGGCACCGCAGCCAGTCAAGGCTGCGAGCAAGCAGAGCCGTGCGAGAACCAGCCCTGCTTGCTGCTTGCTACCGATACCGAGCATCTTCAACCCTTTTTGAACGCGCGCACGATCTTGACGAGCTCTTTGACGACCGCGTCCTTGTCGCCCAGGTCCGGATTGGGTGGCATCGCTGGGCTCTTGCCGACCGCCGCGCCGCCGGCGATGATCGTGTTGCCAATCTGCTCGTCGGTGACCGACCCTTGCCACGTTGCGTCGGCGAACGCGCGTGGTTTCGGCGTCAGTGCAGCCGCGCCCGGGCCATCTCCCTGACCGACGCTCCCATGGCAAACGACGCACTTGCTCTGAAACAACGAGCGCGCCGTGCTGGCGGCCGCGATCGCGGGATCGATTTGGGGCTCCGGGGCTGCCGGCGCTTCAGCGGCCGCTTGCGGCGCTGACTCCGTGGGAGCTTCCTTCTTGCTGCAGGCGAGCGCGAGCAGTGAGCCCGCGACGAAAAGGGTGTGGAGCATGTGGCGTTTCATGGGGCTAGATCCTCCGTGGGTTTGAGCACTGCTAGTGCAGGCGTCGTGCCACTTCTAAAGACGCCGAGCGGCGCTCGATCCGGCTTAAAATAAGGCCTTCCATGATCGTCAGCCGCTTGGCAGGGCAGGCAACGCGCAGGCTTTGCGCGTGGCGCATTCTCTGCGCGAACCTGCAGTTTCAGCCGACGAGATCGGTGCGATTCAGGCGGCGCGCCGCGGCGGTCGACGCGAGCGCACCGAGTAGCACCGGCCATCCAAGCCCGACGGCAAGCGTGAGCTTGGGGCCGAGCGTGTTCGCGATCCAAAAACCGACGGGGCCGAGGATCGAGAGCTCGGGGTCGATGCCGCTCAGCATTGCAAGCCTACCGGCTTCGGCTGGGTTGAGCGCAGCGAGCGCGAACACGATCCCGGGCATCAACTTCACGCGCAAAAGCAGCGCGATCAAACCAAAGTCGTGCAAAGCCGTGGTCGCGAGCCAGGTCAAGAGCGCGTACACCGTGGCGCGCTCGGACGTACGCGCGTACGCCGACAGGAACAACCCGACGCCGACGAACGCCCAGACCAGCGCGATGGTGACCAGCAAGCTGCGCGAGACCAACGGCACGAGGCCCTCTTCGCCCAGCACGAGCCCGGTCGCCAGCGTGCCGAGCAGCAGCACGACGAGCGGACCCACGATCACGATCAGACGCGACGCGAGCACGGCGCGGAACCAATCGGAGCGCCGGCACGGCTCGGACAAAAATAGCTCAAAAAAACCGCTGGTGCGCGAACGCACCACGGTCTGGGTGGTGGCCACCAGCGCGACCAGCGGCAGCACGACCACGACGGCGTTGGACACGTTGAGCACCACCCGAGACAGCCCGGTGAATCCGAGCACGGAGGATTCACGCAGGCCGAGCCAGATGAAGACACCGAAGACCGCCGCGTACACGATGGCCACGAATGACAGCCAGCGCGACCGCAGAGCATCGGCGAGCTCCAGCCTCAAGAAGGCACGTTCGGCGCTGGTCGTCAGAGTCGTCATGGTTCGCCCTTCGATGCAAGGCGCGTGCGCGCCGCGGTCTCCACATTGCTCCAGTCATCGCTGCCGTCGCTGGCGACCTCGAAGCCGTAGTCCATTGGCGTCTTGGCGCCGGCTTTGAAGCGCGCGCTCTGCGCGTCGATCCAGCTTCCGGTCCCGGTTCGGACCCAGGCGTGGCGTGCTCGCTCGCTATGCGCGGCAAGGTAGCTCGCGAGGCAGCCCGGATCGTCGAAGAACAGATGATCGCCGCGCGAGGTCACCAGCTCGGCGGCAAAGCGCTTGTCGCTCACCAACATGGAGCAGCTGCCACACGCCGTCTTGCCCCAGGCCGGCTCGAGCGGCGCGTCGGCGTTTTCACACGCGCCCATGGCGAACAAGCCTAGACCGAGCACGAGCGCAAGCAGCGGTCGGATCACGACGCGACTCCCCTTAGTCGCGGCGCGCTGTCGCGAGCGTGCTCACTGCCAGTCGCTGGAAAGTCGCGGAGCTGCGTCACGGAGATGTCCGCCACTTCCCGTTCGAGCTCGCGCAAGATGCGAGCGAGCACGGACAGCTTCTCCCCCTGGTTCAACAGGGCGGAAAAGCGACGCGGACCATCAGGGCGGAAGCCCCAGCCTTGCAAGCGTTGCGAGGTCGTCAGCGAGGCCTCCGACAACTCGACCTCGACACGATAGGTGCAGAGCTCCGTCATCATCTCGCTCAAGGATGCATCCCGGAGCAGCTTGCCCTCGGCGAGCTCCACTACTCGATCGACGAGCTTTTGTACTTCTTCGAGCCGATGCGAGCAGAGGATCACGACGTGATCCCGCGGCCGCTCGCTGATCATCTCGAAGAATGCGCTCCGTGCGGACGCGTCGAGGTTGGCGGTCGGCTCGTCGCAGATCAGAATCTTGGCGTCCGTGGCCAACGCCAGCGCTGAGAGCAGCTTTTGTCGCATGCCGCCTGAGAGGTCGCGAAAACGTGAGCCTTTCACAATCGCCAGATCCAGACCGAGGCGCGCGGCGCGTGCCGTGACGAACGCGGGGTCGATGCCGCGCAGTGTCGAGTGAGCACGCACGACCTCCGCTACAGAAGCGTCGATCGGTGGCGCGACCTGCGGGATGTAGGCGACACCCCTCAGCGCCAGCTCGGGCTCTTTGGCGACGTCGACACCGTTGATGCTGATCCGGCCGCTGATGCGCAAAAGTCCGAGCAACGAGCGGAGTAACGTGGTCTTGCCCGAGCCATTCGACCCAACGAACGCGACACGCTCTCCCGGCTCGATCAGCAGGCTGACGTCGCGCAGGGCCGCTACCCGACCGAACGACTTCGAAACATTCACCACGTTGATCATTTGGACCTTCCGGCGATCGGGGAAACCAGCTCGGGCTCCGGATCCGAGATCAGAACGCGGCTCGAAAAAACCGGTACCACGTGCGCGATCGAGTCGATCAAGCCGAAGGCGGCCGTGCCCTGGAACAGCTTCAACGAGGGAGTGGAGTCGACGAGCTCGCGCGAGAGCTGCTTGACCTCGAACGGCACGTCGCCCACGCCGTCGTGGTCGAGATCGTAGCCGGCGTAGTCGGACCAGTGATTGTGGTGGAAGGCTGCTTGGAGCTTTTGGCCGTCTACCTCGAAGTCGACGAGCGCGATGTTCTCGCGAAAATCGTTACGCTCGAAGCTGATGCCGGCCTCCGCCCCCAAGAAGCCCACGGCGACGTCGTTCAGCGCGATCACGTTGCGCTCGAAGACGACCGGCTTGCTCGGCGATAGCGGGGTGCGGTCCAGGTAGATGCCGGTCGTGTTGGCGACCAGCCAATTGTCGGAGAGCACGACGCCGTCGCTTTCCTTGAAGCCGATGCCCATGCCGGCGGCACCACGCGCGCCCGCGAGCACGTTGTGGTCGACGTGCAAGCGCGAGCTGTACATCGCGAAGATGCCGACGGTATTGTCCTCAATCAACGAGTCTTTCACCACCGACTCGTGCGCGTACATGAAGTGCGTCCCATAGCGGCTGTGGCGCACGGTGTTCTGCGCGAGCAACGCTCGCCGTGAGTACCACACGACCACGTCGCGCACGCCATCCACCACGTTGCGGCGCACGATCGAATCGCTCGATTCCCACAGCTTGATACCGTCGCCGCGCAGCTCTCGGTCGTCCCCGTTTAGCCCGAGCACCCGGCAATGATCGATTTCACAATGCGGGCAGGGCGCGAACGTGATGCCGAACAGGGTATCTTCTACGGCAAGATCCGTGACGCGAACGCGCGTGCCCTTGGCACGAATACCGGCATCCTCGGTGGTTTGGCGGCGGCCGGAATGTCGCACCGTCAGGTTCTCGATCGCGACATCGTCGCTCTCGATCGTGAGCACGGTGTCGTGCCCGCTGCCCTCGAGCACGGATCGGCCGTCACCGACCAACACGAGCGGCCGCGTGATCCGGAAGTCTCCGCGATAGACGTGACCGCGCAGTCCGATCTGCCGGGGGCCGTCGGACTGCGCGAGCAAGTGCGTGAGCTCGCTCTCGCTCTCGGCGATCACGAAGCCCACGGGGACGGCGCGCACGCTCGGTCCGGCATCCGTCGGCGGCGGAGTCGGGGTGTCGAGCACCTCGCTGCGAGGCCAAGCCGCAGCGACGGTCACGAACGTGAGCACCGCACCGACTGGCACCGCGAAGCGCCGCAGGTTCACTTCGCCTCGTGCCGATGGAGGGCGACGCCAGCAACGACTGCCAGCGCACCGAAGACGGCGAGCCAGAAGCCAAAGCCTGGCTCGGCGAAGGTCATGAACTGCCCGATCTGGCCGTTGCCGAACATCTGCGGCGTGAAGCCGGGGACGCGCACGGGCGCGTGCGGGTCGAGGTGGTGGCCGAAGCGGTACAACCAACCAAAGCTGTCCGCGAGAAAGCCGAGCGGGAAGAGCAACGCAGGGAGCGCCGCCAGCCAGCCGAAGCGCTTGCCGCCGACGACTAGGCTGCCGAGGCCGAACAGCACCACCAGCGCGACGCCGAGCGCCGCGTAGTGACGCTCGAGCGGCGCGGCGTCCTCGAGGTGGCTCATGCCGATGTAGTGGTTCAGCATCCCAATCTCGTGCACGTCGCCACTGAGGCCGCTGAGCAGGATTTCGAGCCGCAAACCGTGCGGATACTGCGGCGCGTACAGGATGAACTTCCACCAGGTCTGCGTGAACGCGAGCGCGATGGCGACCACACCCGAGAAGCCGAGCGCGATCGAGAGCCACGTCATGTGCCGAGCCGAGTGGGCGCGCGCGTGCGGTGCCTGCTCTCGGCTCGGAGCTTCCGGGAGAATCGAGTCCATGACTCTCCCTCAACCCTTCGGCTTGACCAGCAGGTAGCCGGCCATTTCGAGGTGCAGTGCCGAACAGAACTCGGTGCAGTACATCGGGCACACGCCGGCGGTGTCGGCGACGAAGCTCACGTT
>DASXKQ010000134.1:0-2214 GCA_036496745.1 Polyangiaceae bacterium
GTCGTGCCTCGCGCCGCGAGGCTGTGGATCTGTTCCCAAAACTCGCGACGACTGATCGGATCGACGCCGGCCGTCGGCTCGTCCAAAAACAAAAGCGGTGGTTCATGAATGGTGGCGCTCGCGAGCGCGACGCGCTGCTTCCATCCCCCTGAGAGCGTGCCCGCCAATTGCTTGCGGCGCCCGCCGAGCCCGGACTGCTCGAGCACTTGCTCGACGCGCTGACGCCGCACGCCCCAAGGGACACCGTAAATTCCGGCATAAAACGCCAGATTTTCAACGACCGACAGATCTTCGTACAGGCTGAAGCGCTGGGTCATGTAGCCGATGTGCCGCTTGATCTCTTCAGCCTCACGGCGAATATCGAAGCCGACGACCGTGCCCTCACCGCTGCTCGGATCGAGAATGCCGCACAGCATGCGTATGGTGGTGGACTTCCCCGCCCCGTTCGGGCCGAGTACACCGAAAATTTCACCGCGTCTGACCGACAAGGAAATTCCTCGTACGGCGATCAATTGGCCGAAACGACGTGACAACTCGCGTGTTTCGATGATCGGCACGCCCTGCTCGTCGGACACGCTAGACGCCATCCAAGGTCACTTCGGCGGGCACACCCGCAAACAAATGTTCCTTCGGGTCTTCGAGTCGCACGCGCACGCGCACCACGAGATTCGGGCGTTCCCTCTCACTAAAAAGATACCGCGGAGTGAACTCGGTCTGTCGCGCGACGTGCTCGACCCGACCCGCGAACGATTGTGACAGCGCGTCGATCCGCAGATGCGCGGCCGTACCGACGACAATCCCGGCCATTTTTGCCTGGGGCACGAATATGTCGCAATACGGGTGCATGGTGTCGGCCAGCACCACGACGGGCGCGCCCGCTAGCACGACCTCTCCCGGATCGACCACTACGTCCAGCACCGTACCCGCTCGCGGAGACCGCAACTCGTGGTGCGCGAGCCGTACGTCGTTCAAACTAACGCCGGCCTGTGCCGCGACCGCGTTGGATTCGGCAGCTTGCACGTCGACCGCGCGCGCGCCTCGCTGCAGAAGCGCGAGATTCTGCTCGAGCGACTGCCGATCTGCAATGGCTCGCGCGAGCTGCGCGTCGAGGTCGTCCACGCCGGCTTGAGCGACGACCCCTTGGCTCAGCAGCGTCTTTTCGCGTGCGAGATTTTTGCTCAGCAAGTCCTCGGTGGCCTTCGCTGAACGCACACGTGCTGCCATCGCCGCGATCTCCTCGGGGCGCGAGCCCGCGCGCACGACGGCGATCTGAGTCTTGGCCGTATCGGCCCGCCTTGCCTGCTCTTCGCGCGCAGAACGATCGAGTTCGTCGTCCAGCTCCGCGATCAGCGAGCTTGCCGCAATGTGATCGCCTTCCGCGACCGCAATACCCCGGACCCGCCCGGCCAAATCGAACCCGACCCGCGTTTCGTCAAACTCCACGACACCCTGAAAGGAAGGGCGCTCAGGCGACGGGCGTCGGCATCCGGCGCTGAACCCCAGAACCAGGAGGAATGGCCAGGTTCTATTATTTATCATTCGTCTGATAATAATTCGTCGCGTGGCTTGACGCAAGTCCGCTCGGACACGGCCTCATGCGAGTCGAGCGTCTACCCAATAAAAGCGTACGTTCGGCGATAGCCCGATGGCTATTGGGCGAGCGTCAGAATCAACGCACCCAGCGGAGGGATCCGCAGGCGTAGCGAATGCGGACGACCGTGCAGCGGGAGCGCGTCGGACGCGACCACGCTCGAGGTCTGAAACTCACTGCCGCCAAATCTCAAATCGTCGCTCGACAAGCGCTCGATGTAGCGGCCCGCGACTGGCACGCCGATTCTGTACTCCTCGCGCGGCACCGGCGTGCAGTTGAGTACGACCACGACGAAGTCTTTGTCGTCGCGACGCAAGTAGCTGAGTACGGTGTTGTCCCTGTCGGAGCAATCGATCCACTCGAAACTCGCCGGCGACGGGTCGTTCTTCCAGAGCGGCGGCGTCTCACGATAGAAACGTCCGAGCTCGGCGATGTAGTCTTGCAAGGCGCGGCGCTGCGGATGTTCGGCGATGTGCCAGTCGAGACTCGTGTCGTGGTTCCACTCGTGGTGCTGAGCGAACTCCGTGCCCATGAACATTAGCTGCTTGCCCGGTCGTGTGTACTGGTACGCCAACAAAAGCCGGAGATTGGCCAGCTTCTGCCAAAAATCTCCCGGCATCTTG
>DASXKQ010000135.1:0-32327 GCA_036496745.1 Polyangiaceae bacterium
TGGCAGACGCGGCGGACTCAAAATCCGTTGCCAGCAATGGCGTGTCGGTTCAAGTCCGACCTTCGGCACTAGCGACAAGATAGCTCGATCCTGGGACGGCAGCGCTCGGCGGAATCGGAGGCCACCGTGGCATACAAAGCCAACATCGGAATCAATGAGCTCGCCAAGCTGCGAGATGCCTGGGTTGCTGCGCGCGCGCCCTATCAGCGAGCCGCCAGCGCTGTCACGACTGCGCAGCAAGCCGTCACGACGATCGAGAATGAGCCTTCCGAAGATCCGGTCGCCTTCGTGCACAAGGTGATTGCCGCGCGCGACGTGCTGAAGCGGGCGGAAGAAGAATTGGAACGAGTCGCGATTGGCCTGAGCGACCAGTTCGATCAGGCGATAGAGCCCGACGACAGCTAGCCCGTACCGCTCCAAAGAGGCCGATTTGTTCGGCGCTTCGGGCGCGCTGCCCCTAGCTTTGAGCGCGGGTCGTGATAAGGAACGCGCATGAAACTCTGCATTCTTGGCGCGACTGGTTTGGTCGGCCGCGAAAGCATCGACCTGGCCAAGCGCGCCTGGCCGGGCGCCGAGCTATTCTTGTACGCGAGCCGCGACCAAACGCTCGAGCACGCGGGCGAGAGGCTCAATGTACGCGCCGCGCAGCAGCTCGAGTCCAGCGACGCGCCACGCGGTGACTTGGCGCTCGTCGCGTTGGACGACGACCACAGCAAGCGCTACGTGCCGCGTCTGCTCGAGCTCGGCTACCGCGTCGTCGAGTAGAGCAGCACGTATCGTCTCGATCCCGCCGTGCCACTGGTGGTCGCCGGCGTGAACTGCGCGCAAGTCACGGCAAGCGTGCAGCTCGTCGCCAACCCCAACTGCACCACGATGCCGTTCGCTCTGGCGGTTGCGCCGCTAAAGCGCCGCCTGGGCCTCGCTTCCGCCACGGTCAGCACTTACCAAGCAGTGAGCGGCGCGGGCATTGCGGCACTCGACGAGTTTCTCGCTGAGTCCCGCCAAGGCTACGGGGAACCGCACCGTCTCGGCGTGGCTTTCGAGCCAAAGCACTACGCGGGCAACACCGTGCCGCACAACGGCAAGACAGATGCCTCGGGGTTTTCCAGCGAGGAGGGCAAGCTCGTCCAAGAGAGTCGCAAGATCCTGTCGCTACCAGGCCTCGCAATCTCGGCGCAGTGCTGCCGCGTGGCGGTCGCGGTCGGCCACTATTTGAATGCTTGGCTCACGTTCGAGCAGGCCCGCGAGCTGCCGGCGATCGAGGCGGTTTTGAGCGACGCGCCGAGTGCGCCCTTCGTCCGTTTCTTCGCCGGCGCGAGCGGTGACGGCATCAGCGCGCTCAGCTGCGTGCGCGATCGAGATCGCGCGCTCGTCGGTCGTTTGCGGCTCGACGCCCGGGATCCCTCCGGCAAGAGCGTGTGCTTGACGATGGCCGCGGACAACCTGCGACTCGGCGCCGCTACCAACGCCGTCCGCATCGCCAGCCGCTGGTTCAAGTCCGAAGACCCGGAGCTGAATGCGCCTGGCCTCGCACCGGGCTGAGCAGCGAGAGCGCTACTGCGCGCTCGCCGGAGGAGCCGCGGCCGGCGCCGGGGACGCTGCCGCGCGTACTACGTTCGCGCTGACGCCCGTGTTGTCCGGCAGCTCAAACATGCCGACGGCGCGATGAACGAGGCGCCCGTCGCCGTTCGATGACACGCCCGTCAGAATGCCGCAGAAACGCGCGGTGTCTCCGTCCACCAGCGCGCCCGTGCTCTTGACGGCGAGCGCCTCGACCGTGAACGCCTTGGTCCGCCCGCGTAGCTCGTCGTTCTTGTTCTTGTCCGGCTCCACGACCATGGCAAAGAAGACCTTGCCGCCGGGGACCACCCACTCGGCGTCGTCTGCGCTGGCTGCCAATCCAGCGAGGCCACCCGCGTCACCGCCGTCGACGTGATCGACGAGCCGCACGCGATCCCCGTAGTTGCTGCCACCGTTCGTACCCTCGACGAGCGGCGCCGCTTTGTCCGTCGTCAGACGGCGAGCGAGATTTTTCTCGGCGCGAATTTCGTCGATCGTTCCCTCAATACACAATAGCTTGCCGCGCTCTTCGTCCGGATCCTTCCTGAACAGCGCGGGCGACGTCGCGGGCAGCGCGCGCAACGCGCTCCAAGTCAGATTCTTGCTTGCCCAGAGCGCTAGACTCGCCGAGCCGCGATCCAGCGGGCCCGCGGTATCGGAGATCAGCGGTTTGATGGCCGCGATCTCGTCGCTCAAGGTGGCAGGCTCCGCGCCCGGCGCGGCGGAGTTTGCCGCGAGCGCGGACATGCCTGGTTCCGGAATACCAAGGGCCGCGAGCTCCTCGGCAGGCAACGCAGAGCTACTTGGTGCCGCCGTGCCCGAGTAGTGAACACCGGCCACGATGCCGCCGAGCACGACCAAGCCTCCGACCATCAGCAAGCCAACACTACGCAAGCGCACGATTGATCCTCACGGTGGGGCTACCTTCGATGAGTATCGCGCTCGATCCGTTCAACGCGGCCTGACCGCCTGGCCCAGTCATCGAGCGCACCTCTTATCACGAGAGCGTCGACTTTCGCTGGGCCGGTCACGAAATTTCGCACTTTTTCGCTGCTAAATGCGCGGATTTGGCCGCGAGGTCCCTGTTCGGCGACGACAAACGCTACAGTCTTGGCAGGCCAAACGTGAGCTCCCAATCCGGACGCCACAAACCGACCTCGCTCGGCGCGCTGCTAGCGAGCTCTCGCGAGCGCACCGCTCGGCTCGCTGGGACCGCCGTCGATCGGCCCACGTGGCTCACGATCGTCGGCGATCGGATCGCATCTCGAACTGAACCGGGACCCAAGCGTCGCCGCGAGCTCACGGTCTTCGTGGCCTCCGCAGCTTGGGCCCAAGAGCTGTCGTTGCTGGTCGGAGAGATCGTGCCACGCCTGAAAGCGGCGGGCGTTGACGTCGATTCGATTCGCTTTCGCGTGCGTACCATTGCGGCGGCGCCACCCGACGCAAGCGCGCCGCGACCCGAAGCGCGGCGCGCACCGCTACCCACGGAGCTTGCCGGAAGGCTGCGTGAAGTAGCCGATCCCGCGCTGCGGGACGCGATCGCAGACGCCGCGGGCCTGTGGCTCGCGCGCAGCGAGGCTATTTCAGAGCCGCCTGCCGCTCGAGGCCCTCGAGCCGCTGAATCGCAAACTTCTCGCTCGGGCCCAGCGTCGGCGCCTTCGCGCGCAACTCCTCGAGATAGACGCGAAAAGCGCTGAGATTGATGGCGTCGACCTTGCGCACGACCGTGTAAAGCTGATCGATGATCTCGACGGGTAGCGGGCGCCCCAGGGCAGCGTACAGCGCCACCACGTAGTCGACCCATTTGCCACGAGCCGTTGCCTCGGCGAGCTTCGCCGCATACACGGTAGCTCGCTCGATAGCCGGGGCGCTCACCTCGCGCCCGGCCGTCGCGCCCGCCAAAATCTGACCGAGAATATTGGACAGGACACGCTCCGCCTCGTCACCACGCCCGAGCGCGAGACTCTTGTCGGCAACGCGACCAAGAAGGACGATCGCGTCCTCACGCTTGGTAAACTCTGCCTCCGGTTGCGCGCCGGGTTCGGTGTCGACCTTCAGCGCAGAACCCAAGCGCTGTCCGAGCGGACTCGAACCGTGCAACGTTTCAGCGCTGAACGCCGCGCGCTCGGGGCCGAGTGAGCGCGCCTGCGCGCGAAACACGAACTGGAGCTTGCCGAATTGGATGCGATCCGAGTCCACCAACGCTTCCGGCTCTTTGAGTCGGTGGCCGTTCAAGTACACGCCGTTCGCGCTGCCGAAATCATGGAGCACTGCGCCGTCCGCGCCGACCACGATCTGCGCGTGCCGGCGAGAAACGAGCGCGTCGTCCAGCACGAGCTGGCAATTCGCGCCGCGACCAATCACGGTCTCGCCAACGCGTAGCTCGAACGTTCGTCCGTCCGCCTCCAACCACTGACGCCGCGACGCGCGGGGCGCGCCAGGCCCGAGCGGGGGTCGGCCTGAGCCAAGTGGCTCATTGTCGGAGGACACTCCAAGTATCATAGCCCCGCGCTGGTCGCCTCCGCCAGCGCCTGGGCTACTTGGCCGCCGCTAGGCGCTCGAGACCCTCAATCCGGTTCAGCAAAAAACGATCGGCCGGACCGAGCTGGCTCGCGTGCTCTCGGAGCACTTCGAGGTAGTCGCGCAGCAGATTCAAGTTGATGGCCTTGACCTTGCGCAGCACCGTGTAGAGCTCGTCCACGACCGGGCCCGGGCACGGGCGCTTGAGCACCTTGTGAACGCGAAAGATGTGATCGACCCAGCGCCCGTGCTGCGTCGCCGCCGCGAGCTTCATCGCGTACTCGACGGCCTTGTCGATGGTTTCCGCGGACACGGCGTGGCCCCGCTCGAGATCCGCCGCCGCCTGCTCGAGTTGCTCGCCGATCAGCTTCTCGGCTTCGTCCGCGCGACCCATGGCCAGCGCCTTGTCGGCCAGCACGCCGAGTAGACCGAAGGTTTCCACCCGCTGCGTCGGAGCTTGGATCAGCGTATCCGCGGCCACCTCACGGCGCGCGATGATCAACAGTTCCTGGCTGCCGATGGAAACTTGGTCGCCGTGAGCGAGCAAGCGCTTGCCTTCGATCCGCTCACCGTTGACGCGCACGCCGTTGCGGCTGCCGAGATCCGCGACTGTCACGGTGTCGAATGTCACGACCAACGTCGCGTGATTGCGAGACACCAAAGGATCGTCGACGCTGAGGTGGGCGTTCGCCGCGCGCCCGATCATGAACTCCCCTTCCGGCAGCTCGAGGTCGCGGTTGTTGTGGCGCAGCGCGAATCTCATGCGCGGGTGGACTCCAACAGCGCGGTGAGCCGCTCGAAGCCCTCCCGATCTGCTTGCGCCGGGCCCCCACGCGAGCTCACGCTCTCCATCACGCGCCGAGCGCCGGGTGCCAACGTCGTGCGCTCGGAAGGCGGCAACGTCCGCAACGTTTGCGCGACGGCGCGCGGCGGCACCGCGGCCATCGACGCGTACACGGACAAGAGCCAGCGGCCCCACGCCGCGTCGCCGCGGGTGGCCGACAGCGTCGCAGCGGCATCGGCCACGACGTCCAGGGTAGCGCGCTCGACCTGCTCCCCATTGCCGATGCGTTGCTCGATGCCGAGCCTGGCCTGCGCCAAAATGCGCTCGACGTCTTCGCGTTGATCCAGCGACGTAGCGCGTTCGAGCGCCTCGACCAGCAGGGCCAGCCCCCAGTCGCGCACCGAGCCGGGCTGGCCGGTGAGCGTGTCCTCTTCGTTGCGATCGCTCGAGCCGCAAGCTGGACACTCCGCAAGCTCCAGTGAGTACGGCTGGCCACAGCTCGCACAGCTACTCAGAAAGCCGGTCGGGCGGTCGCCGTAACCTCGCGCGCCGGCCAGCATGCCTGCGCAAAACACCAGCTCTTGCGAGCCTAGCCGGATGCGATCTCCGTCGGATAACTCGCGGAGCCCGTGCACGAGTGCGCCGCCGATCTGCACGCCGTTGCGAGAACCCAAGTCTTCAATACTCGCCCGACCGTCGACGATGCGGATGCGCGCGTGCTCGCGGGACACCAAGGGGTCCTCGAGTGTTACCTGACAGCGCGCACTTCGGCCGATGACCGTATCGCCCAGAGGCAGATCGATCTCTTGCAGCAAGAAACGGAGCCGGAAGCGAGCCACGCGGTGCGATCGGCGCCCGAAGAGAACGCCGACCGTTTAGGTTAGTCTCGGCCGGCCTGCCAGGTCAAAGACTCGCTTGGGCCGGCAGCTTTTGTGACGACGCTCGCGGGCGGTCGGCCCGCGAGCTCCGCTAGCGTGCGCAGCCGCTCATTTCTTGAAGTCGCGCATGAAATCGGCGAGCGCCGCCACCGCTTCGCGCGGCACGGCGTTGTAGATCGACGCGCGCATACCACCCACGGAACGATGCCCCTTGAGGCCCTCCATGCTTCGCTTCTTGGCTTCTGCCAGAAATTCGGTCTCGAGCTCGGGCGTCTTGAGCGTGAACACTACGTTCATCGTCGAGCGCGCGTCTTTTTCGACTGGGCTCCCGTAAAAGTCGGAGCGAGAGTCGATCACGTCGTACAGGAGCTGCGCCTTCTCGCGGTTGCGCTTTTCCATCGCGCTCAGACCACCGGCCGTCTTCATTTCGCTCAGCACGTTGCGCAGGATGTAGATCGAGAACGTGGGCGGCGTGTTGTAGAGCGAGTTGTTCTCCACGTGCGTCCGGTACTGGAAGATCACCGGGATATCGCTGCGCCCCTTCTCGACCAAGTCCTTGCGTACGATCGCGAGCACGAGGCCGCTCGGGCCGAGGTTCTTTTGTGCGCCGGCGTAGATCAGGCCGAACTTCGAGACGTCGATCGGTTTCCAGCAGATATCGCTCGACATGTCGGCGATCAACGGCACGGAGCCCGTATCGGGGAACGCATGCCATTGCGTGCCGAAAATCGTGTTGTTGCTCGTGATGTGCGCGTAGGCCGCGTTCGGATCGAGCTCGAGCTCGTTCGGCTTGGGGATGCGCCCGAACTTCTTGTCCTTCTCCGTCGAGCCGGCGACACGAGCCGTACCCACGGTTTTCGCCTCTTTGTAGGCCTTCTGCGACCAGGAGCCGGTCAAGACGTAGTCGGCGCTCTTGCCGGGCGGCAAGAGGTTCATCGGCACGACCGCGAACTGCTGGCTGGCTCCGCCCTGGAGCAACAAGATGTTGTAGTCGTCGCTGACGTTCAAGAGCTCCTTGACGAGCGAGATGGCTTCGTTGTGCACGGCCTCGTACGCCTTGCCGCGATGACTGTGCTCCATCACGCTCATGCCAGTGCCGCCGAGATCGAGCAGCTCCTTCTGAGCGCGCTCGAGAGCAGCCAAGGGAAGAGCCGCGGGACCTGCATTGAAATTCAGTGCTCGTGCCATGATCCTCCAGCGGGGCGTTCGCCCGCGGGCACTCTGCTAGCGCCTGTGCTGCGTCGCGTCAAGGAGTCGCCGCTCGCCCCGCGATCGCTTCGAGCTCCGCCCTGGAAACGGCCGCCTCGCGCGTCACGCGAAAGCCAGCGCCGTCCAACACGACCACTGTCGACGGTAGCCCTCCCGGACTTCGTCCCGGCAAAACGTGCAGGGCACCGCGCGCGATCGCGTCCGCGAACTCGGCGCGCACTTCCGCGTCGCTCACCCGCGGCGGGGCGCCCGGGAGATTCGCGCTCGTGGCGCTGAGTGGACGCCCGAAGCGCCGCACGAGCTCCGCGGCGGGGCACGCGCCCGGGACACGCACCGCAATCGTCCCATCGAGCGCGATTCCGGACGGCACGTCCCGACCGACTGCCAGCGCTATGTTGAGCTGCCCAGGCCAGCACGCATCAGCGAAACGCTCCGCCAGCGCGGGGATCTCCCCCCGGACGAGAGCAGCCCAGCTCGCGCGATCGGCGAGCAGCACGGGCACTCCTTTGTCGCTGCCGCGCGGCTTGAGCGAGAGCAGCCGCTCCACCGCACTTTGCCGAGAGACATCTGCGAGCAATCCGAAAAAGCTCTCGGTGGCGGCAGCGACCACACCCCCTCGCTCGAGTTCAGCGAGGGCCGCAGCGAAGGCGTGATCGTTCACGGTCGAATCGAGCCGAGAGCTCGGGCCGCAATGTCGCGACGCAGCTGCTTGCCGTCGAATTGGATGCAGTCGGCGGCGCGGTATGCGCGTTCGTGCGCTTCCGCGAGTGACGCGCCGCGCGCGGCCACTCCGAGCACCCGGCCGCCCGCTGTCACGATCCGCCCTGATTTCTCGGCCGTCCCCGCGTGGAACACGGTAGCGCCGTCGACCGCTTCGGCTTCGGTCAAGCCCGAGATGGCGTCGCCCACGCGCGGGCTCGCCGGATAGCCGTGAGCCGCCAACACGACACACACCGCGTGGTCCATACTGACGTGCATAGCGGTAGGATCGAGCTCACCACGCGCGGCGGACGCCAGCGTTTCCGCGAAATCACCCTCGACCACCAGCGTAATGACCTGCGTCTCCGGATCGCCGAAGCGCACGTTGAATTCGAGCAAGTTGGGCTCCCCTTCTGGGGTCACCATGATGCCCGCGAACAAGACGCCACGAAAGGGACTGTCCTCGCTCGCCATCCCGAGCAGCGCGCGCTCGAATATTTCACGCTCGATGCGCGCGGCCAGCGAAGGCGTGATCAGCGGAGCCGGCGCATAGGTGCCCATGCCACCCGTGTTCGGACCACTGTCCCCGTCACCGATGCGCTTGTGGTCCTGCGCGGTCGGCAGCAAGAAGAACCGCTCGCCGTCGCAAATACCGTGAACGCTCGCTTCGGAGCCGACGAGGCGCTCCTCGATCACGACCGTACGTCCAGCGTCGCCGAACGGCTCGCCGCTCAGCATGCGACGCGCGACGAGCACGGCCTCCTCGTGCGATGCACTGACGACCACGCCCTTGCCGGCGCAGAGCCCGTCGGCCTTGACCACGGGAGGACTTTCGAAGGTCTTGATCGCGCGTTCCGCGTCCCCGGCGTCGCGCACGACCTCGAAGCGTCCGGTCGGGATGCCGTGGCGCGCCGCAAACTCTTTCATGAACGCCTTCGAGGCCTCGAGCCGAGCCGCGCGGCGGGTCGGGCCAAAGGCGAGGATGCCCGCCCCGGCGAGCTCGTCGACCAGCCCGTTGCAGAGCGCGACCTCGGGGCCCACGACGACCAGATCCACTCGCTCGCTCTTGGCGACCGCCAGGGCGTCACCGGAAACGGGCCGGAGCTTCTTGGCGGCGTCCGCCGGGCTGCGGATGCCGGCGTTCCCCGGGTTGACCAGCACTTCCCCAACCGATTCCGAGCGGAGCAGGGCAAGCGCGAGCGCGTGCTCGCGCCCACCGGAGCCGACAACCATGACCTTTTTGGGCTTTACCATCATAGCGCGCAGTAACTGGCAGACCGGGAGCGTCGCTCGACTGCCCGCGGCGATCGGTGCACGAGCGCGCCCGTCCCGTCAACGCGCGCGAGCACGGGCGAGCCCGACCCGGGCCGGGCCACGCAAAAAAGGCAAAAAAGGCGAACACTTGAGGTCAAACCAGTTCGCCTGAGGAGGCCGAACACGCCTGCTCGCCGAGCCGACTAGTGATGTCGGGCGGGGTCATGGTATGTTTGAAGTTCGCATCGCGAGGAGATTTCTCGTGCCGACGCCCAACATCATCCACCTAGTCCGCCCGTACGCGAGCGAAGAGGAATACCTCGCGCGTGAGGCTTGGACCATCGATGCCCGTGGCATGCTGCTGATCGAGCAAGAGGCTCTGCCGGCCGACACCGCGATCGTCTTCGACGTTCAAATCCAAAGTGGACACAAACCGATCCGAGCCGAGGCCAAAGTGGTCGGCCCAGTCGCAGCCACTGCGACGCGCCCCGGCGGGCTACGCGTCCGTTTCAAGCGCTTCGGCACAGCCACCAAAGCGTTCATCGATCGCGCGGTGTCCGCGGCCCACGCTGCGAGCTCGCCTATCGCCGCAGCAGAGCCGGAGCCGTCCACTCAAAGAGACGACGCGCCCGCAAAACCCGAACCGCTCGCGAGCGCGCGCGGCGAAGAGCGCCGCACGCCGAGCGGCGTTCATCGGCGAGTTGCGGCTCCGGTTCCCCCTCCTGCCAATCGCGAAGAGCTACTGGAGAAGCTTCGCACCCGGGCGCGAGAGATCGCGAAGGCCGATCTGCGCGCCGGTGACAAGCAGACCGGCTAAATAGCGCCTCCGCTCAGCGCAACGTTTCGATCGGCAAGTGAGTGAGCTTGATACCGAGCGCTTCGCTCAACTCGAAGATCCGCGAATCGCGGTAAAACTCGCCGAACACGATCCGGCCGAGCCCCGCGTTGGCCACCAACTTGAAGCAGCCGAAACAGGGCGATGCCGTCACGTAGATGTCGGCGCGATCCAGGCGCACGCCGTTACGCGCCGCCTGCACGATGGCGTTGGCTTCGGCGTGCACGGTCCGCACGCAGTGCCCGTCCTCCATCATGTGCCCCTCGTCGTCGCAGTGCGGGAGGCCGCGAATCGAGCCGTTGTAGCCGGTGGTCAAGATCATCTTGTCGCGTACGATCACCGCGCCCACGTGTTTTCTGTCGCACGTGGAGCGCGTCGCAACGACGCGCGCGATGGCCATAAAGTACTCGTCCCAGCTTGCCCGTTCGTGACCGCTCATCGTCGCTACGACCTCGGGAACCGCTATAACCCGGGAGCGCCGCGAGGACGAGAGGCTTGACCCCGGCATCGGCACGTGGCTTCGTTCGGGCGTGAAAAGCGCTTTTCGGACCGCGGGTCTGACACTCGCCCTCAGCGCGCTCTGGCTCGCCCCGCGACCTGCACTCGGCGCCGCGCCGGATCCCCAAGCCCAGGCAGAGGCGCTGATTCGTCGCCTCGACGTGGCCGAGACACGAAGCCGCATCGCCGAACCACTCACCAAGGCCAAAGACGCCCAACGGCGCGCACAGAACGCACGCGGCGCAGGCGATTTGAAACACGCCAGCGAGCTTGACACGCTCGCATTGCTTTGGGCGCAGGTCGCCGATGATCTGCTCACCACTGCTCTGGCCGAGCAAAAACTGAACGACGTGCAGAAGAAAGCGAGCGACCTCGAGCGGCGTGCGCTCGATACCCAGGCGCTCGTCGAGCAGGCGATCGCGCGCCGTGGTCGCGCGCAGCAAAACCTCGCTGAAACGGAAAGCAAGAGCAAGAGCGTGGCACCTGCCAAGCCTGCAGAAAAGCCGCACAGCAAGGGCAAGGCGCCGCGTGAATAGGTCGTCTCTCAGCGTCGTGTTCCCGCTGGTGTTTGCCGTCACGTGCTCGCTGGCGTGCTCTCTAGCCTGCACTCAAACCCCGCGCTCGGGCGTGATGCACGAGGTCGATGACGCGCGTCAGAGCGCGGCCGTGCAGGACGCCCGAACGCGCGCACCGCAGGCCTACGCGGACGCCGAACTGCGCCGCAAACAGGCCGCGCAGGCCACGCAACAAGGCGACCAGGCCTCCGCTCAAATCCTGAGCGAGCAGGCGATCGCGGCCTATACGCGCGCGGTCGTACAAGCACGGCTTGCGCGCGCACAAGCGACCGTGGCCGACGAAGACGTCCGCGTCGCCAAGGCCAGCACGCAGGTGGCCGAGCTCGAGGCCCAGGAGCAGCGCATTGTCACCGAGGCTGAGGACCTCGAAGCGCGCGAGAAGGTTGCGCGCGACGCGCTCCCCTTACCCGCGAGTGGGCCGGCGTCCAAAGAGCGTGAGCAGGCCCGCATGATGGCGGCGCGCGCGCTCATGACACAAGCCAAGCTGCTCTGCCTTTCCGCGCGCTTGCTCGATCCTACTCGCGAGGGTGTCACACAGTCGCTCAGCAAGCTCGCTGAACTATCGCAAAAACCAGCGAGCAGCCCGGCGCCGATCGACGAGGCGACCGCGCTCCGTTCGGCGTGTTTGCACGAGCTCGTGCTGGTGCGACGGCCGTTGACCCAAAAGAACCCGGCCGCCGGTACTTCGGACGCTTTGCTCAGCGAGCTCAGCGCGGCGAGCCTCCAGCCGATTCGAGACGATCGTGGGGTGGTCGTCACGTTACGCGACTTGTTCGACACCAACTCCCACCTAAAGACCGACAGCCTTGCCGAGCTCGACGCCCTCGGCAAAGTTGCCAAAGCGCATCCGGAATTTCCGTTGCTGGCGGTCGCCCATAGCGGGCGTGTCGGAAATACCGCGCACGACAGCGCCGAGATGACCACGGTGGCCGAGGCCTTGCGCAAGGCTGGCGCTACCCGAGTCGAAACGGACAGCGTCGGCAATAGCGCGCCGATCGTCGATCCCGAACGCCCCGGCGCTGCGCTCCGCAATCAACGCGTCGAGATCATCTTCGTCGCGCCGACGAGTTCCTGAATTTTTTTTGGCCCGTCCACGAGGCCGCACGCCAGAGCGATGAGCAAACCGCTGACGCCGGCAGCGCGCACGCTGAATCCTGCTGGCGGGAAATGCAGCTCCGCTAGAACGTGGGTATTCGTTGGCGAGGCCTGGACGCGTCGCGTCGGGAGGCGCAAGTTATTGGGAAGCTGGGCGTAACTGTCTCTAGGCCCGAGCATTGAGGCGACCACGTGGCACGCGATCCGGTATCTGGTGAGCGCATCGTCTGGGCAGGACATCCGACGGTGTTCGCTTCACCGCCGATGGCGCGCGCGATCGCCGGCCTACTGTTCGCGCTCGCCGCCATTTCACTGTGCTTCGCCGTGGTGATCGCGCTCACGCTGCGAACCGCGCCCTCTGGGCCGATGGTGTTCGCGCTCTGGTGCGGTCTCTTGGGCATCGCGTGTCGCGAGGTCCCGCGCCTTTGCCTCGAGCGCGCTCGCTACGTCGTCACGGACGAGCATGTCATCACCTACCTGGGTCCCTTCCGCCGTAGCATCGAACGCCGCTCGATCAGTTTCGCGCGGATTTTCTGGAGCGAAACCGATCGCAACGCCGGCGATCTCGAGCTCGTGCGAGCCGTGCCCACGGGCGCTCTGCGCCGTCGACTGATGTTACGGCTTTCGGGCGTACGGGCACCGGATCGCGTGTGGGCGATCGTCCGCGGAGCGGAAAATATCGCTCCGACCGGGCACGCCGAGCGGCCGTTGGCTCAGCGGCTCGATCACGGCGAGCGCGTGATCTGGTCGGCGCGACCGCACCATCTTTTCCGCGCTTATCTGCCGCGCGGTCAACGTGAATGGGCGCTGCTCGGTCTCGGCGCGTTCTTGTTCGTCGGCGTCGTGCGTATGCTCGAAAATGGCATCCCTGCGCTCGAGCGCGTGGCGGACGGCGGCTTGCCCGTTCGCTCGGTATCGTTCGCGGCGCTGGCGGCCGGGCTGAGCCTCGGCATCGGGCTCGTGTTTTGTGTGGGCTGCTATCTGGTCTATGACGCCGTGATTCGCCAAGGTTACGCCGCCAAACGCACACGCTACCTGATCACCGACAAGCGCGTGCTCATCCAACGCGGGACCGAGGAACTGCACGTCGATCGCCAACAGATCGTGGACGTGATCGAAGCGCCCGTGGGCGACGGCTTGCGCGACGTATTCTTCGTGATCGACGGCCCACGCGCGCGCGCTCTCGCCGCGAGCGGCGCGTTCGGCGAGCTCGGCCGCGGGCCGCACCTGCGCCCCGTGTTCGAAGCGGTCGACGACGCGGAGGGCGCCAGCCGCGTCCTGCGCGATTTACCGACCGCTGCTTGATTTCGCGTCAACAGCTGCCAGATCTCGGCGCGCGCGCGCTTCGCGCAATCGGGCATTCTGTAGCCACGGCGTGTGGTCGAGCTCCGCCATCACTAGATAGGCCTCCCAGTGCTCGATCGCGTTGGCGAGCGCGTCGCGGCGCGACTCGGGCTCATGGGCGCTCTGCGCGTCGGCCATCGCGGCCAGGGCTTTGTAGTAGTGAAGCTCGTATGGGGGCGAGAAGGAGACGCTCGGGAGGTCCAGCGCATTTTTGGTGGGAAACAGGCCCAGCGGCAGCTCAATCCGATTGCCGAGCTCAGCGGAGGCCAGCGCGCGCGGCAGGTCCCCCGAGCGCTCGAGCGCGAGCGCGAGACCGTAGTACGCCAAGGCCTGCACGTCCGGCGCCCCACCCGCGTTGACGAGTGCTGTGCGATAGTACGAAATGGCGACGACCAAATTGCCGGCCATCATCTCGCTCTCGGCGAGGTTCGCATAGTCCGTGGCCCGCATGTCCGGGTCCCACTCGAGCTCGATGGCTCGCAAATAGGCCGCCCGCTCGCGCGCGTGATCGCCGAGCTTGCCCTCGATCAGCGCCAGATTGAAAGAGCCCATGGCGGCGAGCGGCGAGTTCGGCTCCGCGCTGAGTGCCCGCTCGAGCAAGCGTCGTGCTTCTAGGAGTGGAGGATCCGGTCGCCGCGTGAGCAGCCGTTCGAGCACGCCGTGCACTTCGTCCGGGGGCGCGGACTCCACGTCGATCAGCGCTTTGGCGACCAGATAGCAGAGCCTCGGATCCTTCAGCTTATCGAGCTTCAGGTGCGAGAGCTGCATGAGCAGGAGCCCACCCATCGAGACTTCGGGGACCAGCGCGGGCTCGGCGCTGGCTTCTTGAGCTCGTTCGAGCGCTCGCTCCAGGCGGAGCAAGCCGGTGTATTCCGCGGCTCGCTCGGGCTCCTCCGCCCGCTGCCAGAGCGTCGGCGCTGCGTTCGCTCGACTCACGCCGAGCAACGCCGCGCAGCCGAGCACGAGGGCCGAGCGCCGGCTCACGATTTGACTCTGCGCGGCGCGGCGAGCTCTGCGCGCTTCTTGCGCGCGTGCTCGAGCCAGGGGTTATCGCTCGCGGCTTGGCTCAAAAAGACGTCCCACTGCTCGCGCGAGCCGGCGCGATCCGTCGCTCCGAGCGCGACGGCGTTGAGCGCCGCGAGCTCGCCCGGCGGAAGCAGCGGCACGCTCGCGGACGCAACCAAGAGCACGGGAGCGCGCCCCGCGAGCGCGAGCCTCGCACGGTCGGCGTGGTCCGCCCTGTCCATGCACAGGGCGCTCTCTGCGAGCACCCAATCCGATAAGCCCTGCCCCGCGCCTCCTTCAGCGACTTGCCCGAGGTACGCGAGAGCCTCTTCCGTCCCTGCGCGATCGGCGACGAGCACGTGGGCGGCCGCCTCGATATAAACGACGCTGCGCGCGAGCTCGTCCAGCAGGCCCGCGCGCGAAGCGAGCGTGCGGTAAAGTGCTGCCGCGTGCTTCGCGTCGTGCTGCAGCGACGCCGCGCGCGCATAGTCATGAAGCGCGCCCAGATCGAGGAACGCGCTCGGATCCGATTCCGCCTGCGCGAAGGCTTGGAGCGCGCTCGCGGTTTCGCCCAAGCGTAGCGATGCCCGGCCTTCGAGCACTAATACAGGCGGCGTCGCTCCGGCGATCTGGCGCGCGGACGCGGCAGCCTCCCTCGCCTGCTCCGGCGCGCTGGCCAAGCGCGCGTAGCCTCGAGCGAGCAAATCGCAATATCGCTCGCGATCCGCGCCGCGCACGCGCGCCCACATCGCCGACCCACCATAGGGCGAGCCTCCGCGGCACACGCGCGGACGCGGACTCGACAGCGCGGCCACATCCAGATTGGCGGGTGCGCTCGGCGCGCCGCTCAGCTGGCTGAGCACGAGCAGCGGCCAAAGCGGGCTCGGCATCCCCAGAGGCTAGCAGAAAGCCGCCGCGCGGCCGCTGGCGAGAGCTACGGAGCCGCGGCGCGGCCGACCAGCGGGTTATGCAGCATGATCGTTTCGCTGCGCCGCGGGCCGACGCTCAGCAAGTAGATCGGCACGCCCGCTTGTTCTTCGATGAAGCGAATGTACGCGCGCGCCGCGCCGGGCAACTCATCGAGCACACGCACCTGTTCGAGGCGCTCTTGCCAGCCGGGCAGCTCGGCGTACACCGGCGTAATCAGGCCCGGCGTATCGAGCGAATCAATCGGGAACCTCTCCGTGCGACCGTTTGGCGTGTCGTAGGCGATGCACACCTTGATCTTGTCGAGGCCCGTGAGCACGTCGAGCTTGGTGAGCGCGAGGCCGTCGATGCCGTTGACGCGAGCGGAATAGCGGAGCGCCGGTAAATCCAACCAACCCGTGCGCCGCGGGCGTCCGGTGACCGAACCGAATTCGACGCCCACCTCACGCAGATGGCGCCCCGCGGAATCGTCGAGCTCGGTCGGGAATGGACCGGTCCCGACGCGCGTGGCGTACGCCTTGGTGATGCCGAGCACGTTGCTGATTCGATTGGGACCGATGCCCGCCCCACTCGGCGCGCCGCCTGCTCCGGCCGAACTCGAGGTAACGAACGGGTACGTGCCGTGGTCGATGTCGAGCAGGGTGCCCTGCGCGCCCTCGAGCATCACACGTTTACCGGTCTTGATCGCAGTGTCGACGAGCTCCGAAGTGGCTGCGAGCATCGGCAGAATGCGCGGCGCGTGCGCTTCGAGCTTGGCCATCACCGTGCTCAGCGTCGGCAACTCACCGCCCAGGGCCTTCACCACCGGCGCCCAACCCTCCATCGCGTACTCCACGCGCTTGGCGAGCCGCGGCAGATCGCGCAGCTCCCCAGCTCGCACGCCCGTGCGGCGCGCTTTGTCCTCATAAGTCGGGCCGATGCCCTTTTTGGTGGTACCGAGCGCGCGGTCCGCCGGCGCGCCCTGCTCGCGCAGCGTGTCGATCAGGATGTGATACGGCAAAATCAGATGCGCGCGATCGCTGACGCTGAGACGCGCCTCGACGTTCTGGTGTCCACGCCGCCCGAGCTCGTCGATCTCCGAGAGCAGCACCTCCGTGTCGATCACCATGCCTTGGCCGAGCACACAGCGCGTGCTCGGTCGCAAAATACCGCTCGGCAGCACGCGAACGACGATTTTTTCGTCACCGACGACGAGCGTGTGTCCCGCGTTGGGTCCGCCCGCGTAGCGCACGACTACATCGGCGAACTCCGTGTAAATGTCGACGATTTTGCCCTTCCCCTCGTCGCCCCACTGGGCGCCGACGATCACCACACAAGTCATGTTCTCTCATTCCAACACGCGCAGGAGAGCTTCCGGCTCGAGCGCGACAGGGGTTGACCGATCGTCTCGCACGCGACGGAGCGTCGCGGTCGAAACAGTGAGCACATGGGTGTAACGCCAGGCGCGCGCGTAGGATAGCGCATCCCCGGGCGGCGCGGGAGCACACGGCACGCTGAGCTCTCGCAGGCCCGAAAGCAGCGCGTCCGCTTCACCGACGACCAAGACGCGCGGTCCAACGCGTTCTTCCCGCGCGACGTGTTCGAGCGCCCAGCCCAGATGATCTAGTGCGAGTGCAAAGCCGGCGGCCGGCCTGGACGCCCCAAACCCGTCGAGCAGGCCGTCGTAGCGACCGCCCGCGCCGATTGGACTGCCCGGCCCTTCAGCGTGGATCTGAAACATCATGCCCGTGTAATAGGCAAAATGCCGCGTTTCGCCGAAGTCGACGAGCAGCTCAGGGGCGAGATCCCGCTCGAGCGCGGCGTCCCAGATCAAGCGCAGTTCGCGCAGCGCCGGTTCAGCCGCGGTTCCGGCCAGCAACCGCTCGGCCTTCGGCCAAACATCGGCCCCGCCGTGCAGCTCGCACAACCCGACGAGCGCGCGCGCGATGGGCGCGCTCAACATGCCGGCCAAGTGCGCAACCTGCGCTCGATCTTTGAGCGCGAGCGCATCGACGAGCTCCGCGGAATGTTCGGCGGCGAGCCCGTCCAACAAACTGGCCGCAATGCGCGCGTGACCGAGATCGATCATGAACGAATCGAGCCCCGCGGCGCGCACGCCGGCCGTGGCCAGCGCGAGCACTTCGAGATCGCCGCGAGGCCCCTCCAGCCCCAGGAGTTCGACACCGGCTTGGAAGATCTGGCGGTGCTGCCGAGCCCGCTCGCGCCGACGCCGCATGACGGAACCGTGGTAGCAAAGTCTGGCCGGACCCGGGAGCTCGCTCAGGCGCGTCGCCAGAATGCGCGCGATCTGCGGCGTCATGTCGGGGCGGAGCGCGACGACCGCGCCGGTCTCCGGCTCGACGAAGCGGAGCACATCGTCCGGATCGAGCGCGCCGAGGCCGCGTTCGAGCACTTCCGCGTACTCGAACACGGGCAAGGTCACGAGCTCATAGCCATGCAGCTCGAAACATGCGGTCACCCGGCGCGCGAGCTCTCCTTGCCTGCGGGCAATGGGCGGCAGCAGATCTCGCATGCCCGCCGGCAACGGATGCTCCAGCATCCGCCCAAAAGCTGGGGTGACGAGGCCGTCCAGGGTCGGGGGAGCGCTCTTACGCGGCAAAGCCGGCGGAGTCTAACAGAGTTCGAGCCGCCTGCGAGGGGTGCGAGCCCCGTTCGAAGAGACTAAGCTCGCCGACATGACTCACCCCGACCGACCGGATCGCCCGGCGATCGACGTCCGCGAGCGCGGAGCCGATCGGGACGGCTCGCCGCAGACCCTCGATCGTCGCCTGTTCATGCAGCTCTTGGTGTTCGATTGCCATGCCGGCAAACCGCACTTGATGTTGGACGCGCTCGGCGCGGCGCTCGCTGCCCACAAGATGCCGAGCGTTCTGTATGAAGACGTCAACAATCCGAACGGCATCGGCGTGCTCAGCTGGTGTGAGGATCCGAGTGACTTCACCAGCAAGCTGCGGCCCGCGTTCGCGGAGCTCGACGCCGGACAATTGAGCCCGCGCCCCGACTTCACGATGATCGGACGCAGCTACTCGACCGGCTACGAGCAAGACCTCGAGTACTGGCTCTTGAAGCGCCCAGCCGAGACCGTGCTCAATCCGGCCTGGCCGTGGGCGGTCTGGTACCCGCTGCGGCGCTCGGGCGCGTTCGAGAGGCTCGAGCCGCGCGAACGCGGCGGCATCCTGCGCGAGCATGCCGAGATCGGCAAATCCTACGGCGCGTCCGACCTCGCGCACGACGTGCGGCTCGCCTGCCACGGCCTCGACGCGGCGGACAACGAGTTTCTGATCGGACTCATCGGCAAGGCGCTGCATCCGCTGTCGCACGTCGTGCAAGCCATGCGAAAAACCCGCCAAACTGCCGAGTTCATCAACCAGATGGGGCCGTTTTTCGTGGGCCACGCCGCGCTCAGGAACGCCGGTTGACGGGCCCGCTCGCCGCGCTGCCGCGCGCGCTCGTGTTCGATCTAGACGGCACGCTGATCGATTCGCGCCTCGACATCGCGTGCGCCGCGAACCACGCGCTCGGTGTGCTCGGGTTCGCCCAGCGCGAAGTAGCGGTGATCGCCGGCTACGTCGGGGACGGCGCGCGTCCGCTTTTGGCACGCGCCGCGGAGATCGCGGAGACCGATCCGCGGATCGACGGACTGTACGACGCGTTCATCGCCTATTACCTCGTGCACCCGATCGATCACACGACGCTCTTGCCGGGTGTCGCAAGTGCGCTTTCTGCGCTCCGTGAGCTGCCCTTGTGCGTGTGTACCAACAAGCCGCGCTCGTCGACCGACGCCGTGCTGGCCCAGCTTCCGCTGCCCGTTCGCTTCCAGCTGGTCGTCGCGAGTGACGACCTGCCGAAGAAGAAGCCGGACCCCCTGCCGCTCGTGCACATCGCCGAACGGCTCGGGCTCACGCCGCGCGAGCTCGTGATGGTGGGAGACGGACCACAGGACATTCAGTGTGCTCGGGCCGCCGGCGCGCGCAGCGTCGGCGTGGAAGGGATTCAGCCGCGCGCGCGCCTGCTCGCCGCCGAGCCGGACGTCGTGCTGGCCTCACTCCACGAACTGCCGGCGCTGATACAGAAATGGCTCACGCCGTCAGCGCGTGATACGCGGCGCTGAGCTCGGCAAAGCGCGACAATAGGCGCGCTCTTTCAGCTGCGCCTGCCTGCGGATGACGATCCGGGTGGTGCTGCGCGGCTAGCCGTCGGAAGGCGCGTTGCACCTCGCCGCGCGAGGCCGTCGTGCTGATTCCGAGTGCTCGATAAGCCGCCATCTTTCGATCAGGCGGGATGGCCGCACGCGAGCCGGGACGGGACGCGCGGGTCGCCTCGGGCGCGGGCACACGCTTGCCCTGCTGGCGCGCGCGCGTGCGGCCGTGCAAAAACTCTACGGGTGAAAGCGGCGTGACGCTGCCGGAGCGCTGAGGCCGCGCCACGTGGAACCGGAGCAGCGCTTCCGAAAGTCCAAACAGTGCTTCGAGCCGACTGCGCTTTTGCTTGCGCAAGGCCGCGGCCACTAGGGCGTGGCTGCCAAAACCCTCCTCGACCACCATCTCGCCCACCCGCGCGCTCGGGCGCAAGGTCAAGCGCGCGATGATGCGTCCGAGCGCGGCCAAGCTGAGCAAGCCGTCGCCCGTCAGGATCTCACCGATGCGGGCGTGCTTGAGCGTCGTCTCCACGTCCTCCACCAAGCCGTTGCGAACGTGAATGCGGTGGCTGCGACCTGCGTTGCCGCCCTCGACCTCGACCAGTTCGAGCGCTCCACTCGCTTGAGCGCGGTGAAGCGCGCCGAGCACGTCACCGAGCGTGGTGAGCCGCAAACGGCCTGGCAGCTGCATGCTCCGTCGCTAGCAGCAATCCTGAGTTTTGCCCTAATTTTCGGCCGCAGTCGCCGACCCCACCGCGACTTGCGTCGTGAGGTGCACGAGCTCCGGCAAACATACTTCGCGTTCGACGGCGGTGCGACACACGACCGCGCGCGCGCTGACCGTGAGCGATCCGCTACCCGCCTCCGTTGCTATCAAGGCGAGCTTGGCGACCAGGATGGCCGCGCCATTTTCGGCTGAGCGCGCTTGAACACGTGACCTGAGCGGCCGCACGAAGCTCGGAGCTTCCGTCACGAGCGCGTCACCCCAAGCCACGCGTCCGCTTTGCGCGACGAGATCGAGCTGGCAAAAGACGCGCCCTGGCCGAGCAGCAGGCGCGCACGCGAGGCGCGCGTCCAGCGCCGGCTGCTCGGCGCCGCTCGCGGGCGCGAACAGCAGCGCGCCACACACAGCCGAGAACCTTGCGAGCGATTTCATTGACTGCTCGGCGGCGCGTAAAAATCGACTAGCCGGATCGGCGTGGGCGACAGAATGATCTCTACTTTCGAGCGCTTGCCGCGCGAATCTCCACCAATTTGAAAGTCGCTCGCGGGGTCCAGCTCGATGCTCACGGAGTCCACGAGGTAATCGAACAAAACCTCTGGATTATCGTACTCTCCGCGCCAGATCTCGGGAAAGCGCCGCACGAAAGTGAGCGGAGAGATGGTGGCCACCCGCAAGTGCATGCGATCCGGGCGCTCCTCGGCGAAGGGGAACATGCGAAAGCCGTAGCCATAGTACGGGATAGTCGAGAGCGCGCACAGGCGCATCGGCCCCTCGTAGATGACCGAGCCGCGCGAGATCGGTTGCCCGAGTCGAGCTCCCTTGGCGCCCACGCGAAACGCTTCACCGCCCTGGTTGACTATCCGGCAGTGCGGCATGCGGCGTAAGAGGTAGCTCGGGATCGAGCGCGTGACAGCGGCGACGGCATAGCTGAGCGGCCCGGCAGCAACGCGCTTGAGCGGCGTGCCCGACAATTGGCTCTTGACCTTGTTGTAGTCCGCGAGCACGTCGGCGTCCGCGCCCAAGCCGCAGAAGGGCGCGATGAAACCCTCCACCTCGATCAGCCTCACGTCACGGCTGCCCGCGTCGCGCGTGAGACGTTCGATGTCGGCCGCGAGTTCACCGCTCTTGGCGTCGCGCGCTCCGACGACCCAGGCCAGCGCATTGCCGGTGCCTAGTTTGAGTAGGCCGAAACGCGGCAGGGGCTTACCCTGCTTGCGCCCTTCGCGAACGACTTCACTAACCATCACGGTGAACGTGCCATCACCCCCACCCGTGAGGACGGTGCCGTAGCCGCGACTGACCAGCGTCTTGGCGATTTCCGCGGCGTCTTCCAGACGGCGCGACACGAATAGATCGCCACCGAGCAGGATTTGGTCGAGCGTGGAAATGACCTCTTGGGTCACGCTCTTGGCGTTGCCGTTGACGACCACCGCGATCCGCTCGGCAGGGGGCAGTTCGGAGCCACGCCGCGACGCGGGAGCGAGTCCCGCGGGGCGGCTGGGCGAGTCAGCGTCGTTCGCCAAAACATTCATCTATTAGGCCTGCTCATACTAGAGTGCCATCCCGGAGGTTCACGGGACCCATGAGCCGGACGGCTCGCCGTTTTGCCAAATGAAATCCAGGGGAAAAACCGCAAAGTCGCAAGCTCCGGCCCGAACCGGTGCGCCCGCTCGGCGCGCGGCCACGAGCCGCGCGCTCGACGCTCCGCTCAGAAAAACCAGCCCCTCGGGCGCGCGCTCAGCCAGCAGCCGCCCGGCCAGCGGTCGCGCCGCCGAGAGCGCTCGCCCCGGCAAGCGCCGGCTGGGAATGCGCGGCGCGGCGCCCTGGGCCGCGCGACACGCCCAGAAACACGCCGAGGAAGCCGCAGCCCGCAATCGCGAGCCCCCAAAACCCGGCAGCGCGCGCGCCACGTTGCGCACGCCCGACCACGCGGATCGCATCAAGCAGCGGATCAGCGAGCTACACACCGTGCTCGTCAAGATTCGCGGCCTGCGCAAAAACCTCGCTGAGACGTTCTACCAGCTGGGGGGCGCGCTCAAACAGATCCAGGAGCAGCGTCTGTACGACGCGAAGGGCTACGCCTCGTTCGAAGCGTTCGTCGAGCGCGAGCTCGATCTGGGCAAAGCGACCGCCCTCAAGCTGTCCCGCGTCCCGGAAATATTCCTCGAGAGCGCTGCGCGCCGCTTCGGTTTAGAGGCGGTGCTCGCCGGCCTCGACGCGCTCGAACAGCACGCCAGCGAAGTCCCCGCGAGCAAGCCGCCCGTGACTCGGCCTGCGCTACCCCTCAAGCCGCCGAAATAGGCTGCGTCCAGCGCGTTTCCGCGGGCTCGTTCGACGCTTCTCCCTCTCTCCGTTGCGCGTTTTCTGCTACGGGAGGGCACCTGGATGCGCTTCATTGATGAATGCGAGCTGAGAGTCGAGGCCGGCAACGGCGGCAATGGCTGCGTCGCGTTTCGTCGAGAGAAGTTCATTCCGTTCGGCGGTCCCGCGGGCGGCGACGGCGGCCGCGGCGGTGACGTCGTGCTCCTCGCCGACTCCGGCCTGGGCACGCTCTACGACTTGATGTACCAGCGCGTGCACCGCGCCGAACCGGGCAGGAACGGCGAAGGCAAGGACTGCTATGGGCGCGCCGGCAAGGATCTCGAGATCCGCGTGCCCGTAGGGACCGTCGTCTTCGACAGCGACCGACAAGAGAAGCTGTGCGAGCTGACGCGCCCACACGAGCGCGTCGTGATCGCTCAGGGCGGCCAAGGGGGTCGCGGCAACAAGCATTTCGCGACGCCGGTCGAAAAGGCGCCGCGCCGAGCCGAGCCCGGAAAACCCGGGGAGGCTCGTACGCTGCGCCTCGAGCTCAAGGTGATGGCCGACGTCGGCCTGCTCGGCTTCCCGAACGTGGGCAAGAGCACGTTCATCAGCGCGGTCAGCCGAGCGCGTCCCAAAGTCGCGGACTATCCGTTCACGACGCTGGTGCCGCACCTCGGGGTCGTTACGATCGGCGACGAGCGACGCGGCCTTGGTCGTTCCTTCATCGTCGCCGATATTCCGGGGCTGATACCGGGCGCGAGCGAGGGCGCCGGCCTTGGCACGCGCTTCTTGCGCCACCTCGACCGCACGCGCCTCCTCCTTCACCTCGTGACGCTCACCGACGAGGAAGGGCGCTCGCCGCTCGACGACTACCACGTGATTCGCCGCGAGCTCCGCGCGTACAGCCCAGAGCTCGCCGGTCGCCCCGAGGTCGTCGCGATGACCAAAGGCGACTTGCCCGAGGTGCGCGAAGCCTACGAGCTTGCCAAGCCCGAGTTCGAAGCGCTCGGCATCGATCTCTTCCTGATCAGCGCCGCCACCCATCAAGGGCTAACCGAAATCACCCAACGCCTCGCTGAACGCCTCTTCATCTAACGTCGCAGCCGGCCCATCACCGGGAACATGGAAAGCGGGGCCGTGAGTTCCGGGGTTCAGCGATTTATCGACGCTGACGTATCGAATCGGCAAGCGACGAACGAGCACGACACGCGAGAGCCTGCGAGCTCGTTCTTCGTCGCTACCTTGCATACCGCGTCGCCTCGCGCGACCCCAACAAATTCTGGGCTCCCCGCCTTCACGTTCAATCTCTCTTGGCGCGCCCAGCCAATCAGTGCTCGTCGCCGGAGAAGTCGTCGAATTCGTTGAAGGTGTATTCTTCGGGCGCCAGGTTGTCGAAGCGCGTGTATTCGGACGTGAATTTGGTCATGATCTTGCCGGTCGGGCCGTTGCGTTGCTTGGCGATGATGAGCTCGGCAATGCCCTTCTGATCCGACTGATCGTTGTAATACTCGTCGCGATAAATGAACATGATGGTGTCCGCGTCTTGCTCGATGGCTCCGCTTTCGCGTAGATCGCTGAGCTGGGGGCGCTTGTCCTTGGTCGTGCGCGTCTCCACCTGACGATTGAGCTGACTGAGCGCGAGCACCGGGATCTTCATCTCCTTGGCCAAGCGCTTGAGACCGCGTGACAGCTCGCTGATCTCCTGCTCGCGGCTGCCGGCGTCGCGACGCCCCTGCATCAGCTGCAAATAGTCGATGGCGACCAGGCCGAGGCCCTTGGCGTTCTTACCCGCTTCCCCGCGCTTGAGCTCGGCCTGCAGGCGGCGGATCTTTGCGCGCAGATCGAGCAGTGTGAGGGCGGGCGTATCGTCGAGCCAGATCGGCAAGCGGCCGAGGCGAGATGCGGCATCCGTGAGCTTGTTCCAGTCGTCGCGCTGCAGCTTGCCGCTGCGGATGCGTGACATGTCGACGCGCGCCTCGGACGCGAGCAGACGCGCGGCGAGCTGCTCGCGCGGCATTTCGAGTGAGCAGAAGAGCACGCCGTGGCCTGGTTCTTCCACCGCTGCGTCGAAGTACGCCTCGTTTTCAGCGTTGATTTTGACCTTTTTCGGGCGCGCGACATTCACGGCCATGTTCAGCACGAACGACGTCTTGCCCATGCCGGGGCGCGCCGCGACGATATACAGGTCTCCTTCGTGGAGACCTGCGGTTTGGCGGTCGAGATCCGTGAAGCCGCTCTCGATGCCCGTAATTCCGCCGCCGCGCCGCGCCGCCTCACCCAACACCTCGAAAGCGCCCTTGATCGCGTCGCGCACGGCGACCACCGTCGACGTCTCGGGAATGCGCGCAATGTCGAACACGGACTGCTCGGCCTGATCGATGAACTCTTGCACGCCGCCGCAGTCGCCGTAGCCTTCGGCCGCGAATTTCTGACAGGTGGCGATCAGCTGACGGAGCCGCCACTTTTCACGGATGACTTGCGCGTGCGCCGCGACGTGCGCGACCGCCGGCGTGGCGTTGGCCAGCTCCGCCAGGTACGGCGTACCGCCGATTTGATCGAGTCGACCCTTGTCGCGCAGGAAGCCGGCCACGGAGACGATGTCGACCGGCCGCGACGCGATGTGCAGATCGACGATGGCTTCATAGATGCGGCGATTCGCGTCCGCGTAAAAATGCTCCGGCAGGAGAATCTCTTGTACTGCGTCGAACGCCTCGGCTTCGAGGAGCGTGGCGCTGAGCACCGCGGCCTCCGCGTCGAGATCGCTCGGAGGCACGCGTCCCGCCACCGGCTCGAGCCGCGCCGGCTCCGCCTGCTTTCTGTAGCGATCGACCGAGAACGCTTCGTTAGCCATGGCTCACGCCTCCCGAGCTTGCCGTGGATGCCGTCGGGAGAACGGACAGCCAATGTCCGCAGCTCCACCTGGCACCATTACCCACAGGCACTTGTTGCCAAGAACTCCGCGGCTTTTCCACTGACGAATCCATAACTTATCCCCAGGGGCTCAAATGCACGACGCCCCGGGTCGGTTTTCACCAATCCGGGGCGCCACTTGCGACTGAAGCAACCGAGCGGGGCTCGGTCGACGAAGGCTCGACACTTGTCGTCGAGCTTCGCCTTTCTGTCAACTCACTTCTTCACGACCTCGATTTTGAGCGTGACCGACAACGAAGAATGCAGCTTGAGCGGCACCTCGACGCTACCGAGCGCGCGCAGCGGCTCCGCGAGCTGGATCTTCTTGCGATCGATCGCCACTCCCGCGGCTTCGTACGCGTCGCCGATGTCCTTGGCGGTCACCGAGCCGTACATCTTGCCTTCCTCGCCGACCGAACGCGCGATCTTCACGCTCACGCCCTCGACCTTCTTGGCGAGCTCTTGCGCAACCTCGAGATCCTTCTGCTTGAGCGTGGCAGCGCGCTTTTTCAAATCGTCGACGCGCGCGAGGTTGCCGGCCGTTGCCGGCAAAGCCAGCCCGCGTGGCAACAGAAAATTGCGAGCGTAGCCTGGACGCACACGCACGACTTGCCCGCCCGAGCCGAGCCCGTCCACGTCCGATTGAAGCAATACCTTGATGGCGGTTGCCATGATGGACTCTCCTTAGTCGTTGGTGGTGAACGGCAAGAGCGCGATCGTCCGCGCGCGCTTGACGGCCAATTGAATCGAACGCTGGTGCTTGGCGCACAAGCCGGAAATGCGGCGCGGCACGATCTTGCCGCGCTCGGTCACGAAATAGCGGAGCGACTGCGGATCTTTGTAGTCGATCGGCTGGGCGTCGTCGGAGCAATAGCTGCAACCCCGACGGCGACCTCGGCCGCGAAATGCCGCGTTGAGGTCCTTGTCGCCCCGGTCGCGATCGCTCGGGCGTTCGCGATCGCGGTCTCGGCTTTGCTCTTTCATTGGGCGTCCTCCTCGTCGAGCGCCGGCACGTCGCCGCCGAAGTCATCGTCCGCGTCGACCTCTGGGGCGCGATCGCGATCCCGATCGCGCTCCGGTGAATCGACCAGACCGAGCGCGCGCTCGATCGACTCTTCCGGCTCGTCCTCCGCGGGCGGTTCGATCGCTTCGAACTTCACGTTCTCCGCGCTCACCTCGAGCGTTGCCGCGTCGACGTCTTTGCGTACGAGCACGGTCTGATACTTGAGCACGTCGTCCAACATGCGCAGGTTGCGCTCGAACTCGTTGACCAGCGCGCCGCCGCCTACGTACTTGACGTAGACGTACACGCCTCGACGGTACTTCTGTACTAGGTAGGCGAGCTGGCGCCGGCCCCAGTTGTCGACCTGCGTGAGTTTGCCGCCTTCACGGCCGACGACCTCGCCCATGCGTGACGCGATGCGCTCTTGCGTTTCGCGCGTGACGTCGGGCTTGAGGACGTAGATTGTCTCGTATTCGCGGGCTGTGTTGTTCCCGCTCGTCGCTTGTACTTCTGGCATCGTTTCTCCTCGTGGACCTGTGGCCCCCGGCCTGAACCGGGAGCAAGGAGTTCAGCGCGGTCGCTGATTGGTCTGATTCATCGCTGCAGCGAGGCCGTCGGTAGTGACGAGCCGCACCGCCCCGACGGCCTTTTCGAGCGCGCGTTCGAGCTCGGGGCTTTCCGTTGGGGACGCGCCTTGTAGCACAAAATCCCGGACGCTACCCCGAAAGTCCGGCGGTGGCCGGCCAATCCCCACGCGAAGCCGCAGGTATTGGTCGCTGCCGAGCAGTTGGGTCACCGAGCGAATCCCTCGGTGGCCCGCGTCGCTACCGCCCAGCTTCAACCGGACGTCGCCGAGCGGCAGATCGAGTTCGTCGTGGATCACGAGCACGTCCGCCAGCTGCACCTTATAGAAACTCACGGCAGGCTGCACGCTGCGGCCCGACTCGTTCATGAACGTTTCGGGCTTCAGTAGCCCCACTGCCCTGCCCGCAATCTCGATTTGCGCGAACTGTCCCTCGAAGCGCGCACGAAAGGCCGCGCTGGCTTGGCTAACCAAGCGATCGACGACCTGAAACCCTACGTTGTGGCGCGTGCTTTCGTAGCGCGCGCCCGGGTTCCCGAGGCCGACGACGAGGATCACGAGTACTCCTGTGCCGGAGTGGGTCTACTTCTTCTCGGGCTTCTTGTCGGTCTTCTCGGCGGCGGCCGGAGCCGCGCCGCCGGCCGCGGGGGCCGCGCCAGCCGCTGCGGCGGCTACCGCGCCCGCGGCAGCAGTACCGGGAGCGGGGGCCTCTTCTTCGATGCGGATGATCTCCGTCACGACCGCGGCGACCGTCTGCTCAGGGGGCAAGCGTACCGACACGCCTTCCGGCAAGGCGAGCTGCTTGGTTTGCACGTGGCCGTCGAGCTCGAGCGTCGTCACGTCGTGCGTGAGCTTCACGGGGATCACGCCGGGCAAGCAGCGGATGGGCAGCTTGCGAAACACCTGACGTAGCGTGCCGCCTGCCGTGACTCCGACCGGCTTGCCGGTGAGCTCGAGCGGCACCTCGACGTCGACCGGTTTGTCGAGATGAATTTGCACGAAGTCCGCGTGCAAGAGCTCGCGCGATACGGGATGGTACTGAAAATCCCGCAGGAGCACGGTGAGCTTGTCCTTGCCGTCCACCTCGAGATTCACGACCGTGTTGCGGCCCCAGGCGCTGGCGAGCACCGCGCGGACCGCGTCGGGGGCGACCGAGATCTGCTTCGTGGCGAGCTGCTTGCCGTACGCGACGGCCGGGATCTGCCCTTTGCCACGCAGGCGGCGCACGTTGCTCTTCTTGTGTTCGCTGCGATTGGTAGCCGTTACTTTGATTGCGTCCATCGGTCGGATCTCCAGGAATTCTTCCAGAAACAACTAAACAAACAACGAACTCACGGAGTCGCTGTTGTGAATGCGTCGGATCGCTTCGCCGAGCAGGCGAGCGATCGACAGAAATTTTATTTTCTTCGAGTTCCGCGCCTCCTCGGAGGGCAGAATCGAGTTCGTTACCACGACTTCTTCCAGCGGCGATTCCTCGATCCGCTGCACGGCGGGGCCGCTCAGCACGCCGTGGGTCGCGCAGGCCACCACGCGCCGCGCGCCGCCGTCCATTACGGCACGGGCTGCGTTGCACAGGGTCCCCGCCGTGTCGATCATGTCGTCGACGATGATCGCGTCCTTGCCCGATACGTCGCCGATGATGTGCATCACCTCGCTGACGTTCGGGCGATCCCGGCGCTTGTCGATGATGGCGAGAGACGCGCCGAGGCGCTTGGAATACGCCCGCGTACGCTCCACGCCGCCGGCGTCCGGCGCGATGAAAACGGTGTCTTTGCCGAAGCGCGGCTTCAGATAGTCGTCGAGGAACACCGGCAGCGCGTACAGATGGTCGAAGGGAATGTTGAAAAAGCCCTGGATTTGACCGGCGTGCAGGTCGACGCACACCACACGCGAGATACCCGCCGCCACCAACAAATCCGCCACGAGCTTCGAAGTGATCGGCGTGCGCGGCGCCACTTTGCGATCCTGCCGCGCATAACCGTAGTACGGGATCACCGCGGTGATCTCCTTGGCGGACGCGCGACGTAGCGCGTCGCACATGATCAAGAGCTCCATCAAGTTGTCGTTGACCGGCGAGCCCGTCGGTTGAATGACGTAGGTGTCGAGCCCGCGCACGTTCTCGCGGATCTCGCAGAAGGTCTCCCCGTCACTAAAACGTGACACGCGCGCTTCACCGAGCGGCGTATCGAGCACCTTGGCGATCTCGGCAGCGAGATCCGGGTTGGCGTTCCCCGTGAATAGACAGAACCTTTTGACAGCCACGCTCAGTTCTCAATCGGTTGCGCGTTCTTTGGTAAGTCCGCGAAAAGATTGGCTACTTTCGCCGAGCTCCCAGGATGGAGCGCGGGACAACTAGCAGCGGGGCCGGGGCTTGTCAACGCGAGCGGATTAGTGAGCCTAGCGATAGGGATTCCGCAAGTCGACGTCGTCGTCCGCCTTCTTTTTCGCCTTCGGCTTGGCGGGCTCACTCGGCTCGGCCGCCGGGCGCGCGGCGGCGGTGGCCTGCGGCCGGCGAGCCGTAGCCGGCGCGGGATTCGCGAGGGCCGGGAGGGCGCTCAGCGGCGTGGCCGCGTTCGCCGTTGGCGCCGGAGCTTCCGCCATCGGGACCGGCGCGGTGTTGGCGGCGACGTTGGCCGGCGCCGCGGGGACCACCTGCACGAGCGGTTGGGGCGCGCGCGGATGCGTGTAGAGGAAGCCGGCAACGCCTGCGGCACCCATCAGCAAGAACACCGCCAGGGCGAGCGGCCTCTTCGACTTGGCGGGAGCCGGGCCGGAGAGCGTGGTGCGCGTGACGCCGGTCGGCACGCCGAAGCCAGGCAGGCTCATGGCCGCCGCGGAAACGCTGGACGCCGGCAGCGAGCTCGGGGGAAAGCCTGACAGGCGCTTGTCACCCGGATCGGTGGCGGCCAACCAAACGCGTAGCGCGTCCCGCTGCGCAGACACCTCGTCGCCCAGGACACTCGCCACGTAGGCGGCAAGCTCGCGCGGCGTCGCGATCTTGTCGTTTTGAGCGGCGGCTGCTTCGAGCGCGTCCGCCAACTCCGCGCAAGAGGCAAAGCGCCGCTCACGCGCCCGCTCGAGCGCCTTCATCACGACGCTGTTGAGCTTTGGGCTGACGGTCGCGCCGACTCGCTCGAGAGACGGCACGGGCTCGGAGATCACGCGCGTCAGCGTGGCCGCCTCGTTCTCAGCTTTGAACAAGCGTTTGGAGGCGAGCGCTTCCCACAGCACGATGCCAGAAGAAAATACGTCGGCGCGACGATCCAGGTTTTCATCGCCGCTCGCTTGCTCAGGCGCCATGTACGCGATCTTGCCCTTGAGCTGACCCACGCGCGTCGCCGTCAGGCGGCTCGCGGCTCGGGCGACGCCGAAATCCGTAATGCGCGCCACGCCGTCGACACCTACCAGCACGTTCTGCGGTGACACGTCGCGGTGTACGAGATTGATAGCCTCCCCCGCGTCGTCGCGCAGTTCGTGCGCCGCGTGCAAGCCGGCCAACATGTCGAGCGTGATGCGCAGTGCGATCGGCACGGGCAGCTTCTTGCCGCGCATCGCCGCGCGTGCAAGGAGGCGCGCCAGCGTGTCGCCCTCGATGAACTCCATCACCAGGTAGTAACCGACCGTGCTCGCGCCGACCTCTAGGATCGGCACCACGTTCGGGTGATGAATGCGTGCGGCGATCCGCGCTTCGTCGAGGAACATTTCGACGAACTCGGTTTCCGTCTGCAGATGTGGATGCAGCCGCTTCATGGCCACGAAGCGCTGAAAGCCGCCCACGCCCATCAGGCGCGCGAGGTACACCGTGGCCATGCCACCCGAGGCGATCTCGCCGAGCAGCTCGTAGCGATCGACGCGCAAGCGACCTGCGCTGGGATCAAAGAGTTTGGCCACTAGAATCTGCCGAGCGCGCCAGCGCTCGCTCCCCCGCCCACGGCAAACCATGGCTCTATCGAGAAGCCGCGTCGTCTTCGGGCGCGCGCCATATCGGTGCCCTCGATATTGAGCTTGGGCGGGCCCCAATCCGTGGCAAGCGCGCCCACCAAGACCGTCGCAACGCCGACCGCCGCCGTCGCGCCGATCAACACGTTGGTGCGTTGTTGCGCGCGCACACCCTGATTGTAGAGCGTCTTACAATCGTCCGCGCCGACGCTGCACGACGCGCGCACTTTGTCGGCGCCTGGGTTGTTTTGCGTGTCGAGCCCGCTCCAGGTCGTCACGCCGGCGAGTACGGCAGTGAGGCCAACGCCACTCCAGAACACGGTAGGAGACCAACCCGAACGCGGCGCCTCCTTGGCCTCCGTGGGCGACTCGTCTTTGCTTTGCGGCGGCTTGTCGGCGGCCGCGGGCTCGCTCGGCTCGGAGCCCTCCGCCGGAGCCTCGAAATCCAGCGTCCCCGAACCGCCGCGTGTGGCTTGCGCGCGCTTGCTGAGCGAGCGATTGCCGGACCAGCCGGCGCGCACGACGTAGCTGCCAGCAGCCAGGTAGAGCGTGCGATCCGTGGCCGGCTCGCCGTGCACGATCTTGGACGCGACCGTCAGATCACACTCGCTGTCGCAATGGACTTTGAGCTCGTACAGCTCTGACTTGGCGCGAGCGATCACACCCGGTGCAACCTTCTGAATGTTCGGGTCGTCTCCGTGGCGTTGCAGCGCGAGCGCCGCCAGCGTCGCGGCGCGCTCCAGTTCACCAGCCTTGTCGCGCGCACGGATTGCGAGCTCGATGGCTTGAGCGCTCGGTGCGCTCGAATCCGCGCTCTCGAATTGCTCGGCCGCCTCCCCGTACTCCTCCGCCTTGTACGCTTCGCGTCCACGATCGAACGCAGCGGCGGCTGCTTTGATTTGAGATGGGCTCGGACCGTCCGATTGTGCGCACACCGGCAGCGTGAAACACGCAACCAGAGCAAAGATCGCCGCGATGGATAGACGCCGCATGGACGGGGGCTGAACGCTCCCACAGGGAGCGTTTTGCCGACAATAGGTTACCTTGCAACCATTGTCCGAGCGAGGCGTGAGCGCTGGCGAACCAACGAATCTATTGAGGCGATGAGTGTGCGCACATGTAGGCTGATGTAGCCGCGCTTGGTGCATACGGCCCACGCACGCAAAAACCTCACATCTCGAGCAGTAGGCGTTCCGGCTCCTGGAGATAGCCGATGATCTCTTGCGCGAAGTTCGCGCCGACATCGCCGTCGATGATCCGATGATCGAACGAGAAGCTGAGGTTCATCACCTCTCCGATCACGATCTGATCTCCACGGACCACTGGGCGCTTCTTGATCGCGTGCACGCCGAGAATACCCACTTCCGGGTAGTTGATGATGGGCGGAGCAAATAGGCCGCCCAGCTTGCCGAGCGAGGTGATCGTGAACGACGACCCGCCCAGATCTTCCTTCTGAATCTTGCCGTCGCGCGCGGCCCGCGCCACGCGCTCGATCTCGGTCGCGATCTCCAGAACGCTCAGGCGATCACAACCGCGCACGACC
>DASXKQ010000136.1:0-5817 GCA_036496745.1 Polyangiaceae bacterium
GCTCGGCGTACTTCATGATCTCACAGCTGCGACTGAAGCGATGCGAGCGCGTGGACGTTCCGCCGATTTCACCGTGCTGTCGGAAGCGCGCCCCTCGGACGCGAGCACTGGCACCAACGCGAACGAACTCACGCTTCTCGGCATCGCGAGTCCCGTCTACACGCTGGCTCGCAATGACAAACACGGCATCCGTGCATTGATCCACGCGATCCTTGCAGGCAATTAAGCAGTCCGACCGTTTTCGAGCCGAAGTACGCGCGCGCCCAATCGCTCTGCAAGACCTTCTTGATGATTTACAACGATCACCAACGCACCACGCTTTTTCTCGGCGCTCACCACTTCTTCGAGGTTTTGCGAGCTGGCACGGTCCAGCCCGGACCATGGCTCGTCCAGCAACAAAATAGCCGGATCGTGAACGAGTGCGCGGGCGAGGGCAACGCGCTGCCGTTGACCCCGCGACAGTGTGCCAACGCCGCGCTCCGCTAGGGCTTCGGCCCCAACGCGAGCTGCAACGCGTTGCCACGCGCCGGGCACCGAGACACCTTGAAGGCGTGCCGCAAGCTCGACGTTCTGGCGAGCGGTGAGGTCTCGATAACAAAGAGACTCGTGCGAGACCCAACCGATGTGAGGCCGCACTCGCTCTGGATCAGTGCCCAGCGGAAAGTACTCGAGCGTGCCCGATGTTGGCCTAAGCACCGTCCCTAGGATGGCGAGTAGTGTGCTTTTGCCGGCGCCATTGGGCCCCTCGAGCAAGGTCACGGTCGCAGCATCGAAGCGAGCATTTACGGCACGAAGCGCGGGAGTCGCTCCAAACAGACAGGTCACCTGCCTGACTTCGATGCACTCAATCGTGCCCACCTCATGGCGGATACCACGTCGCGATCGCGAGCGTGCGTCCTATGTGCGCCGTGGCATCAAGCAATTTTCTGACGCCTTGGCAGAGCGTTGTGCCACTAACCGCTTGATTCGCCGGCTATTTTGGCTTGACCCGGAACCCCTGCAGCGCATGCTAACATGATTCACTGAATGACCTCGTCCGCAGTGGTCCTTACGCCCCCGCGCTTCGATCAGTTCTTCGAGCTGAAACGAGCGGTAGAGGGGGCCTTGGAGGGGAAACCCGAAGTGGTCGAGCTCGCGCTCATAGCGTTGCTCGCGCGCGGTCATCTGCTGATTGAAGACGTACCTGGAGTAGGGAAGACCACACTGGCACGCGCGCTTGCGCGCGCCGTCGGGGGAGAGATGCGCCGGGTGCAGTTCACGAGTGATCTGCTCCCGAGCGACGTACTGGGCGTTTCCATTTACGATCAACATGTTTCCGAGTTCGTAATCCGGCGTGGACCCGTCTTCTCCAATGTGCTGCTGGCGGATGAAATCAACCGCGCGAGCCCGCGCACGCAATCCGCCTTGCTCGAGGCGATGAGTGACGAGCAGGTATCGCTCGATGGAAAAACTCATCCGCTACCAGAGCCCTTCTTAGTGATCGCTACGCAGAATCCCCAGGATTTTGCAGGAACTTTTCCGCTGCCCGAATCGCAGCTCGATCGGTTCATGATGCGAATCCGCATTGGCTACCCACCACCCCAAGTCGAGGTAAGGCTGATGCTCGAGCCAGAGCAAGACCGAGTTGAACACGTGCCGGTCGTGCTGAACCCGCAAGCCTTGGTTTCGTTACAGCTGGAGGTGGACCGAGTCGCAACAGACGCCGCTCTCGGCACCTATTTGCAAGCCTTGGTCACGGCAACGCGAGGCAGCCCCCTCCTCTCCCTTGGAGCCAGCACGCGCGCGGGCATGAACCTGGCGCGTGCTGCCCGTGCACGAGCGCTGCTAAACGGGCGCGACTACTGCATAGCCGACGACATACATTCGCTCGCGGTACCGGTTCTTGCGCATCGCGTACGACTGGCCGCGCATGCCGAGGGCTATGCGCCGAGCCGCGAGGAGTCGGAGACAGCAATTCGCGAGGTGATCGCGCGCGTCCCGGTCCCGCTCTGAGCAAGCCGCGCAACAAGGGAAGCTTTCCTGGATGAACGGAGCTTTTCGCGAACCGGTGATCGGAGCAACGGCAACGGGTGCGGTGAAGGATGCGCGTTTCGGGACGTGGCGCGCGCGCCTATTCCGCTATTTTCGCCCACCGCGACGCCTCAAGCTAACGCGTGAAGGAAAGTATTTCGTCGGAATCACATTCGGAGTCGGCGTCGTCGCCATCAATAGCGGCAACAACTTGCTCTACCTTTTGCTCGGAATGTTGCTCTCGATGATCGTCGTCTCCGGCGTGCTTAGCGAGCTCAGTCTCCGTGACTTGACGGTGGTGCGTCGGCTTCCGCCGCGAGCGCAGGTCGCGCGGCCGCACCTCGTGGAGATCGAGGTTTTCAACAACAAGGCCCGCGTTCCGTCGTACGCAATCGAGGTGGAGGACTTGCGCGCCGGACAGCCCGCCGACAAGCGCTGCTTTTTTCTCAAGATCAGCCCGTGCTCGGCACAAGTCGCAGCCTACCGACGCACTCCGGCGCGACGCGGTCGGGATCGCCACGTTGGCTTTCGCATCGCGACACGCTTTCCATTTGGCCTCTTCGAGAAATCCCGCGAGATCGCAGCCGACGGGGAGCTCATCATCTATCCCGCCGTCGACCCAGTCATCTTGCCGCAAAACAACTTGGGAGAGCGACCGGGGGGTACCACGGCGCTGGGGCGCGGCAGTGGCGACGAGATGTTGGCGCTGCGGCCTATGCGTGACGGGGATGATCCACGCGATATCTACTGGCGCAAGAGCGTCGAGCAATTGGTCGTGCGCGAGCGTGGGCGTGAAGCGCGTCGCGACGTTGCTTATGTCATCGACTCATCGTACCCGGGCGAGCGGGCGAGCGAAGAGTGGCTCCAGCGCTTCGAACGGCGCATTCGCGACGTCGCGTCGCGCGCCGTTGCGCACCTGAAACGCAATGACGGAGTTACCGTGCGCACTTCCCTCGGGGAGCGTGTTCGGGCGACGCCAAGCGGAGGTGCCGACCCGTTATTGCGCTTCCTCGCGCTATTGGAAGCAAGAGCGGTCGTGAACGATGGGAGCGCGCCCGCCAGCGGGCGTCGAAAACGTAGGGAGCTCGCCGCCCCGTGAGATTTGGCCTGATTCATCGGATCATGACCGACGCCCTCGCTGCGCTCGGCTTGTTGGCCCTTGTGACGAGCGGCGAGTTGACGCGCTGGCTGATGCTGCTGGTCGTGCTTGGTTTGGCTGCAGCGATAGCGATTCCCGAAAGCTACAAGGATCGCACCGCAATCCGCAGACTCGGCGTCGTCGCGCCACTTCTCCTGTTCGGATTGCAAGCGGGCCGCCTGTTTCTCGGCGCCCCTGTTTTGGAGACCGCAGTCGAGTTTGCCGCCGGACTGCAAGTCATTCGCTTGGCGACACGGCGAGGTGCCGCCCATGACCAACAGGTGATCGCCCTCGCGATTCTTCACTTGATTGCCGCCACCGTGCTGGGCAGCGGTCTCGCGTATGGCTTGTGTTTTCTCGGCTTTTTGATCGTTGCACCAGGCGCCTTGGTGCTCAGCCACCTGCGCCGCGAGGTCGAAGGCAACTATCGACAAGGCGCACGTGATCGTACTGGGCTCCCCGTCGATGTCCCTCGCATTTTACGCAGTCGGCGCGTGATTGGTCGCTCATTTCTGGCCTTCACATGCTTGCTAGCAGTTCCCATTTTCGTGATGACTTTGGCCTTGTTCATTGCGTTTCCGCGTGTGGGGCTATCGCTATTGCTGCTCGGAAAACCGCACGCCGAACGCATGGTGGGCTTCACGGAGCACGTCGACTTGGGAGGGGTCGGCCGACTGCGCAGCGATCCCACGATCGTGATGCGCGTCGAGATTCCTGATCTGCCCAAGGAAAGCCCGCCACGCATCGCTCTCTATTTGCGAGGAGCAGCGTTTGACACATACAAAGGCAAGAGTTGGTCGCGCACTCCCTTCATCTCTGCGCATGCCGAGCAGCGTGGAAGTCAGGTGTGGATTAGGCGCTTTCCAGATCCAGTTCGCGACCGCAAAATGCTGATCGAGCTCGAGCCTATCGACCCGCCGGTAGTCTTCTTGCCCGATGACGCCGTCGCCCTGGTCGTTACCGGGCAAGGAGCACCGGTCTTGGGAACGGTGCCTCAAATCTCGACGAGCCCGGAGGGTACGTTCACCTATCGCAGCCCTGATGAGCGGGGCCTTCGCTACGAAGTCTCTTTGGCCGCTGCGAATGAGAGTACTGCGCTACCCCTGACTCCTGAGGCTCGGTTGAGGTACCTCTCTCTGCCGCGCGATCTTCCTGTGCAGATCAGCGAACTCGCACGAAAGTGGACTCTGAGTGCCAGCGAACCGCGCGCGCAAGCAAAGCTGATCGAAGCGCGCTTGCGCCACGACTATCGTTACGATGTCGATTCTCCGTCCGGCAGTGCCAAAAATCCGCTCTATGATTTCTTGTTCGAGAGCAAGCGTGGGCACTGCGAGTTTTACTCGACTGCGATGGCGATCATGCTCCGCACCTTGGACGTGCCGACCCGGAACGTGACCGGTTTCATCGGAGGCAGCTACAACCGGTTCGCTCGCTCATACGCCGTCCGGCAAGGCGACGCACACTCCTGGGTAGAAGTGTACCTCGACGATACCGGTTGGACTCGCTTCGACCCGACGCCACCTGCAAACGCGACACCGCAGAGCGAAATTACTGGGTTTCTCACGTTTGTTCGAGATTTCATCGAGGCAACGAGCCAGCGCTGGAACCGACATGTCGTGGGATACGACTTGAAGCAGCAAGTTGGGCTGCTTCACTCCGTGCACGAGCGGTACGCTACGATACGCAGTCGCGCAGGGGTGATCGGGTGGTTGCTCTCGTCGCCGCGTCGGCTCGTTACCATGTGCTTAGGGTTGCTGACAGGCCTTGTCGCGGCATCCTGGTGGCGGAGGCGACGCCGCAACGGAGTCTCGCCAACGCGACCAGGCGCTCAAGGGACCGCTCAGGCACGTGAGATCGTTGATCTTTACCTGCAGCTGGAAGCCGCGCTGGCAGCGCGAGGCGCCCCGCGTGCACCGAGCACTCCGCCGCTCGCCCATGCACGCGCACTCAGCGCGATTGCGCACCCGCTCGGTAAGGAGGCGCTTGCTCTTACGGAGCAATACCTCCAAGGCCGTTTCGGAGGCGTGTCGCTGACGCAACATGACCGCCGTGAGTTTCTAAGGCGCGTCCGCGCTATTCGCGTGCATCGTCCGCTAGGTGCGGAACCGAGCATGTCGTCGGAGCACGTCTAACTGTCGCGACGACGCAACACCACGTGTGCCGAGCCACGAGCGGACTCGGCCGAACCATAGACAGCACTCGAATCCGGACGAGCGCGCAACGCGTCGAACTCGAGATCCGGCGCCCCGTTTTCGATCCACGCGACGATAAGCGGGGACTGCTCCGATGCCGCAACGTTGATTTGCAGCATGTCGACCGCAACGCCGTGTGCCAACTCTTCGGCCGTGACGGCTCGCTGCGCCGATGCCAGCGGTCGAGTCCGCGCGCCTGGGAGCTCATTTTGGCCAACGCTGTTCCGAGCATATGACTGCACGATCAGCCGGTAGCCGCTGCTCCGAGCGCCAATCGCTGCGAGCGGCTCAGCGACGGAAACTTCGGCACGCATCTTTGCGACGGAGCTCAAGCCGAGCGTGGTAGCCGCCACGAGTGCAACCCAGGACGCCGCCCCTGCGGCAGAGTGGTCTGCCTTGGAGCTTGATTTCTTGGGGGAGCGCGATGCCATCACTTGTCCTTACGCGGATTGGCTAAAGCAGGTTTCATGCCAGTGC
>DASXKQ010000137.1:0-18262 GCA_036496745.1 Polyangiaceae bacterium
CGGAGCGTCGTTCACTGCGACATCAAGCCCGACAACGTCATGGTCGGCGACCATGGCCAGGTCTATTTGATGGACTGGGGCGTCGCGGTGCTGAAAGCCGAGCGGCCCGGCGACGTGCGCCTGCCCGGCGTCGGCGTCGAAGAAACCAGCACGATGCGCGGGACTCCGGCGTACATGGCCCCGGAACAGTTTTCAGGGGTAACGCCTCAAATCGATCAGCGCACGGACGTCTTCGGCTTGGGCGGCGTCCTGTACGAGATGCTGACGCAGGCTCCGCCAAACGGGCACGAGCGCTTGTTTGGTGGGGTACTGCGCGGCGATCCGGTGATAGTGCCGCGTTCGACTCGACTCTGGCCGCAAGTGCCGCCCGAGCTCCGCCGCATCGTGAGCAAGGCGCTCGCGCACGAGCGCCACGATCGTTACGAGACGATTGCCGCCCTCAGAGCCGACTTGGAGCAGTTCATTCAAGGCGGCGGTTGGTTCGAAACCCGCGTCTTTGCGGCCGGTGCGCGCATCGTCAGCGAGGGCGAGCGCGGCGACGCCGCCTACATCATCGACAGCGGCGAATGCGAAGTGTTCAAAGAATCCGGCGCTCAAAGGCAGCTGATCCGCAAGCTCTACCGCGGTGACGTGTTCGGGGAGACTGCGGTCTTTACGGGCTCGGTGCGCACGGCCTCGGTCGTCGCGCTGACCGACGTGACACTCAAGATCATCACGGGCGACTCCCTGAACCGCGAGCTAGACCGCAACCCCTGGGTTGCGGCGTTCGTTCGCTCGCTCGCCGCGCTGTTCCGCGAGGCCGACGCGCGCTTGTCGTCGAGCAAGACTGGTGAGTGAGTTTGGGGGTTGGGCGGCTTTGCTCAGGGCATTTTCTTGTGAAATTCCTGCCCGAAAACTCCCGCGACCTTCGCGACTCGTCGAACACGCATGCGCCGGGTTCGCCGGCTCTCATCGCGTCGTGGCCTCAGTTCCGCGCCGTGATCTGCCGCTCCGAGCCAGAGGCGCCACGTTGCGGGGCATTCGCCCCGGCACCCCAGGAAAGGCTGCTCGTCGAGGTTGAAATGTAACTGTCGGCGGCTAGCCCTAGTCCGCGCGCTTCAGACCGAAAGACTTGATCAAGTTGTACAGATGCGTGCGCGTGAGGTCGAGCTTGCGCGCGCTGGCGCTCACGTTCCAGTCACTACTCTCCAGCGTGCGTCGCACGAGACCCTCTTGAAAGCGGCGAGTCTCTTGCTGGAACGTGAGTGACAGGGAGGCGTCGCGGCTCGCGCTCGGGTCCTCGAGGAAATGAATCGCCTCGACGCGCTGGAGTCCCAAACCGCACGCGCGAATCGTGGCGCGCTGGACCTTGTTGTAGAGCTGGCGCACGTTGCCCGGCCATTCCGCAGCCTCGATGAAGCGCAGCGCGCCCGGCGAGAGCTCGACGCGCGGCAGCTTGTGCGCCCGGTGCGCGCGCTCGCAAAAGTAGCGGGCGAGCGGGACGATGTCCTCCGTGCGCTCGGACAGGGACGGCACGCGAATCGTGATCACCTGCAGGCGGTACAGCAGATCCTCGCGAAAGCGCTTTTCGCTCACGGCCTGCTCCAGATCGAGCGCGGTCGCGGCAATCACGCGGGAATCCGCGTGTATCGCGCGCACCCCGCCCAACTGACGGTAGGTTTTCGACTGCAGGAGTTGGAGCAAGACGGCCTGCGCGGGCAGCGAAAGCTCGCCGATCTCGTCCAGAAAGAGGGTACCCCCGTCCGCGGCGAAGACCTTGCCGTCCATGCGGCGCGACGCGGTCGAATGCGAACCCGGCAGCGAGCCGAACAGCTCGCTCGAGATCAACGTGTCGGGCAAAGTTGCGCAATTGAGCTCGATGAACGGACCGCCCGCTCGCGGACTGTTGCGATGAATCACCTGCGCGAGCTGCGTCTTGCCCGTGCCCGTTTCGCCGGTCAGTAAAACGCCCACGTCGAGCGAGGCGACCATCTCGACCTCTTGCAAGACCGCCGCGATCGCGCGGCTCGAGCCGACCACGTCCGCCGCGTTCAGCTTGGTGCGCAGAGTCGACACCGGATCAGCACTCGCGCTGCGCCGTCGCTCGAGCTCACGCACGAGCGGCGCCAAACGCTCCGCGAACAGCTCGACCTGAGCCACGCTGTCGCGGTTGAACACGTTCGGTTGTCGGCTCTGCAAGTAGAGCACGCCGCGCGGAGGATCGCGGCCGATCGGGGCGCACAGCACCGCGTCGATCTTGGCTTGCTGAACGCTGGCGCGGTCGCGAAAGCGCGGGTCGAGCAGCGCGGAAGGCGTGAGCACGACCTGCGCGGTGGCGACGGCCTCGGCGATGATGCCGCGCGAGAGCGTGGCGCGCACGCCGGCGAGCTCTTCCGGCGAGAAGCCCGTCGCGTGAAACCAACCGCGCTCGGCGCCCTGCGGGTCGAATAGCTCCAGGCAACCTTGTTCGGCGCCGATGATGCCCGCGATCAGCTCGAGTGCGCTCTTGAGAAATGGCTCCGGATCGCGCTCAAGATTCAGATTGAGCAGCCCGGCGTAAAGATCGCGCTCCTTGCGCAACCTCTCGAGCGCCAAATGTTCGGCGCTGACGGCAACTACGCCAGCCCTCTCACTAGTCATTGTCACTCGATCGCACTTTTTAACAGACCCCCATCCGCTCGCCAAGACGCGGAGCGGCGCCCACGATCCGTCAGCGTACGGGCGCTGCCCGAAGCGCGGCGTACAAATGACCATGGTTCGAGATTGAGCGTTCAGCATAGATTTCAAGTTGGGCGAGACGAGCGGGTGGAACGCGGACCGACGAAGATGGAGTTTGGAATCGATTTGTCACATCATCAGGCGCCGAACTCGCTCGCTTGGTCTCGCCTGGACGGCTCCGTAAAATTCGTATTTTGCCGCGCAAACTACGGCGGTTTCGTGCGCGACCGCCAAGTGGAGGAGCACATGCGGCGCGCCCGCGGCATCTCCGCGAAGGTCGGGCTCTACCTCTTGTATCGATTTCGGGACGCTCTCGAGACGCAATGGGACCTGTTCCGCTCGGTCGCCGACGCAGTGAAGCTCGGCAGCGGTGACCTGGTCCCTGCCCTGAACATCGAGCACGATCCGCTACCGCGCCCGGGCGCGGACGTTGCCCCCAGTTGGTCCGGCCCCCTGGAGGAGCTGGCCGGACGCATCTCGGAAACGTTCGGAAACACCGTGCTCTACACGACTCAGCGTGAATGGGGCCTGCTAGGCAAGCCCACCTGGTTGCTCCGCCATCCGCTTTGGGTCGCGCACTACACGAGCGCACCGAGACCCGCGAGCCCGAACGGCGTCGAACCGACGATCTGGCAATACCGGGTCGGCCCGTTCGATCCACTGGCCGCGGGCGGCTTCGACCACGCACGGCCGGAGCTCGATCACAATCGAGCGCTCGGACCGCTGCCCGTGATCGGCAAAGTCGTCAACGGCTCCCTGCCCGACGAACACCTCGACGACCTACGCGACGCCGCCGCGCTCGCCCTCTTCGGCGCAGGCGCCCCGCTCGCGAGTTAACGACCAGGGCCGGTCCGCCTCGAGGGCGAACGCGCTATTTTTCCGTGAGCGCGCTGATGCCGTCCCAATCAGGTGGACGCTCGCGCTGGTGGCGACGCGCGCGCGCGCACAAGCGTAGGGCTGCGCCGTCATCCGGGCAGGTCGTCGAGCAGGCGTCGAACGCGGCGGCCGCGTCCGCGAAATGACCGGCGAAATAGGCGTCGAGCGCGGCTTGGAACGCGGCGTGGCTGCGGCGTTTGGCGTCGCGGCGCGCGGGCGGCTCGGCGTCGAGCACCTCGAATAAGGTGATGGGCTGGGTTTTGCCGCTGACGCGCACGCGGTCGACGCGGCGCAAATCGAAGCGCTCCGGTTCGCGCAGGCGGTCGCGCGTGTCCTGGCTGATCAGCGCGAAGCAATCGAAGAGCTTGGTGAGCGACTCGATGCGCGAGGCCAGATTGACAGTGTCGCCGATCACGCCGCACTTGATGCGACTCGCGCCGCCGATCGTACCGAGCGTGAGCGCGCCGGTGCTGAGACCGACACCCATCGCGATCGGCTCGTGCCCCGAGGCTTGCCAGCCGCGGTTGAAGCGTCCGAGCTCCACGCTCATGGCCACGGCCGCCCGCACGGCAAAATCCGGATCGCCTTCGAAGAGGGCCATGATGCCATCACCCAAATAGCTGTCGACGAAGCCGCCCGCGTCGACGATCGCCGACTCCATATGGCCCAAATAGCCGTTGATGAAGCCGATGTGGTCTTGCGGCGACATGCCCTCGACCAAGCGCGTGAAGCCGCGCACGTCGGAGAAGAGCACGCTCATCTCTTTGCGAATGTTGTCGCCGAGCTGAACGTCCACGATCGAATCCTTGTTCAGACTGCGCAGGAATTCGGCAGGCACGAAGCGGGCCTGCGCGCGCGAACGCTCGAGCTCCAAGCGGTGGGCGCGTTTGGCGTCCTCGTACAGCGTCGCGTTGTCGAGCGAGATGGCCGAGAGCGCGGAGAGCAACCCGAGCACTTGCACGCGCTCGGCGCTGAAGGCTCCGCGCATGCGGTTGTTCTCGAGGTAAACCACGCCGCTCACCGAGCCCTGTGAAACCAACGGAACGCACAAGACCGAGAGCGGACGCTGCTCCGCGATGTACGGATCGTGAGCGAACAGGGCGGACGCGCTCACGTTGACTTCGAGCAACGGCTGGCCGAGCCGCGCGACGTAATCGACGACGGACATCGGCAAGAGCGCCTGCGGCTCGAGCTCGGCGACGCCGCTCGCCAGCCGCGAGGGCGTGTCTCGCTCGTCGACGTCGGCCGACGCGGCCAGCTCGAGTTGACCGTCGACGTTCAGGAACAGGAAGCCGCGCTGCGCGCCCGTGTTCTCGATCGCGAGCTTGAGCAGACGCCGCACCAGACCGGGCAGGCGGATTTCACCGACGATGGCCTGGCAAGCCTTCATGATCGACGCCACGTCCAGGAGCTCGAAGGCGCGCTCGTCGTGCGCGTTGATGGCGGCCGGCAACGAGCGCGGCGCGTGCACGAGCGGCGAGAGCAGCTGCGAAAATTCGCTGTCGAGCAGAGCGGCCTTGGCGGCCGCGCCGTAGCTGCTCCAGGCGTCACGCGCGGCCAGGATCGTGGTGGCCGCCACGCGTGTTTGGCCCAAGCCGACGTAGAAGCGCCCCGCGCACTCGAGCGACATGGCAAGCTCGTTTAGATAGCCGTGTCGGTGCGCCAGCTCGATGGCCTGCTCGTAGTGTTTGACCGCGAGCGCGTCGTTTTGCGCGAGGCGCGCGAGCTCCGCCCGGATCAGCTCCACGCGGTGCCGGTGGTTCGACGGCGCGGCCTCGGCCCAGGCTTGGAGTCGGCTCAGGCTTTTTCGTATCTTGCGCCGCTCGGTGCGAGGGGAAACCTGTGCCCGGTGATCCGTCAGCACGCGGGCGCGCACCAACGCCGACAAGAACTCGAGCGCGGGCGAGTAGACGGTGCCGAGCACGCTGTCGACGAAACCGGCGGCATTGCGACAGCACTCGAGCGCACCCAAGAAGTCCCCGTAGACGTAAAGTAAGAGCCCGCGTTCGTAGCCGAGCGAGGCGATCGCCGCGCGGTCCGTTTCTTCTTCGCTGGCGCGCAGCGCCTGCTCGTCGTCGAAGAACTCGCCGCGCAGCCGCTTGGGATCGGGAGCACGACCGGCCAGGCAGCGCACGAGCTGAATCACACGCGCCATGTCGCGACGAAAGCGCTGCTGGCCGAGCGGCGCCAACCGCTTTTCGAGCGCGAGCGCGCGCTCCTCGACCTCCGCCAGCGGATGCCCGGACATCAACATGTAAAAGACGTGCGTCACCGCGGCGATCGAGGCGTAGGCGAGATCGCCGTGGTCGAGCGCGCCCTGGACGGCCGCCGCGAGCGGCTCGACGGTCGCCCTGAGCGGTTCACGCCAATGCCGGATCACCAGGTTGTAGATGGCTTGCGTGCGCCCTCGGCGTTGCGCGGCGCCGAGCAGCTCGATCAAGCGCGGCGCGCACGAGCCGATCTGGTAGCCGCGCTCGATCTTGTTGAAGCCGGCCAGCTGAATGGCGCCCCAACCGATCAACGCGTCGGCGGACCACTCGCACGGACCGTACTCGAGTGTGAGCGCGAGCATCTCGCAGACCACGAGCGGAAAGAGGTTCGGCGAAGTGAGGTAGGCCGGCGTCGAGACCTGAGCCAGGATTTGCATGGCCGCGAGCGCGCGCGGATCGGTCATTTTGGGGCGAGCGAGCAGGCCCTCGACCACGTCCCCACGCATGAAAAAATTGGTACCGAGCACGCGCAGCGCGACTCTTGCCTGAGACACGCGGCTCGGCAGCTCGACCCCGAGCAGGGCGAGCACCTCACGAGCGAGCGCTAGCGAGCGCGGCAGCTCGTTGCGCGTGATGTGCGCCGTGAGCTCGAGTTGAAAGGCCGGGACCCGCTCGAGCAGCGTGCGCGCGGAGCCAATCAGCTCCGCGCAGCTCTTGCTCATCTCCGCGAAATTGCCGGCCAGATAGCAGGTCTCGGCGTACTCCCGGTGGAGCTGCAGACTGAGCTCGTGCGCGTCGCGAAAGCCGTCGGGGCCGAGCAATTCGAGCCCGCAGCGAAAATAGCTACCGGCCGCGCCGTATGCGTTGGCGGACTTCGCGCGGCGCCCTGCGGTCAGGTAGAGCGGTGCGAATTCCAGCCGCTCGGCGGCGCGCGAGACCAGCGGCAAGCCGAGACTCAGATGGTCGACCAGCTGAAAAATGCGCTCCTCGCGTTGTTGCGCGCCGTAGGCCGTGTAGAGCTTCCGCCCGAGCGCCAAATGAATTTCGGCGCGCGTCGCTGCGGGCATCGAGCCGTAAGCGGCCTGCAGCATTTGATCATGGACGAAGCGGAAGCGCGCCGGCACCGCGTCACCAGGACCCTCGGCCGCGTCGATACCCGCGATCAGCTCGGCGTCAAGCGCCTCGGTCAGCGCGGCGTCCAGACTAGGCTCGTCGAGCGACAGCACGGACGCGAGCAACTCGACGTCGAATTCGCGTCCGATGCAGGCCGCGTGGCGCAGCACCTGCTCCGTCACCGGAGCGATGCGATGGATGCGACCGACCATCAGATCGATCACGTTGTCGGTCATGACTTGAGCGGCGCAGGCGTCCAGATCCCAGGTCCATTCGCGGGCGTTCGGATCGAACTCGAGCCAGCGCTCGCCGTGAATCGTGCGCAAGAATTGACCGACGAAGAACGGATTACCCCGCGTCTTCTGCCAAACCATGCGCGAGAGCGGCAAGCTCCGCTCGGCGGAGCATTGCAGGGAATCGGCGACTAGGCGCGCGACGTCGGCGACGTCGAGCGGCTGCAGAGCGAGCTCCAAGAACGTCGTTCGTCCGCTCAGGCGCTCGATCAACGCGGAGACCGGATGATTGCCGTCGGGTTCCCCGTCGCGGTGCGCGCCGACCAGCATCAAGTGGTGCAGGCGGCCGGCGCTCATCAATTGTTCGATCAGATCCGTGGAGGCCAGGTCTGCCCACTGCAGGTCATCCAGAAAAATGACGAGCGGGCTATCCGCGAGCGCCATGCTGTCGATCAGGTTCAGGATCAAGTGACGAAAGCGAGCCTGCGCTTGCTCCGGTTCGAGCACGGGCGGCTCGGGCTGTGGACCGAGCAAACGCTCGAGATCGGGCACGTGCCGGATGAGCAGCGCCGCGTTCGGGCCGAGCGCGCCGAGGATGCGTTCGCGCCAGCGTCGCAGCTCCGCGGACGGTCGCGTCAGCACACCGTGCAAAAAGGCACGAAACGCCGTGGAAAATGCCGCGTACGGCGGGCCCTGCCGCGGCGGCTCGAACTTGCCCATGAAAAACTGCGCCCCGCTGGCGAGCGCGTGCTCACGCAGCCGCGCGACGAGCGTGGACTTGCCGACACCGGCTTCACCCGAGACGAGCAGGAATCCGACTTCGCCGCTCCGACAGCGTTCGAAGTGCGCGGCCAAAGCCTTGAATTCTCGTTCGCGGCCGTACACGCGCTGCGGCAGTGAAAAATGGGGCGAACGATCTTCACTCGCCAGTTCGAACGACGCGATCACGCCGTGCGCGCAGAGCTGCTGCTGACAGCGCAGCAAGTCCGCACACAAGCCGTGCGCGCTGCGGTACCGCTCGTCCGGATCCTTGTTGAGCAACTTGAGCAGCAGCGCCGAGAGCGTCCACGGCACGTCCGGGCGCGCATCACGCGCCGACGGCGGCGCCTCCGAGAGGTGGCGGTGAAACGTCTCGAGCGTGTCGCCGCCGCTGAACGGCAATTTCCCCGTGAGCAGCTCGAACAGCGTGACACCGAGCGAGTACAGGTCCGCTCTGTGATCGACGCTGCGGCCCGTGCGCAACGTCTGCTCCGGCGACGCGTAGGCCGGCGTGCCTTGGAAGCGCGGCGTGCGCGCGGCGCTTTCCAGGTTGATGCCCGCGCTGAAATCGCACAAGCGCAGCTCGCGCGTGTCCGGATGGCAGAGCACGTTGGACGGGTTGATATCGAGGTGCAAGAGCCGCGTTTCGTGCACGGCGGCGATCGCGCGCGCCGCCGCCAGCGCCAAGTCGACGAAGCGCTCGAGCGACAAGCTGCGGCCCGTGAACTCGTCGCGTAGCGAGCGGCCGCCAAAGTCCTCCGACACGAGCGCGAAGCCTGCGCCCACCGGCGCGAGCTCCAAGTGCCGCACCGCGTACGCGTGCGCCGGCCCCCGCGCGAGCGCTCGCCCAATTTCGAACTCGTGGCGGAGCCGATTCAGATCGCGCGCGCTCGGGTAGTCAGCCGCGGTCGTCTTGATGACCACCGGCAGGTCGTCGGCGTTCCGCCTCGCCCGCAGCACGAGCGAACGCTGTCCGCGATGAAACGGTCTGAGGTCGGAGTAACCTGCTAACTCCAGCATGCCGCTGGGTCGAAACGCTAGCTCAGATGACTTCGCTCGCGGCGCGAATTCCGGACTCGATCGCGCCGTTCATGTACCCGCACCATTCGCTGGCCGTCTCCGCGCCGGCCCAGTGGATTGGCCCAATCGACGCGCGCAGCGCCGCTCCAAACTGGCTGAGTGCGCCGGGCGGCATCATCGCGTCCGGCGCGCCAACACCCCTAGACCTCTGTAGAGGCCAGTCCTCTTCCGCGTAGTTGCTCGCCAACTCATCGGGATTGAACAGCTCGGAGTCGTCGAATTTGTAGATCTTCTTCAGGTGCGCGATCACCGCCGTCGCGCGCTCGGTCGGGTCCCTGCCGGACCAATATGCCGCCGCGTCGCCGACGATGAACGTCATCAGGCTCACGATCTGTCGTGGGCCGGTTGGGGGAGGACTGCCGGACGGCGGGGCCGGCGCGTCCCACACGTTGTCGAGCGTCCAGTCGAGCGGGAACTGCTTGTAGTCCGCGGCCATCGACAGCACGTAGCCCATCAGGATGGGATCCTGGAGCCGCCAGAACGGCCGCTTGAACCGAACGAACCCTTTGATCGTACGCCCGAGCGCCTTGTCCATCGCGCTCGAGAGCGCGTCGCGCATTTTCCACTGTGCGTCGTGCTTCGGCGACCGGCTGAACTCGATGCGGGCGGAGGCGGGCGGCGCCATCGCGACAATCACGTTCTTTGCCTGCCATTGGCCGCTATCGGTGCTGACGAGAGCGCCGTCCGCATTGCTCGCCACGGACTTCACCTGGACCTCGAGCTGGATGTTGTCTGCGCCGACATCGGCCGCGATCGCGTCGACGAGATCCTTCGTGCCGTTGGCGAAGCGCGTCGCCTCGGCCGCGCCGTCGCCGCCCGCCACGTCGACGAGCGCGGAGTAGCCGCCGGCCGTCGCGGCGTAATACAGCAGGAAAAAGGGCGACAATTCTCTTGGCTCGAGCGAAAAAGCCGAGCGCACCGAGGCCGTGAACGCCTCGGTCGTGAGCGGGCTCATGCCGGCCGCGCCTTGCGTTGCCGCGAACAGCGCCTGCTGCTCTTCGATCCAGGCCTGCACGGTTCGCTCGTCTTCCGTCTTGAGCCGGCTCTTCGACGGGTCGTCCAGATGGGCGCGCATCTCGAGCGTCATCGCGTCGAGCAGCCCCAAGCACTGCACGGCGTTCGCACCGCCGGGCAAGTCATACGGATTGTTTCCCGCGTAACAGCTCAGATTGCCCTGCGAGTCTTCGAACAACCAGCGCCCGTCCTGAGGCAGGTACTCCTCGATGATCGGAATGCCGTAGCGGCGAATCAGATTCTGAATGTAGTTCTGCGTGGCGCCCACATAGCCGCCACCGTAGTCCTTGTCCGGCTCCTTCGACCAGGTGCGTCCGCCCAGACGATCGTCGGCCTCCAGCACGACGTACGAGATGGGCGGTTTTTGCCGTAGCTGCCGCAGGTCGTTTTCGTCTTTGAGCTTGAGCGCGGCGGACAGGCCGGCGAGGCCTCCGCCGATGATCACGACATCTACCTTGTTCAGCGCGTCATCGTCGGCCATGAGCCCTCTTTTCGAGCGATTCCGCGCGCAGGCTTGCCATGACTCCGGCGCGCCGAAAATGGTCATTTGCTTGGACCTCGCTCAGTGAGCTCAGGGACGGCTCGACGAGCGCGTTTCAATCGACGGGATTGAGCGCTTCGAGCGGTTTGCGCTCGGCGGGAACTCCGAGCACGGCGGCGACCAGGCCCGCCAGGATCATCAACGCCGCGCCGATCAGATAGCCCAGGCAGACGCGGGCGCGGCTGCCGGTTTCGAGCAGCGCCCCGAACAGGGCGGGTGCGAGCAGGCCGCCGGCCGCGGTGCCCACGGCGTAAAAGAGCGCGATCGCCATGCCGCGCAGCTCGACGGGAAAGAGCTCGCTCACCGTCAGGTACGCCGAGCTCGCCGCGGCGGACGCGACGAAGAAAACCACGCACCAGAGCAGCGTCTGCGTGGAGGCCGTGAGCCAATTCTCCGCCAGGCCGAGGCCGGTGAATGCCAGCAGCAAGCCGCTTGCGACGTACGTGACGGAGATCATCAGGCGGCGGCCGAGCGTGTCGAACCAGTGTCCGAGCAGCATCGGGCCGAGCAGGTTACCGACCGCGAACGGCAACAGGTAAAGGCCGACGCGATGCGCCGGAACACCGTAGAAGCGTGAGAGCACGAGCGCGTACGTGAAGAACACGCCGTTGTAGGCAAAGGCCTGCGCGACCATCAGACACAGGCCGAGTATGCTCCTCCTCAAGTGCCGCTTGAGCAGCACACGCGCAATCGCCGTAAAGGTGACGCGCCCCTTGGCCTCCAGCGTGACGACGGCTGACGCCTGCGGCAGCGGCTCTTCGCGACTCCGACTGACGTGCAGCTCGATCCCGCGCATGACCTCTTCGGCCGCGGCGGCTCGGCCGTGCAAGAGGAGCCAGCGCGGGCTTTCCGGAACGTGCTTGCGCACGAATAGAATCGACAAACCGATCAGTGCCCCGAGCCCGAACACGACGCGCCAACCGATCGTGTGCGGGAGCACGGCCTCATCGAGCAAGATCAGCGACGCCACGGCGCCGAGCGCGGTTCCGAGCCAAAAGGTGCTGTTGATCGCCAGGTCGGCGCGACCCCGCACGCGCGCCGGCAACAGCTCGTCGATCGCCGAATTGACCGCCGCATACTCGCCCCCGATGCCCGCGCCCGTGACCGCTCGAAATAGCGCGAAGGAAGCGAAGCTCCAGGCCGCCGCGCTGGCGAGCGTCGCGCTCAGGTACACGCTCAGCGTGAGCAAAAAAAGCCGCTTTCGGCCGAGCAAGTCCGTGAGCCGCCCGAAAAGGAGCGCCCCGCCGATCGCACCGGCCAGGTAAAAACTCGCGCTTTGGCCGATCTGCGCGTCGTCGAGATGGAGCGTTTTCGTCTCTTTGAGCACGGGCGCCACGGCGCCAACCAGCGTCACTTCGAGCCCATCGAGCATCCAGGTGATGCCGAGCGCGATCACCACACGCCAATGCCAAGCCGACCACGGCAGTCGATCCAAGCGCGCCGGCACGTCGGTCTGGAAGCGCGCGCCCGCCGGGAGATCCATCCGCGTGTAAAAGCACGATCCGTACCAGACGACGGACTCGCTCGAGCCCGTCGCCGCGCGCGGCCGTCACAGTGTGTCGCGCGCGCCGCGTTGCCGAGTGCAGCAGGTGCCCGCGCTCATCGGGAAAATGCGGGCCGTGGCGTCCGCGCTCAGACGCCAGCCGCTGGCTTGCCGCTTGCTTGCTAGAGCAGCATGAACGAAAGACCCCGCTTCGGGTTCGTCGTCGAGTACGTGCGTGACATCGACGCGGCCAAGCAGTTCTACGTCGAGTCGTTCGGCTTGAAGGTCGAGCGCACGCATCCGCAGTACGTGCAGTTCGAGCACTTTGCGATCGCCAGTGACGATTCGATGGGGCCCGGCAAAGAGCGCGAACTTTACTGGCTGGTGGACGACGCGGAGCGCGCCCACAAGGTCATCTCCGAGCACGCCGTCGTCAGCCATGGCCTCGAAGACAAGCCGTTCGGCAAGGTGTTCGGCATCAAGGGCCCCGCCGGCGAAGAATGCTTCCTACTCGAACTCAGCAAGAACCGAGAAAGCCGGGTAGTGGCGCGATGATCCGCAAACTCGCGAGCGGCGACTATCGCCTCTACTCGAGGAAAAAGGACCCCAAGACCGGGCGGCGCCGCAACCTCGGCACGTTTCACACGCGCGAAGCCGCCGAGCGGCACGAGCGCGCCGTCCAGTACTTCAAGCGTCACTGAACCCGACTCGCGCGCATCTTGCTCTATTTCAGAGCGCCGATGTCGAGCCGCTCGGGGGAAGGCCTCCGGGCGATGCCGCGGCAAGTGCCTCGCGCGCCGAAGCAGCCGCCGATTCCTGAGCACGCGTCGGCACCGCACTGGTGCACGCGAGTGTCGCAAGGCAGCAAAACCTCACGCTCCGCCCCCCAAGCTCGGGCCCGCTAGCGCTGCCCTTGCCCCCTCCGTCTCTAGTCAGACCTAGAACTCGAACTGCTCGAACGAGTTGAGATCCTTGAACGCCTCGACCAGGCGAGCGGCCATGCCCTTTTCGCCGGCGTGGACCCAGCTGCGCGGGTCGATCTGCTTCTTATTCGGCTTGTCGGCGCCCTCGGGGTTGCCGAGTTGGCCTTGCAGGTAGGCGCTCTTGTCGTCCATGTACTTTTTGATCGGCTGCGTGAAGGCCCACTGCGTGTCGGTGTCGATGTTCATCTTGATCACGCCGTAGGAAACCGCTTCGCGGATCTCGTCGCGCGTGGAGCCGGAGCCGCCGTGGAACACGAAATCGAGCGGGTGTTCGCCGGTCTTGCGCTCGGCCTTCACGAAATCCTGCGAGTTCTTGAGGATCACGGGGCGAAGCTTCACGTTGCCCGGCTTGTACACGCCGTGCGTGTTGCCGAACGACGCGGCCACCGTGAATTTGCCGACCGGGCTGAGCGCGTCGTAAGCCGCGAGCACGTCCGCGGGCTGCGTGTACAAACGCGAGCTGTCGATATCCGAGTTGTCCACGCCGTCTTCTTCGCCGCCCGTGACGCCGAGTTCGATCTCGAGCGTCATTTGCATGGGCGCCATGCGCTTCAGGATCGAGCGACAGATCTCGAGGTTCTCGTGCAGCGGCTCCTCGGACAGATCCAGCATGTGCGACGAGAACAAGGGCGCCTTGTTGGCGGCAAAGTACTTTTCACCGACGTCGAGCATGCCCTCGACCCAGGGCAGCAGCTTCTTGGCCGCGTGATCGGTGTGGAGCACGACGGGCACGCCGTAGGCCTCCGCCATGCTGCGCGTGAAATTCGCTCCGGCGATCGAACCGGCGATCGACGCCTTCTCGCCCTTGTTGTCGAGGAACTTGCCGGCCACGAACGCGCCGCCGCTGTTCGAGAATTGAATGATAATCGGGCTCTTGGCCTCACGCGCCGCTTGCAACGCCGAGACAATCGTGTGCGAGCCGATCACGTTGACGGCCGGCAGCGCGCACTTCGCGCTCTTCATGTACGAGAACAATTCTTGGAGAGCGGGACCCGTGATGACACCCGGCTTCAGCTTCAACTTCGACATGGCTTGGTCGGTTCCTGATTCTGTTGAGGGGCGCACGCTTGCGCCTAAGACGAACCCTCGCGGGTTAGCATGACGCTCCCCGCGCGTCGAACCCGTTTCTGTGCAGTTTCGGCGAACTCCGGGGAACCGCCTACGCCGCGTGCGGGGCGCTCAGCGGTAGGAAAATGCAGATTTGTGCGCCGCCGCCCGGGCGCTCGCTCAGCACGAGCGAGCCCTCGTGCTTCTGCACGATCGAGTAGGTGATCGAGAGGCCGAGACCGGTGCCCTTTCCAACGGGCTTGGTCGTGAAGAAAGGTTCGACCACGCGTTCGCGGATCTCCGCCGGAATACCGGGCCCGCTGTCGGAAACGCGAATCGCGTAACGCCCGTCTTCCGCGCCGAGCTCGATCCAGATCTTACCGCCGTCCTCGACCGCATCGAGCGCATTGGCGACCAGGTTCATCAGCGCCTGATTGAGCGGTCCCGGATAACATTCGAGCAGATCCGGTTCCGCAAAACGCGTCACGACTTCGATACCCTCCGTGATGCGGTGACCGAGAATCGTCAAGAGCGACTCCACGCATTCGCGCATGCTGACGAGCTTGCGTTCGCCCTCGTCGAGACGCGAGAACGCGCGCAGCTTGAGCACCAGATCGCGGATGCGATCGAGGCCGAGCGCCATCTCCTGCAGCCGAGTCTGCGCGCGCAGCCAGTGTTCGAGCCCGCTCTCCAGCGCCGATTCCGGGAGCTGCGCGTGAAATTGTTGAAGGCTGCGTCGGCTGGTGTCGAGGTGACTGATCACGAACGCGAGCGGATTGTTGATCTCGTGCGCGACGCCGGCGACGAGCTCTCCGAGCGAGGCCATCTTGGCCGATTGCACGAGATGCGCCTGAGTCTCTTGTAGCTCGGCATAGGCGAACTCGAGCTTCTCCTTCGCTTCGCGGAAGCTCTCCGCCAGGGCGCGCTGCGCGTCCGCCAAACTGCGGAGTTCGGCGTTGCGGCCTTCCAGCTGGCGATTGGCCTCCGCCAGCAGACGTCGACCCGCGAACAGCTCGAGGAATACGCGCACCTTGCTGCGCACGATGTCCGGATTGATCGGCTTGAACAAGAAATCCACGGCGCCCGAGCCGTAGCCGCGCAAGATATTTTCCTCGGTGTTGTGGGTAGCGGTCAAAAAGATGATCGGCACCTCGTGCGTGGCCGGATTCTGCCTGGCGTGGTGAGCGACTTCGTAGCCGTCCATCTCCGGCATCTGCACGTCGAGCAGCATCACCGCGTACGATTTCTTGAGCAGCAGTCTGAGCGCTTGGTTTCCCGAGCGCGCGACGTCCACGTCGCAGCCGAGACCCTCCAGCAACGCCTCGAGCGCGACTAGGTTTGCGTCGACGTCGTCGACGATCAGCACCGACGGCCGCTCGGCAGCCGCGGGAACGCTCACGCCGCGCCTCGCTTGCGATAGATACGCTCGACCGCCGAGAACTCCTCGAACGTGCTGCGCCGGCTGGCGGGCAAGGCTTCACTCGAGCCCAAACACAGGAAACCGCCTACGTGTAGCGCGTCCGAGAACATCGAGAACACGCGCTCGCGCAAGCGTTCACCGAAGTAGATCAACACGTTGCGACAGAAGATGACTTGCATCTCCCCGAGCGCATAGTCACTCACGAGATCGTGCTGAAAAAAGTGCACGTTTTGCCGCAGATCCTCACGAATGGCTATGCGATCGTAGGCGCGCGACCAATAGTCCGCGAAGACCGCCGCGCCGCCGGATTCTGCGTAGTTCTGCGCAAAGCCCGCAAATGACGCCTCTGGGTACACGCCTTCGCGCGCCTGCTCGAGCGCGACGCCGCTCACGTCGGTAGCGTAGATCTGCGAGCGCTCGTAGAGCCCCGCCTCGCTCAGTAAGATCGCCGTGGCATACACTTCTTCGCCCGACGCGCAGCCAGCGTGCCAGACCTTGAGTTGTGGATAAGTGCGCAAGCTGGGCACGAGCTCTTGGCGCACGGCGCGATAAAAGTGGGGGTCGCGAAACATCTCGGTAACGCGGACCGTGAGCAGCTCCAAGGTCGCGCTCATTACGTCTACCTCGTGAATCAGGCGATGCTGCAGCTCCGCCAGGTGACGCGCGCCGATCTTGGCCGCCGCGGCCTTTACTCGACGCGCGATCGAATCGGGCGCGTAGTCTCGAAAATCGTAGCCGTAGCGCTCGTAGATCGCCTCGAGCACGAGCTTCACCTCGAGCGCATCGGCTTCGCTAGCTGGCTGCATCAGTGCCCGCCTTGCGCAACCAGTGGTCGAGGGTCTCGAGCAGCTTGTCGCTGTCGATGGGCTTGCTCAAATAGTCGCTCGCGCCTGCCTCGATGCAACGCTCGCGCTCGCCCTTCATGGCCTTGGCCGTGAGCGCGATCACCGGCAGCGCCGCGAAGCGCGCGTCTTGCCGCAGCCGCCGCATGGCCTCGTAGCCGTCCATTTCCGGCATCATCACGTCCATCAGCACGGCGCGCGTGGCCGGGTGCTGCTCGAGCGCGCTCAGGGCTTCCCGACCCGTTTCCGCGACCACGACGTTGGCGCCTTTGCCTCGCAAGAGCGCCGAGAGCGCGTACACCGTGCGCATGTCGTCTTCCGCGAGCACGAGCGTCACACCGTCGAGCGCCACCTCGGGACCGGTGTTCACGGGCAGCGATGGCTGCGGCTTCGGTAAGCTCTCGCGCACGTAGCGAACGAACAGGCGCACTTCCTCGAGCAGGCGCTGCGCCGAACTGCCGTCCTTGAGCACCACCGCCTCGGAGTAGGCCTCGAGCTGGCGCGTCTCGAGCTTGGTCAGCGCGCGTCCCGTGTGAATCACGACTCGCGGCGAGCCGAGCTCCGTGCGCTTGCGGAGCTCCTCGAGCAGACTCAGGCCGTCCATGTCGGGCAGACCCAAATCCAAAATGATGCAGCCAAAACTCCCAGCGCTGAGCGCGTCGAGCGCGGCCTCGGCGCTCGCGACGCGCTCGACCTCGAAGCCCTCCTGCCGGAGCAGCGACAACACCGAATCGGCCTGCCGCACGTCGTCTTCGACGACCAGAATGCGTTGTGAACCGCGTTTGGCCGGCGCCAGCGCGCGCACCACGCCGGCCAGCTCCGCGTGACTCGCCGGCTTCACCAGATAGCCGACCGCGCCGAGCGCGAGCCCGCGCTGCGGCGCGTCCACACCCGACACGAAATGCACCGGTATCGAGCGCGTGACCGGATCTTGCTTCAAGAGCTCCATCACCGTCCAGCCGTCGAGATCGGGCAATTTGACGTCGAGCACGATCCCGAGCGGCTTGTGCTTGCGCGCGAGCGCCAGCCCCTCTTTGCCCGAACTGGCGACGACGGCCTTCATGCGCCGGGCGCGAATGATGTCGACCAGCTGTTCCGCGAGCACGGCGTCGTCCTCGATCAGGAGCAGTGGCGTCTCGTTCGGATCGAGCGCCGCACGGTCATCGGGGATCGGGCGCGCCGGCGCGCGCGGCGCCGCGGGCGCGGCTTCCAGCAGCGGCGCCGCCTGCTCCGGCAACGTACAGGTGAAGGTACTGCCCTTGCCGGGCTCGCTCGTCAGCACCAGCTCGCCGCCGAGCAGGTTGACCGACTCGCGCGCGATAGCCAGGCCGAGCCCGGTGCCCGCGAAGCGCCGATCCGTGTGGCTCTCGACCTGCTCGAAGGGAGCAAACACGCGCTCTTGAGCCTCGGGCGCGATGCCGACGCCCGTGTCGATCACGCTGAAGGCGATCGCGCTTTCTGCCAAAAGCCCGGGTTTCAAGCGCGCCCCGGCACTCGGGCGCGCGACGCGCAGCGTGACGCTGCCGCGCTCCGTGAATTTGATGGCGTTGCTCAATAGGTTGATCAGCACGCGCTCGATGCGTTGCCGATCCGTGACGAGCGCGCTCGGTAACCCCGGCTCGAGCTCGGTGACCAGCGAGAGGCCGCGATCCGCCGCGAGCGGCTCGAACGTGCGGCGCGCGTGGGAGACGAAATGTTCGAGCGGCACGGACTCGAGCTCCACCTCTTGCTTGCCCGCCTCTATCTTCGATAGATCCAGCACTTGGTTGATCAAGGCGAGCAGATCCTTACCCGCCGCGTGGATCGTCCTCATGTGCTCGACTTGCTTCGCACTCAGGTTGCCGCTTTCGTTTTCGGCGAGCAGGTGCGAGAGCAAGAGCATGCTATTTAGCGGCGTACGCAGCTCGTGCGACATGTTCGCCAGAAACTGTGATTTGTCAGAGCTCACCTGGCTGAGCTCCTCC
>DASXKQ010000138.1:0-21910 GCA_036496745.1 Polyangiaceae bacterium
GCGAATGAAGACGACCAGCAGCGAGGAGATGAAGCAATATTACCTGCGCTTTTTCTCCAGCAAGGAGTGTCCAAGCTGCCAGGGCGCTCGGCTCAAGGCTGAAAGCCGCGCGGTCAAGGTGGTGGATCGCAGCCTCGACGAGCTCTCCAACCTGCGCATCGAGGAGGCGCGCCGCTGGATCGACGAGCTGCCGCTACGAGGAGCGGAGGCCACGATCGCGGCCGAGCTCCGCAAGGAGATCGCGGCGCGACTCGGCTTCTTGGTCAACGTCGGGCTCGGCTACCTCACGCTGGATCGCGCCGCGGCCACGCTCTCCGGCGGCGAAAGTCAGCGCATTCGGCTGGCATCGCAGATCGGCTCGGAGCTCACGGGTGTGATCTACATCCTGGACGAGCCGTCGATTGGGCTGCACCAGCGAGACAACGGCAAATTGCTGGCCACGCTCAAAGCTCTGCGCGACATCGGCAACTCGGTGCTGGTCGTCGAACACGACGAAGAAACGATGCTGGCGGCCGACCACTTGATCGATTTTGGCCCGGGTGCGGGCGAGCTCGGCGGCGAGGTCGTCGCGCGCGGCACTCCGCGCGAGGTGATGGACAATCAGCGGTCGCTCACGGGCGCCTACTTGTCGGGCAGAAAGCGGATCGCGATGCCGAGCGCGCGCCGTGCCGGAAACGGCAAGTCGCTCGAGATCCTGGGCGCGCGGGAGCACAACCTGCAGAACCTCGACGTGTCATTTCCGCTCGGCACGTTCATCGCGGTCAGCGGCGTGAGCGGCGCCGGCAAGTCCACGCTGATAAACGGTATCCTTTGCCCCGCGCTGAGCCGCATTTTGCACGAATCGCGCGAGCCGGCCGGCGCGCACGCGAAGCTACACGGCGTCGAGCACATCGACAAGGTCATCGGCATCGATCAACGGCCGATCGGTCGCACCCCGCGCTCCAATCCGGCTACCTACACCAAAGTCTTCGACGCGATCCGCGATCTGTACGCCAGCACGAATGAAGCGCGCGCGTTCGGCTACGACGCGGGTCGTTTCTCGTTCAACGTCAAGGGCGGCCGCTGCGAAGCCTGCGCCGGAGACGGCCTGCGCCAGGTCGAAATGCATTTTTTGCCCGACGTGTACGTCACCTGCGAGGTGTGCAAGGGGCGGCGCTTCAATGACGCTACTCTGCGCGTGCTGTACAAAGGCAAGAGCATCGCGGACACACTGGCGATGAGCGTGCGCGAGGGGCTCGAGCACTTTGCCGTACACCCGCTGATCGTACGCGGTTTGCAAACGCTCTACGACGTCGGCCTTGGCTACGTGAAGATTGGCCAGCCCTCGCCCACGCTCTCGGGTGGTGAGGCACAGCGCATCAAGCTCGCGCGCGAGCTGTCGCGCGTCGGAACCGGTCGTACGCTGTACATTCTGGACGAGCCGACCACGGGCCTGCACTTTGCGGACGTCGAGAAGCTCTTGCACGTGCTCTCGCGCTTGGTGGACGCTGGCAACACGGTGCTCGTGATCGAACATAACTTGGACGTGATCGCGCACGCGGACTGGGTGATCGATTTGGGCCCGGAGGGCGGCGCCGCCGGCGGAAAAATCGTGGCACTCGGGACTCCCGAGCAAATCGCGCGAGCCGCGGGCAGTCACACCGGCCATTACCTCGCGCGCGTGCTTGCGGCAGGTAATGCAGGAGCGGCTAAGAGCACGGGAACTCTCAATGGGGCGGGCGCGAACGGTAAGCGGAGGCAGGGAGCGCGTGCTGCCCCTCGTGTATCTTCTTGAAACGTGAGCTGGGGCGGGTGGCCTAACGGGCTGGCCTACGTTTTGCTTCACCTCGTTCCGAGGAGAATCGGCCATGGCAAAGCCTTTCAGCGAGTGGACCGTCTTGCCTCACGGCAGGCTGACGCGGATCGACGACAATCTGCTATGCGTGACAGGCGTGCTGAGCATGCCGGCGATGGGCGACATGGAACGGCGCATGACGGTCGTGCGGCTCGCGGACGGTCGCTTGATCGTGTACAGCGCAATCGCCCTAGATGAGGCAGAAATGAGCGCCCTCGAAAATTTCGGAGCGCTCGCGTATCTAGTCGTGCCAAGTGACATCCATCGCATGGATGCGAAGGTCTGGAAGGAGCGCTATCCCAGGTTGAAAGTGGTTGCTCCCGCGGGCGCGCGCGCCAAGGTCGAGGAAATCGTGCCTGTCGACCTGACGGAAGTGGATTTCCATGATCCGGCGGTGCGCTTCGTCACGGTGCCCGGCACCGGCGAGCGCGAAGCGGCGCTGCTTGTAGAAACCGCCAGCGGCACCACTTTGATCGTCAACGATCTGATCTTCAATTTGGCCAACCGCTCGGGGGCGAGCGGCTGGCTTTTCAAACTGATCGGCATGACGGGTGACGATCCGCACATGCCGCCGGTCATTCGCATGCGCCAGGTGGAGGACAAAGACGCCTTGCGCGCGCAGCTCGAGCGCTGGTCGCAGCTGCGCAACTTGAAGCGCGTCATCATTTCCCACGGCTCCATCATTGACGCTGACGCTCCGCGCGTGCTGAGTCGCATTGCCGAGGCGCTGGCGGCCTAGTGTCCTGAGCCTGCAATTCGCTAACGAATTGCAGACCGCCACTTCGTGGCGGCAGCCGCTACGCGGCTGGGCCACAGTTGATTCCGTCGGGGCGTTGCCCCGAACCCGCGTCCGCTTCGCGTCCGCGCTAGTGTTCCGAGCGTTTTCCTTCATTGATTTATGAAAGGAACCACGGACTCGGGACACTAGCTCTATTGCGCCAGGCTCTATTCAATCGCCGGCAAGTACATGCGCACGGTCGCCCCGCCGCTCTCGCGATTTTCCGCGCAAGCGCGGCCACCGTGTGCGCGCGCGATGCGCGCGACGAGCGCCAGTCCGAGCCCGAGTGACGACGAGTCCCCGGCTCGATAGAAGGCGTCGAACACGCGCCCGATCGACTGCCTCGGAAAGCCAGGACCGCGGTCGCTCACGCTGATGCAGAGCTCCTGACCCTCGCGCGTCACGTCCACGCGCTCGACACCCTGTCCGTGCTTTTGCGCGTTTTCCAGCAAGTTGCCGAGCGCGCGGTCGAGTAGCGTCGCGTCCGCGCGCACGCTGCCCTCGGGCGCTTGGTCATGGAGTAGATCGCTGGAGAGGGAAGCGTGCTCGAGCGCTCGGCACACCAGCGGCTGGAGCGCCAAGGGCTGCATGCTGAGCGTGTCGAAATCGAGGCGCGAGCTGGCCAGCAGTTTGCCGAGGAGTTCGTCGACGTCGACGATTTCTCGTTCGATGTCGTCGAGCGCGTTGGGGTTGGGTGGGCCGCTGCGCAAGAGTTCGACGAGCACGCGCAGCCGCGCGAGTGGACTACGGATTTCGTGCGAAACCGCGGCGAGCAGCTCGCGTTGATCATTGAGTTGCCGCTCGATGCGTTGGGCCATGTCGTTCACGGCCTCTGCCAGCACTGCGATCTCTCCGCGGTGGCGATGGCCGATGCGCACGCGACTCGACAGCTTGCCGGAGCCGATTTCGCGGGTGACGCGGATCAGGTCGGATAACGGCCGCACCAGTTTGCGCGCGAGCGTGCCGGACGCCACCCACAGCGTGAGACAGGCCGCGCCGATCGCGAGCGCGACGGATAGGCCGTGCATGCGCCGGCGCTTCTCGGCGCACACCTCGAGCCGGCCGAGCTCGAGTGCGCCCTTGCGCACGGGCACCGAGAACTCCCCGTGCGTGCAGGGATCACCGAGCTGGTCCAGCACGACGCCCTTGGCGTCGCGCACGGTCACGTCGACCATGAAGGCCTGGCTGATGCTTTGCCCGAGCTCGTGTCGCTCGCGCGGGTCGTCCCACACGCGCGCGAAGCGGTCGCCGACGAAGCCTTTGATGCGGGTGACATCGTCGCGCACGCTGTGCCCGCTGGCGGAAAATGCGCTGACCACCAGGCCCACCACCAAGCCGGTCATCAGGATCGTGACGCCGAGCCACATGAACAGCAGTCTATGCAGCCGCGCGTGAACGAAATACCGGAATCTCATGCGCCGTCTCGCGCCATCACGTAGCCGACGCCGCGCACGGTCTTGATCAAGCGGCCCGGTTCGTCCCCGAGCTTCTTGCGCAGGTGCGAGATGTGCACGTCCACCGTGCGATCGCTGACGGAGACGTCACCGCGCCCGGCGTGTTCGAGCAAGCTCGCGCGTGGTACGACGCGTCCGGCGCGACGCATCAGCGCGAGCAGGAGATCGAACTCCACGCCCGTGAGGTCGGCGCTGCTGCCGTCGACGCTCACGGCGCGCGCGCCGACATCGAGCGTGATCGGCCCCACGCTCAGGCGCTCCTTGCCCGGATCGAGATCGCTGCGGCGCAATACCGCGCGCAGGCGCGCCAAGAGTTCGCGTGGGCTGAACGGCTTGGCCAGATAGTCGTCCGCGCCGAGTTCGAGTCCGACGACCCGGTCCGTCTCGTCGCCCTTGGCGGTCAGCATCAGCACCGGCACTTGGCTCTTTTCGCGGATTTTCTTGAGCACGCTCAGGCCGTCGAGCTCCGGCATCATCACGTCCAAGAGCACTGCGTCGAACGCGCCGCTATCGAGCGCGCTGAGCCCGAGCAGGCCGTTCGCCGCGTGGCTCGCGCGCACCCCGTTTTGCTCGAGGTAGCTCGCGAGCAGCTCGAAGAGCCGCGCGTCGTCGTCGACGATCAGCACGTGGACGTTCATCTGCCGGAGCGTAGCATGGGCCTTTGCAAGCTAGGGCGAGGGCTTGGCTGCGGCGCCGTGTTCGTACACCCGCGCCGCGGCGCGCGTGCAGACGTCCGCGACGTGATCCTCGAATGCGTGCTCGCGCATGTCGTGCATGCAGCGCCAGTGTCCGAAGCCGGAGGCGAAGCCCGCGGCCGCTCCAATCGCCAATAGTACCATCGCTAGTCTTCTCATGATGCTTCCTCTCAATCTCAATGACCGTAGCCGTGGCTGAATGGTCCTGACTCGATCAAGTCAGCCAAGATCTTGCGCTGCCGTTCATCGAGGGTTTCGTGGATCTTGCCGAACGCCGTGACGGCTGCGCTTCGCACGTGCGCGATTGTCTGATCTTGCTTTTCGAACACGTTCTGAAGCGCGCCCGTGTCGACCGCGGCGCCGCGCACCGCTTGTGCGACGTTCACCCGGCTGCCCCGGAATTCGCGGCGAGCGCCGTGCAGCTCTTCCACGAAGCCCTCGACCGTTTCACGCACGACCTTCTCTTGGCCGGGCGTCGTGTCGAGGCGATCGAGCAGCGCGTTGAGTAGAAAGCGACCGCGCCCGCGACCGAAGCGACGGCCGTGGTGTCCGTGGCAACCGTGGCGATGTCCGCGCGAGATCAGGGCGACGAGCCCTATCAAGCAGGCAGTTCCGAATACGAATCCAAACATGGTGTGCTCCTTTTCCAGTTCGGAATCTGGGGACGCCTGTATGAAGGAACCAGGCAAGGTTCCGTTAAGAAGTGTGAAACGAGAGGCCGCTCCCTGAGTCGTTCGTCACGGCTCAACCTCAACAAGCACCCTTGGGGCCCGGGAAGTATTCGTCACATCTCAAACCTCAAAAGAGCACCCTCCTGGGGTGCCGGGGCAAAGCCCCGCTAAACGGCATTTCAGTTTCGGATTGGCGGATCACGGAGCGGAACTGAGACTTGAGCCAAAACACGCCCGGCGAACCCGGCGCATGCTTTCCCGCAGGGAGGAGCGGCCGCGTGGTCTTTTCCGGTCAGAATTTGATAAAGAAAATGTCTCTGCCCATGGATCCGCGGGTGCAAGTTTTCGCAAGCTCAGGGTATGCTGCGAGTGGAACGTCGAGCCCGCGACGATGAGCGACGAAAACGGAACAGCCAAGGACCAGCCGGCGCCCGAGCCCGCGGCGCCGACCGTTGAAGTGCCGCGTCCTGCTCCCGTTGCGCAGGCGCCGAGGCCAGTTTCGTTACCGCCCCGTCCGTCGGGCGGAGTCGGAGCGACCCCGTCGTCGCCCCGGGCTTCCGTCGCCCCGGCCCCTGCCCAAGCACCGGCCACGCCGAGCTCTGCCGAGGCGCGCGCGCCGTCGCGCCCACCGGGCACGCCGCCGCCGCCGCCCGTGCGTTCGAACCCGCTTGCGAGCGGCAGTCCGCCTTTCTCGGCAACGAGGCCGCCGCCGCCCAGCATGCGCCCGCCGCCGCCGAGCATGCGTCCCACGCCGCCGAGCATGCGCCCACACGGGCCCCTATCGACCGACAGCCGCGCCGCTCCGACGCTTCCCGGCGCGCCCCCGAGCGGCATTCCGCGCGCGCCGAGCCCGCCACGGCCGGCAAGCGCCACACCCGTGCCGTCAGTTGCCATGATGGACAGCGCAAACGTTGGGCCGGAGCCAACATCGACGGGTGAAGCGAGCGTCAGCGAGGCGCCGCCCCCGTCGCGACCGATCCCGACCGTGCCATCACCGAGCAGCGATGAGCGCCCGCCGGCCGCGCCGGTCGAACGCGCCGCGCCGGCCTCGGCGCCCCCGCTGTCGCTGCGCGATCCTGCGCGAACGTCGCAGGTTTTGAACGAATTGACGATCGCTCGCCGTGATCTGGCAGAGCGCGTGGCGGAGCATCGCAAGATGGCGAGTGAGCGCAATGCGCTGCGTGCTCGCCTCGGTCAGGCTCACGCGAAGCTCGCCGAGCTGAGCTCGGCGCTCCACGCAGAAGCGAAGCTTCGCAGCGATCTGAGCGACGCGCAGTCCGGCACGCTGAGCGCACTACGCGCGCGTATCGCCGAGCTCGAGGCACATGGGCACGCGGCCCCCGACGCGGACCGTCGTGTCGACGAGCTCCGCAAACAGCTGGAGGACCGCGACGCTGCGCTCGCTGGCCGCGACGCTGCGCTCGCCGACCGCGACGCTGCGCTCGCCGACCGCGACGCGCAACTGGCCCAGCATGCTCGGGCCCTGGCGGACCGTGACGCGCGCCTCGCCGAGCGCGATCAGGAAATCGAGCAGCTGAAATCGGCACCGCCGACCGCGACCAAAGCGGGCGGTGAAAAGAGTGGGCTGCGGGCGATTCGAGGCGTTGGGCCGGCCTTCGAGCGCGCTCTGATAGCCCTCGGTATCAGCGAAGTCTCGCAGATCGCCGAGTGGACGCCCGAGCAAGCGGCGGAAATCGCGCCCAAAATCAAAGCGCGCATCGATCGCATGCTGCGCGACGATTGGATTGGACAGGCGCGTCGGCTTTGTGGGCGCGACTGATTTTCTCGGACCATGCCGAGCGATGAAGATCTGATGGCCGCCTACGTGGCGGGCGACGCGCACGCGTTTCAAGAGCTATTTCGTCGCTATTCGCCGCTCTTATTGCGCGTGCTCAAGCGCGAGATGTCGAGCAGCGAACAGGTTCGGGACCTCGTCCAGCAAACGTTCTTGCACTTGCACCGCAGCCGGCTCGACTTCGAGCTCGGTCGCAAGTTGCGGCCATGGATTTTCACGATCGCGCTCAACTTGAAGCGCGAGTACTTTCGCCGGGGCAAACGACGACGCGAAACGTCGCTCGACCAAGAGGGAGCGCCCGAGCCTGCCGTGGCGCCGCGCGGTCAAGAGCGCGCAGACGCGGTTCGAGAGCTCGCCCCCGCCCTGGCCGCGCTGCCCGAAGACCAGCGGCAAGTCATCGAGCTACACTGGTTTGCCGGCCTTAGCTTCCCCGAGGTGGCGCAAACGGTCGGGGCGAGCGTTTCGGCGGTCAAAGTGCGTGCTCATCGGGGATACGTGGCGTTGCGGCGAGAGCTCGGGGCGAATGAGTCGACCCTCCCAGGTAACCAGGATGCCCGACCCGGCGTACGCGAGTTGAAGGAGCCATGAGCCTCAGCTGTAGCGATCTTCGAGATGCGTTCCTGCAGGACGAGCTCCCGCAAGGGCCGGAGCTCGTTCGGCACCTGGACGCCTGCTCGGAGTGCCGAGAGCTGTGTGGTGAGGGGGCCGAACTCGGACGCGGGCTCTCGGCGCTCGTCGCGTCGGAGCAGTCCGAATCGGATAGCTTGCGCCTCGAGCCGCCGAGTCTCGCCGGCGAACACGGCGTGCGTGCTCTCCTGCGCTCGCGTCCGACTTACGCGCGGGTCGCGCTCCTGATCGCGCTCACGGCGCTGATCACGGGTCTGAGCTTCGCGCTCAACGGTCGTGATCTACGCGACGCGCCGATGGCGCGCGTGTACGGGGTCGTTCTCGTCTACTTCGCTGGGTTCTGGTTCGCGGCGCGGCGTGGGCTACTCGGCGCAGCGGAGCCCGGCTACCAGCACCACGTCCGCGCGCTGGCGCTCGCGTCGTTGGCCGTGCCGATCGCGATCGCATTGCTGGGCGGGAGCATGAGCGCGAAGGACGGCGGGCCGGCGGCGGGCCTCGGCTGTTTCGTGTACGGTGCGCTGTTGGCGCTGCCCGTGGTAGCCGCGTTCTTCTGGCTCGAGCGCGCTGATCGTCCGCCGGCGGGAGCGTTCTGGCTCGTGGCCGCGCTGAGCGGTTTTACCGCCAACCTCGTGCTCGAGCTGCATTGCCCGAGTCAACACCTCGTGCACTTGCTGCTCGGCCACGCGAGTGTCGGAGTCGTGGTGCTCGCCGCGGCGTTGGCTTTCCGTGCCGCGCGCGGGATGCGCGAGAGCTAGCCGATTCGCGCGGTTCCAGGTCGCCGAGCGCGTCAAAGCTAGCTAAGCTCGGCCCGCCGATGTCACCGCGAGCGCTGCTCTTCATCACGCTCTTCAACAGCATCCTCGGTCTCAGCATCCTATTTCCGATTCTGGGCCCGCTCGGGCGACAGCTCGGGCTGACTGAATTCCAGATCGGGTCGCTCTCGACCGCTTACTCGGTGATGCAATTCCTGTTCAGCCCTTACTGGGGCAAGCTCAGCGAGCGGGTTGGACGCAAGCGCATCCTCTTGGTCGGTGTGCTCGGGTTTGGGGTCAGCTTCTTGAGCTTTGGGTTGGCGGCGGATTACGGCATGCGCGTTCACTTGGCGACGCCCACGCTGTACGTCCTCTTGCTGAGCGCGCGGCTGCTCGGTGGTACCTTTTCGTCGGCGACGCTGCCGACCGCGCAAGCGTACATGGCCGACAGCACGGGTCGCGCGGACCGCACCGCGGGCATGGCCCTGGTCGGAGCCGCGTTCGGACTCGGCGTGGTTTTTGGTCCCGGCATCGGCGCGCTGTTGTCGAAAATCAGCCTGCTTGCGGCCGTCTACGCTTCGGTCTGCGTCGCCTTCTTGAACGCCGTATTCGTCGCCATCTACCTGCCCGAGTCGAAGCGCGCTGTGGGGGGCGAGCGGGCGCGTGGGGTGTGGGCGCTCGCGGGTAGCGTCTGGCTGCCGCTCGCGATCGGCTTCACCTTGAGCTTCGCGTCCGTCGCTCTTGAACAGACGATAAGCTTTTATTTTCAAGACAGGCTACATCTCAGCAACGGCGGCACGCCGCCGGTCGTAGGCAGCGCCCTCGTGGTGTACGGGCTGATCGCCGTCTTCGCGCAGGGCTTTCTGGTGCGCCGCTACAAATGGGCGCCGAGTAAGCTGCTTTTGCTCGGGATCCCGATCGCGCTCGCCGGCTACGTCACGCTGATTTTCGCGCACCAATTTCTCACCCTCACGCTGGCGCTCGCCGCTCAGGGTCTGGGCCAGGGGCTCTCGATGCCTGGCGTGACGGCGGCGCTCTCCCTCGCGGTGGGCGACAGCGATCAGGGAGGCGTCGCGGGGCTCAGCAGCTCGATGCAAGCATTCGGTCGCATGCTCGGACCGTTGGTCGGCACGACCCTCTATCAGCTGCGGCCGGAATATCCTTACGCGCTCAGCGGGGTCCTGCTGATCTGCGTGCTGCTCGCGTTCTCGACCGGGCGCGTGCTGACGCGCGCGGTCGGTGGCGCGCCGCCCTGAAGCATGTGGGCCCATACGCTGCTCGTACTGGCCGCGTTCGCCGGAGGCTTGGTGGACGCGATCGCCGGGGGCGGGGGACTCTTCACGCTACCCGCGTTGCTCGCGGCCGGCCTCCCACCAAGCTTGGCGATTGCCACCAACAAAGGCCAGGCGGCCCCGGGTGCTCTGGTCTCATTCTGGACCTTTTTTCGCCGCGCGGGCATCGATCGCAAGCGCGCGCCGCTCGGCTTCGCGGCTGGCTTCGTGGGCTCGCTGCTGGGCGCGCGCTTGTTGCTCTGGTTGCCGCCAGCACCGCTCCGCCCAATCGTGATCGGGCTGCTGCTGCTGGCGCTCACGACGCTTCTCCTGCGCGGACGAGCCAAGCCGCGTGAGACGTCACTCGCGCGGCCGCGGCTGGTGCTCGCGCTCGTAACTCTTGGGCTCGGCGCCTACGATGGCTTTTTCGGTCCAGGCGTCGGCTCGCTGTTGATCGTCGCCTTCATCACCTTTTTCCAAGATTCCCCGCTGCGCGCTTCCGGCAACGCCAAGGTCGTGAACCTGGCCTCGAATCTGGCGGCCTTGCTGTTGTTTTCGCTGCGTGGGCTGATCAACTGGCCGCTCGCGATCCCGATGGCGCTCGCCAACATGCTCGGCGCCCGGCTCGGAGCTCGCGTTGCGCTCCGGCACGGTGATGGCTTCGTTCGCGTCGTGACGGTGGTGGTCGTACTCGCCGTCGTGGCAAAGCTCTTGCTCGACATGATAGTTCGTAGGGCATGAGGCAATCGGCCCGCTGGTACGCGGGAGTGATCCTCAAAAACGTGGAAATATCGGATGGCATCTGACGCGCGCGCGCAGACTCTGCGCGCGGACTCTGCACAATCCGATCGTGTGCATCCTTTTTTTCACCCCTCACAGTTAGAGTCGCGACTAGACTATTCGCCGCATGTCGGATGACCGGGTAGCGTCGTCGCAGGGTGGGGCGGAGCCACCAGATGCGGCAGAGCGGCTGCGCTTCATTCTCGAACGCGCGCCACTTCGGCTGTTCGCGGTCGACCAAGACGGCATCTTCGTGCTCAACGAAGGCGTCAACCCGGCCGGCGGGACCAAGCCGGGCGCGCTGGTCGGAATCAACGCGCTAGCGGCGTATCGCAATTTCCCGGAAGGGCTTGCCGCGCTGGAGGCCGCGCGTTCCGGGCGGGACGCGAGCGTGCGCTACGAGCGCGACGGGATCACGTACGACCTACACCTGGTGCCACGGAGGAACGCGAGCGGGGGAGTGATCGGCGTGCTGGGCATGGCGGTCGTCGTCACCGAGCGCGTCGCGGCGGAGCGCGCTCGCGAGAGAAGCGAGCAGCATTTCCGGAGCGTGGTCGACACGAACATGATGTGCATCGCATTCTTCGGCCCGGGCGGTAGGCTCACCGATGCGAACGCGGCATTTCGTGAGCTCTCCGGCTACACGGAGGCAGACATTCAATCCGGGCTGCTCGACGCGGCGCGCTTGACCCCGCCCGGCCATGAAGCAGCCGACCAGCGCGCGCGAGAAGAGACGGCCGCGCGCGGCGTGTGCACACCCTATGAAAAAGAGCTCTTGCACAAGGACGGCCGCCGCATTCCGGTGCTGGTGGGTGGTGCGGTGGTCGAAGCAGGTCTCAGCATCGCCTTCCTGCTCGATCTGACCGAGCGCAGGAAGGCGGAGCTCGCTCGCGAGTCGTTGCAAGGGCAGCTCTTGCAGATCCAAAAGCTCGACAGTTTGGGCTTGCTCGCCGGCGGCGTCGCGCACGATTTCAACAATCTGCTCACGGCGATCATCGGTAGCGCCTCGACCGCACTCTTGGCGTTACCCGAAGAAAACCCGATACGCCACGATCTCGACAACATCATGCTCGCCGCGCGCCGCGCGGCGACCTTGACGCGCCAACTCTTGGCGTACGCGGGCAAAGGGCACTTCGAGGTGCGCACGCTGGACGTGTCGCGGCACGTGGGGGAACTGTCCCATCTGCTGGAGACCACGATTCCGAAGAAGGTTCAGCTCCGGCTCGAGTTGGCCCAAGGCCTGCCTCCGATTGCGGCGGACGTCGGGCAATTGCAGCAAGTTTTGACCAATCTAGTGATCAATGGAGCGGAAGCCATCGGTCAAGACAACGGCATCGTGTCCGTGAAGACCGGCGTGCAGGACATCGACGCGGACTATGCGCGCGAACTATTTCCGGCTGAGAGCGTGGCCCAAGGGCGACACGTCTTCGTCGAGGTCGTGGATAGCGGTTCGGGCATGGACACGCACACGGTAGCGCGCATCTTTGACCCGTTTTTCTCGACCAAATTCACCGGCAGAGGGCTCGGTCTCGCGGCGGTCCTCGGTATCGTGCGCGTGCACAAGGGCGCCATCAAAGTGTATTCGGCGCTCGGCAAGGGCACGACCATCAAGGTGTTGTTTCCCGCGGTCGATGGCAGCGCGCAGATCGCCAGTCCGCCGGCCTTGGATTTTCGCGGTGAAGGGCTCGTGCTGGTCGTCGATGACGACCGCGGTGTGCGCGAGGTGGCCACGCGTTTGCTCCAGTTCTTCGGCTTCTCGGTGATCCAAGCAGAAAACGGTCGCCTGGGCGTGGAAGCCTTCGCGCGGCACAGCGCTCAAGTCAAGGTCGTGCTGCTCGACATGACCATGCCGGAGATGGGCGGCGATGAAGCCTTCCGCGCCATGCGCCGCATTCGGCCGAACGTCCCCGTGATTCTCACCAGCGGCTACAACGAGCTCGAGGCCACGCACGGGCTCGTGAGCAAGGGCTTGACTGGATTCTTGCAAAAGCCATTTGCGCCGCGGGATCTCGCGGAAAAGCTGGCCAGCGCGTGTAAGCCGTCAGACGACCGGTAGCCGCCGCGAACGAAACTCGATCGGCTGCCTTTGACGATCGACCACGGTGCCCGCGGGACCGTCGACGCCGAGCTCGGACGTCTTTGGCGGAGTGGCGGGTGCATCCCAGCGCGCGTATTCCTCCGGCAAAGGCCCGGGCAGAGCGGGCTGCGCCGTGCGTTCGAGCAGCTGAAACTCGTGCCGTCCGACGAGCGAGAGCGGCAGCCCGTTGCGCGGTCCCTCGCTCTTGAACCAACTGCGCGCGGCCTGCACATTGTCGATCAGCACTTGGTGTTGTGGATCGCGCTTGGCGGCCGCCAAGAAGTGAGCTTGCATCGCCGCGAGATCGCCGCGCTGAAACGCAATGCAGCCGAGGTAGTTCAAGGCCAGGCCCGGCACCGGCGTCTCGAGCTCGAGCGCGCGGCGCGCGTGCTGTTCGGCTTCGTCGAAGCACCCGGCGCGATAGTAGGCGCCCGCGACGTCCATGTGGGCAGCGTGATGCTCACCGAGCCGCGCCAGTACTGCTTTGCACTCGTCGACGCCCTCGCGATAGTAGTCGCACAGACCCTTGTTTTCCGCGAACCAATCGTTCATCAATTGCGTGTCAGCCTCGGAAGCATCGAACGGAACTTTCAGCTCCTGAAAATCGTCTCGAAAGTACGCTTCGCGGTCGAGCCAGCCGGCGCGCTCTGCTTGGTGAAAGTCCTCGGTCCCGGGGTAAATGGATAGACAAGAAAAAATGTACTGATGCGGCTTGACCCGACTCAAGAAATCGAGCGTCTCGCGGAATGTTTCCGCGGTTTCCCCGCGGTTACCCAGCATCATGTAAAACCGCACTTGAATGCCAACACGCTTGGCCATGTCGGCGGCCTGGTGGATCTCGTCGAGCGTGATCTTCTTGTTGATGTTCTTGAGGATGCGCTCCGAACCCGTTTCAACGCCCAGGCTCAAGCGCTGGCAGCCGGCCAGGCGCATTTCGTACAGCAGCTCCTCGTTCAAAACGTCGACGCGGGTGTCGCAGCTCCAGAGAAATTTGAGGTTTCTCTGGCGAATTCCGCGGCACAATTCGATCACGCGCTTCTTGTTGGTGGTGAACGTATCGTCCTTGATCTGGACCATCTTCACGCTCAGGCGGGCGGTCGCCTTTTCCAGCGCGTCGAGCGTGTAGCCCACGGTTTGACCACGAAAGCCGCGGCCCCAGGAGCTCTCGGCGCCGCAGAACGTGCAGGCCCAGGGGCAGCCACGCGACGTCATCACGATATGGGTATCGAAGTACTCGTGCGGTGAGGCGAGCGTATCGAGCTCGTGGATCGATTCGCGCGGCGGGCCGCTCACGACCTGGCTTCCGCTTCGGTACAATGTGCCTGCAATACCTTGCGTCGACGCGCCTGCTTCCAAGCGCGCGATCAACTCCAGGAAAGTAGCCTCACTCTCACCGACCGAAACCGTATCGATCGCGGGATAATGGGTCAGCAGCTCCTTGCCGAGCGGAGTCGCGTGGGGTCCGCCGACGAGCACGTGCGCCTGCGGGTGATGCCGTTTGATTTCGGCGGCGCAGAGCGCAACCCCCCGCCGATTCGAGGTCCAGCACGACATCGCGTACAAGTCCGCCTGGATCGACGCCAAGACCTCCTCGACCTTGCTCCATGCAAAGCCGGACAAGTTATAGATCTTAACCTGGTGACCCGCGCGCAGGGCCTGCGCCGCGAGCGAAAGCAAGCCGTATGGAGTTTGGAAAAAATCCGCGTCGAGATCGCCTTCACGGTAATCCGCGGGCGGACCATTCCCATCCGCGACGAGAGGCTCGCCTGGCGCTGGAATCTTCCACGGCGGAGGGTAGAAGAGCGCGACGCGCATTGCCGATGATTTCAGCACGCGCGAGGTCACCGCACAACTTGTGGGCGTTCCGCCGCAACCAATCTCGTCAAATTACGTAGGATCATCGAATCGTGCAGCGTCGAAACTCGCGGTCTTCTTGCGAGCCTCGCGATGAAGCATTTCAACTATGCAATGTTGCAGAACCGGACGCGCACCGCGCGTGGCGGACTGTCGCGTTTTTGGACGCTGCGCATTTGTCATCAACGTGACCGAACGCGGCGCGAGCCGCAAGCGTGCTCTAACCCGCAAGGGTATACCGAGCTTTGTTGACAGGGCGCTCGCATATCGCTTACGACCGCGCGCATGGCTAACATTCACGACACTCTGCGAGCCGCGCTCGACTCCTTCGTCGAGGACCTCTCCAATTTGATTCAGCAAGCAACGCTGGAGTCAGTGGAGCAGGCGCTGGCCGCCGCGAGTACGATTCCGGCCAGGCGCGGCGCGCGCGGGCGCGGCACGCCTATCGCGTTGCCGACCGTGATGGGCAAAGGTGCCAAGCGCACGCCGGAAGAGCTGGAACAATTGACCAAGCGCTTCCACACGCACGTGGCAAAGAACCCCGGGCAGCGCATCGAGCAGCTCGCGGAAGGCATGAACATCAGCACGCGCGAGCTGAATCTGCCGGTCAAGAAGTTGGTGGCGGCCAAGAAGCTTACGACCAAGGGACAGAAACGCGCCACCACCTACTTCGCCAAATGACCTGAGAAGTGATCGTGGTCGGCCGGGACGCCCGCCGATTTTTGGTTTTGGCGTCGTTTTCGCTGCGCTCCGATGCTCGCGTACAACGTACGCTCCGCTTCGGTACTCGCGAAAGCCTAGCCAAAACGCAAAACTTGGCGGGCGGCTCGTTTGGGATGTCTTCCCAACAGAGCAGCGTAGAGAGTGGCCGTCGTCTGCTTGATCGCTGACTGGGCTTAGGTTGATTCAAGCCTCATTCATCGAGCGGGAAGTCGATGTGGATGTGGTTGCCGTCGGGGTCGTGGATGTTGACTTGGCGGGCGTTGCCGCCGGTGGGGGTCGATAGGCGGTAGGGCACGGCGGAGCGCGTGAGGGTGGCGAGAAATTCGGGGTAGCCGCGCGCGGCGAATGCGAAGTGCTCGAGGTGTAGGTCACCCTCGCGGTTGGCGGCCTCTGGCACCTCGACCAGGTGCACGACGGCGCGTTCGCCGCAGTAGAGCCAAGCACCTCCGAACGGAAACGCCGGACGCGGCCCCGCGACGAGCCCGAGCACGTCGCGGTAGAACGCGGTCATCTCGGTTACCCGGGTGGTGCGCAAATTGACGTGATCGAGGGCGAGTAGCGGCATGCCGATCTAGTCGCGCTTGCTCCCGCGAGGTTTGTACAGCTCGCGGTGGGTTTCTGCCAAGAGCTCGCGCAGAGGAAAGCCGGGCGGCGCTTTGGCCACGTTTACGCGCGCGATGTTCTCGGGAGTCGCGTAGTCGCCGGGCACCCAGTCGTCGTTCGGGCTGAACATGTTGTAGCGATAGAGCCCGAAGGTCTTCATGTCGTAGCACTTGAGCATGCGGCGCATGCGCAGGACCTCGGGGATATTGATGCCGGAGGGGTCATCGGCGAACTCGTGGCCGTCGTAGCTCGCATAGGGATCGGTGAGCACGCGCGCATTGAGCCGCTGCTCGATGGCCTGATCCTCGATGCTAAGCGGCGTCGAGACCGGGAAAATGCCGGGAATGCCCGCAAAGTGCTCGGGCTGGTTTACCCCGAAGCTCAAGGTGTGAACGTGCGGTGTCTTCAAGCAAAATCGGGCGTTGAATTGGATGGGCGTGAGCGGTTTCGTGAGCTCGCTGAGTAGCGGCGAGGGTTCGAACAGCTGCCCGCCCTTGTCGTTCGGCGAGATGATGAAGACGCCCATGTCGTGCGCGGCAGCGAGCAGCACGGCGCCCCAGTTGCGCTGAAAAAAATAGTAGTAATGGAGGTTTACGAAGTCGAACAAGTCCGTATTGATCGCTTCGCAAATGATGCGGTACGGCGCGTGCGTGCTGAACCCGACGCTGCCGATCACGCCTTGCTCCTTGTAGCGAAGCAACACCTGCACCGGACCGCCTTTGGCCAGCGCCTGATCGAACTTTTTCTGGGTGTTGATCCCGTGCCAGGCATAGAGATCGATGCGGTCCATGCGCAGGCCGCGCAGCTGCTCTTCGATCATGCGCTTGGTCGCGTCCGCGGTGTCCGGCGCGCCCTTGGTCATGAAAAAGTAGCTGTCGCGCGGGACTCGCAGCTCCTCGTTCAGCACGCGGCCGTAGGTGTATTCACTCTTGCCGTAACCGTGGGCGGTCTCGATGTGGTTGATGCCGAGCGCTAGCGCGCGCTGCACGGTATCCCGGCACTGCTCGATGGTGCGCGCGGGCACTTCGTCGCGCGGTGGAGTCCAGCCGTCGTGGTAGCGCATGCCGCCCAGCGTGATCACGCTGAGCGCGAGGTTCGTGCGCCCGAAGCGCCGATATTGCATGGGAGCGCGCTCGCTGCGGCGCTCTACGGTCGTGATTTTACCCATCGCTCCTGCCTACGGTGAGCCGCGTTCTAGCAGGCGGCTCGGGGTCGGGCTCAGGAATCGGACCGGCTGCGCTACATCGCGCAGTTGAGGCACGTATAGACCATCTGCGCGTAGGGATAACCTCCGCCGCCGATCTTCAGGGCATTGGTGCCACACATCGACGTGGGGCTACTCCCGCAAGAGGTCTGACCGCAGCTATTGCACTGATAGCAGTCAAGGATCGCCTTGCAGTCGAGGTGATCACTCTGCGTCTCGTTGAGACAAGAGGCGGCGCATGTCGTCGTTCGCCAATTCGAGAGGCAATTCGTCGGCGGAGCCGCGCACATGCCCGACGCGCCCGCCGTACCAGAACCAGCAGAGCCCGACGTGCCGGCGCCACCTGCGCCGCCGGCGCCAGACATACCTGCGCCACCCATACCTGCGGTGCCACCTTTGCCTGCCGCGCCGCCGCCGCCGTTGCCCGCCGCGCCGCCGCCGGTGCCGCCTTTGCCGGCCATCCCTGCGGCGCTGCCGCCGGCGCCCGACGCGCCTGCCGCGCCACCGCCGCCCTTGCCCGCCGCGCCGCTCATGCCTGCGCTGCCGCCGAAGGGAGGAGCACCGGCCTTGCCACCCATTCCCGCGGCGCCGCCGAATGGAGCTGCCCCAGCGCTCCCGCCGGCGCTGCCCGATACGCCGCCGTCGCCGCTGCCCGCAGTGCCGCCGTTCGTCGAGCCCGCGCTACCGCCGGCAACGCCGCCGGTGCCGCTGTTGCTGATCGAACCGCCGTTCGAGGTCCCGCTCTTGCCGATCGAGCCGCTCGTGTTGCTCACTCCGCCGGAAGCTTGCACGCCACCGACGCCACCCGAACCACCATCGCCGCTGTCACCGCCATCGTGATTGCCCGAGCCTTGCACGCCGTTTTGCGCCACCGCGCAGTGCAGGAGGAACAGAGCAGTCAGTACGGGAAAAAAAGGTAGGCCGCGAGTTAACCGCACGATCCACAGCGTGACATGATTTTTCCGAAAACGCAGCTTCCAAGAGCTCGTCTGTCGTGCAAATTCTGTGGGTCCCGCGGGGTGTGGAACCGGTTGCGGAGAGATTCACACTTTGGCCTACATTGTAGACCGCCAGGAGCTCAGTTCTGATTCGCCTTCTTGCGTTCGCTGGCCGTGATTTTCTTGACCGAGGGGTTGGGCGGCGGAGACGACGACGAAACTTCCTCGTCGGTGATTTCACTCGCGATCAGATCGTCGTCGCTCACGATCTCGTCCTCACTCACCGTGGAGCCGGAGACGGGTGCGGTTTCGAGCCTGTCGAGCGGCGCCTCCGCAGCGTGCGGATTGCTTTCCGTTTTGGGCGTTTCGTCTGCCGGACGCAGGCTGCGACGCGCTTCGTCGTCCCAACCCGAGTTGCTGTCGGGCGCGGAGCTGGTGGGATTCGAACTCAGGCCGCTCATCGTCGAGGCGCCGATCGCCGTGATCGGTTTGCGCGCGTAGTCGTGCGCTTCTGCGATCAGCGGCGTTATCACGCGCTCCCACAAGTAATCGAGCGCGACGTGTTCGACCAGGCTCTTCGGCGGCACGGCTTCGATCAAATCTTCTTCCGTGAATTTGTCGGTCTTCTTCAAACTAAGCTCGATGATAGAGCCGAGCTTGTCCTTGGGTAGGCACTGCGCGAGCTTGCCCACGGTGATCGCGCCCACCACTTCCTCGTGAGAACAGAGCAGGTTTTCCAGGCCGCGCTCGAGAATGTAGGCGAGGTAGGCCTTGGCCCGATCATGCGCCGCTTTGTTGGCCGCGGTTGCTTTCCAGGGTTGCCCTTCCACGTTGAACGCCCAAAGCGCGTGACGCTCCAGGTAGCGTTGACGATCGTCGGGTTGGAACAAACGCACGATGTCGCTCGACGAGGTGATGCGTTCGTCGAGCGCGATCTGCAGTGCTTCACCGGATGCTTCGGGCGACATCTTGGTGGCGACCTTCTCGTGCACGCCCGTCGCTTGGCTCACGATCCGAGCGCGCTCCATCGGTCGCGCTTCGAGCGCCTTCATGATCGACGCGCAAGGGAAGTGGCGCAGAAAATCTTCCGGCGTGCGCTCTTCCACGCGCAGGCAATATTCGGTCACCTCGGCGTGGAAAGCTTCACGGCCCTTACCGAGGGTCGAAACGAAAGTATCTGCACTCGACTCAGACATGAATTCCTCCTGGCGCGCACTTCGCGGAAGCTATGATGATAGCGCGCCATCAGCTCCGTCTCGAGGAAAGTTCGCGGCTCTGACTGCGCGGGCAGTCCGACGGCCCCCTCGCCTGCTGCGGGCCCTGAGCGCACGGTCAGCGCGCGTCCCCGCCATTGACCGGAGGGCCGGCTTCATCTGCTCGTCACTTCATCGGGAACGGCAACACTCCGGACACACCATCCGGCGCCCCGAGCGGCTTCTTGCCCTGCACGATCACGTCCCAGTAACGAAACGCGCTTGCCAATGCCAAGTCGAGCTCGCGCGTGTCGCGCGTGGGTTCGAGCGTAGGCGGAGGTAGGCATTGCGCCGCAATCGGGCAAGCCGCCAGCATGTGCGCGATGCCCTCCGAGAAGCCGTTGCCGGCATAGGCCAGACAGACTGGCATGCCCATCGCTTGCATGTCTTGAATCGCGTACGGGATCTTTTCGTCGACCGTGCCGGTGCTGTCTTGGTACTTGCACTCGATGGCGAGCGCGCGATTCGTGCGTTGCTCCACGACGAAGATGTCGACATGGCGATTCTTGCCGATGATGGTCTTGCCGAGCGACACTTCGCGGTAGACGGACAGGCCGCGAGCTCCGAAGTTTTGCACGATGTACGCCGCAATCAGCTGCGCGTACTCGTTACCCGTCATGGCGCGACCCGCGCGAACAAGGCCTGCTGAGTCCCGCTGTCACAACCGGTTGCCGGGACCACCACGCCTTCGACGCCGCCGAGCGCTTGCAGGCGCGTGCGCGTGAGCGCCAATGCGCCGCTCGCCAGATCATTGCCGACGAAACGGCGACTGCTGCCGAGAGCAGCCACGCCACAAGAGCCCGAGCCCATGAACGGGTCGGCGACGATCTCGCCAACCTGGGTGCTTTGTTTGATCAGCGTTTCACAGAGCGCGACTGGCTTCTCCGCCGGGTAACCGGCGCGCACGCGGGGCACCGCGAGCACGTCCGCGACGCCGAGGTCATTCAAACGCCGCTTGCCCTTTTCGAAGAAGAGCACGAACTCATAGCGAGCCCGATAGTGATAGCCCATGCCGATCGTGCATTTGTCCCAGACCAGCGGCTTCCAGAAGCGGAAGCCGGCGCACTCTGCGAGCGGCTTGGCGATGAAGGCGGTTTCGGCGTCGCACATCAGATAAAAGTGGGTGTCATCCTTCAGGACGCGAAAGGCCTCACGGAACAGCTCCGGCAAGCGCGCGTTCGGGAAGATGCTGAACCACTGGTTGCTCGAGCCCGCGCTCACCTTGAGCCGCGTGGTCGTGCCGACCGCGCGATGCTTTTCGAGAGACTCGTAGGGTGGGTCCGTGACCAAGAGGTCGATCGACTCGCTCGGCAGGCGCTCGAGCCAGCGCACGGCATCGAGCTCGCCGAGCTCTACGTTGGCTTTGCTCACCCGCATGGATCTAGCAGAAGCGCCTACGTCGATCTAGACGCTTGTTCAGTGCGCGCGGACAGAATAAGTCCGCGCGCCGAGCGCGATTTGACGTCGCGTGCGGCGATCGACGAAAACCACGCCCATGGCTCTCTCGGACGACTTCAGCGCGGCCCAGGTGCGGGTGAAACAGTTGGCGAAGACGCCCGCGGCCGACGAGCTGCTCGAGCTCTACTCGCTCTTCAAGCAAGCCACGGCGGGCGACGTGAGCGGCAGCCGCCCCGGCATGCTCGACTTCAAGGGTCGCGCCAAGTTCGACGCCTGGAGCGCCAAAAAGGGCGTCGACCAAGATCGTGCGATGACGAACTACGTCGAGCTCGTCACGCGGCTGGTTGCGAAATACGGGTGAAGTCTCACTTCACGATACTCATATCCATGATATCGAAGCACGTTCGCTGCGACACCCACTTGAACGAGTTGTACCAGAACTGCGGCACCTGAAAGTATTTGTCGCCCGTCAGCCCTGCGCTCGTGCAAGTCATGTCGCTCTGCGTGCTGCTCGAGCCCGCCCATTGGCTCGTGTAAGTGACCCACTCATCGGCGAACACGAACACGCGGCCCATGCCGATCTGCTTGGTGACGCCGAGCACGGCGCCCGTGGCGGCGTCTTTCGCGACGATCGTCGCGTCGCTCGGCGCTTGAATCGACCTGCCGTGGAAGATGCCGACTTGCGTGATATTGGCGCCGATCGGCGTGCTCTGCACGAAGCCCGTGAACGGGACGGAGCTTCCCCAGCAGTAGCAGTGGTTCATGTACACGGCGTTGTCGCAGTTCTGAAAGATGTCATCCATGTTGTATTGGATGTTGGTGAAGGAGAGCAGCGTGTTCACCGGCGTCACTTCTTGCACGGCGCCCGTGTAGCCGGTCATCGAGATCAAGCCACCGCCGGCTTCCACCCAGGTCTGTAGCGCGCTCGCTTCGTCCGGAGTGGGCTGCCAGAACGTAGTCGGGCTCTTGACGTTGTCCATCAAGCCCTGAATCACGACCACCTGGTATTGCGCCAAGAAGTCCGCTGTGATCGTTGTGGGCGTGGTGTCCATCTGCAGCACCGCATTGCTCTTGCTCTGCAGCCAGGTTTGAAACGCGGTCGTCGAGTCGTTTTGGTTGTCGCCATAGTTGCCCGGTTGCCCGAGCGATACGATCGACACGCACGGCCCGTTTGCGCCGGCACCGCCGCTCGGGTTGCTCGAG
>DASXKQ010000139.1:0-36002 GCA_036496745.1 Polyangiaceae bacterium
CAAAGAGCGCCGGCCCCGCGCTGGCGTAGTCGCTCGGCAACAAGATGTGTGCGTGGGCGATGTCCCACTTCCCGTTGAGTCTTTCGAAAAGATAGGCCGCGCCCGTGGAAACGAGCGGATCTTCGGGTGCTCCGACGAGCAGCATGTTGCCGGAGAGCGCGAGCTCGCTGCCGACCAAGTAGTCGCTCTGGAACACTTGCTGCGGCAAGAGGTCACTCGACAGCTGCCACGGTGTGGCGCCGCTGCCCGTTCGATCATAGAGTTCGATGCCACCAAAGTCGCCGCCGATCGCGAGTGATGTCCCATCGATGGCGACGGTCAAGCCGAACTTTAGCCCGCTTACGGCCGTGGCCGTCGGGACGATCTGTTGCTCGAGTCCGAAGTCGCTGCGCCGATAGACGAGTACGGATCCCTGGTTCTCCAGGACCGTGCTGTCGAACGCGGCCCCCACGGCGAGGAAGTTCGGCGTGAGCGCAACGGCGTGCGCGGACGCGAGCGTCGCCTGAATGTTTACCGGCACCTTGGCTGTTTGCGTCCAGGTTGCGTCGGCGTTGCGCTGGAAGACGTAGAACGCTTGGAACGAGCCGAGGACCGCCGTATCGCCGTCCGCGGCGATGGCGTCGCCGAGAAAGGTGGACTGCTGCGAGCCGTCGTCCTGCGCGACCATTTGGCCGGTCTGCTGCCACGTTCCGGCGACGTTCTCGTACACGCGCACGGAACCGTCCAAGAAACCCATGGGCCCGGCGAACGTGCCCTGACCCACGAAGACTCGTCCGGAATTGATGACCAAGCTCCGCACGGTCTTGCTGCCGACATCGAGCTTTGCAGTGTGTTGCCAGGTGCCCGACGCCTGACGCGTGTAGATGTGGAACGAGGGGCCGCCGCCCGCGCGGAAGAGAACGTCGCCCGAGACCACGGCGAGATCGCCCGAGATCGCGGTGAGTCGCCCGTAGACATCAAACACGAACTGCGGAGGGCAGTTGCTCACGCACCCGTCGTGAGGCAGGAGCTCTCGCGTTTCGAAGACTGCGCCGTCGAGGCTACCGTTCGGCTCGAGGGGCAGCACGTACGCCCTGCCGCCAGTGAGGCCACCCGGCGCGCCGACCGCGAGGAAATCCGTGCCCGACGCGAGCGCGAGACCGAGAGCCTGGCTCGATGGATCCAGCCGCGTCTCGATCGGAGGATAGATCACTCCCGACGTCGCATACGTCCCTCCGGAGGGCTGGAGCAAGAGCACGCCCGGACGAATGGAGTCGTTCTGACTGACCAGAATCCGCTGCCCTTCGAGATAGTCGATATTCTGAGAAGAATTGTTGGCAGCTAGGTTGAGGGGGATCAGGCTCGGCGCCGCCAGGCCCGAAGCGCTGACCTGTGCGACCGCCACCTGGCCGCCGCCGAGCAAGGCTACGCTGCTGCTTCCGGCCTTGATGTGTGAGTAGCCGATGTTCTCCGGGAACGCGCTCGCGTCGATCGGAGTCGCGCCCGCTTGCGTGAGATGAAACGCAACCACGGGCGGGAAAGCTGTCTGCAGAGCGACCAGATCCCCGGCCGGCGTCATCGCGATGTCGTTCGGCTTGGTTACTTGGACGTTGTACAAGAAATTGAAAGAGCTCCCCTGGATCGAATAGACGGCAATACCCTTGCTGAAGCCGCCGCTCAGATCACCCGCTACGGCTAGCAGCGCGCCGTTGGTCGCGGTGTAGCGGCCGAAGCGATCCTCAGGGAGGGGCGCCTGGGCCGTGACCTTGGTCACGAACGTGAACGGCTGTCCCGGCGCAGAACGCGTGTAGACGAAGACCGAGCCTTCTTGGCGGTCCGTGCCCGGAAGGCCGTCACGCGGCGCGGAGGCGAACAGCGTATTTCCAGACAACAGCAACCCCTCGCCCAGATGAATCTCGCTGCTCTTCGGCCCGTCGGGATTGAGCGTCTGCGGGGGCTGCCAGTCCGAGCCGCTGCGGTTATACACGTAGACGGCGCCGCGCGTCGCGGGGTGACCCTGCGGATCCGGCTGCGTCGCTTGTGGGTCGGAGATGACCAGCGTTTGCGCGTCCGCCGCGATCGAGTTTCCGTACTGGGAGTTGTGCGTGACGCCCGGCGGGACGAGTGTGAGGTGGTCGCGCGTCGTGCCGAGCGCGTCGACGTCGGACCGTTCCGGCGCGCAGCCGAGAAACATTGCGCACGTAGCTAAAACGACTGCGATCAGACCGGTGCCGAGAATCCTCATGAACAGCTCCCTCGTTGTTGAACGAGAGTCTGTACTCGATGTGCAACCGAAAGCAACGCATCCGATCATGTCATCGTGCTCGGACGACCACGACTCTTCGCATAGCCTGCGCAGCCCATCGCACAATTTGCACTTGCGTGGCGCAACTTGCGCCTCGGAGTCTCAAGACTAAGTGTACAGCGTGCCTTCCTCGACAAAGCACGTCTCATTGCCCCACGGGTCTGTCACGTAGAATGACTTCTCTCCCCACGGGCGCGTGACGATCTCTCCTGCCGGCTCGCCGTGTACCTTGTACGGCGCCAGCGCGTTCAACCCCTCGGCACGCGCGTGCACGGCCTCGAGATCGTTCACGGCGAAATACAACGACTTCGGGTTGGGCGATGGCTTCATGCCCCCCTGCGAGACGTCCAACACCGCCAGCAGCACGCCGTCACAGTCGAAGTAGTGCCGCGCGCCCGGGTGGCGCTTGCCTTCGAGTGCGAGCAGCCTGGCGTAGAACGCCGCCGCCTTGTCCAGCTCCGACACTTCGAAGGTCACGCGAAAAATCTTCGGCACATCGTTCTTCTTGCTCATTTTGCTTTTCCTCTAGGTGATGACTGCGCTCGCAGCAGCCGTGTGGACCTTGACCCGGTCGGCTGCCACGTCTTCTCCGGACCAGTCGGAGTCAGGTTTCGGATCATGCCCTGCAACACCTTGAGGGCGCGCTCGCGGCACAACCGGTAATGGCTGCTCCGCCCCTCACGGCGAACCTCGACCAGCCCTGCCTGCTCCAGCACGTGGAGGTGCCGGGTGGTGGTCGGCCAGCTGTGTGAGAAGCGCGAGGCGAGGTAGCCCGAGGGCAATTCACCTCCGGAGTGGTTCAACAGGGCGAGGATGTGCCGCCGCGCCGGGTGCGCCAACGCTTCGAACACCGCCACGGCTCCGTCGTTCGATGCCACGGAACAGTAATTAGCTTAAGAGCTAATTATTAGCAAGTAGGCTAATAATACACCAAGAGCTCGGGTGTACTCGCTGCCGCGGCTTCGACCGAGCAACGACGTAGCGAGCCCCTTTAGTGGCAGCAACAGCTCGACACAGGGCAGCTCGCATCTCGAGCGGCGATCGTTCGGCGTGAAGGGCTTTGCAAGCGGGCGAGGTGGCGTCTCGGGCGGCCCTAGCCCAGCGTGAGGGCCTTTCCCGGGCGAGAGTGAGCCAGGTTCTCAATCAAATCCACGGTGCGGTCGCCCGACGTCAACGAGCAGGATAGACTCCGGAGCGTGGCCGTCAGCTATCTCAACCGCCTCGCGATGCTCCGGGAGCTGGCGCCGCGGCTCGGCAAGGGGCGTGCTGGTGAGCGTGCCAAACGCAAGCCGCGCGTGTTTGTCATGGGTTACCCCGGAACAAACCAGGCGGGCACCTTGGGTGACCTCAACGCCGAGAAATCCTACAGCGCCATGGCGGTCCACATGAATACCGTGGCCGGCAACGAAATGCTCGTCCTCCAGGGCGCGACGCGCTACCCAGGCGTCAACGTCTTCGGCCTCAACCCGGGCCTCATCAAGACTAACATCCGCGACAATTTCTTCGGCAAAGACTCGCTCAAGTCGCGCGTCATGGAGACCATCATCGGCTGGTTCACTCCCACGCCTCGGAAATACGCCTCCAGAATCGTCCCGCTGCTCGTCTCAGCCGACCTCGAAACGCACAGCACCGCGCTCTTCAACCAGAAAGGTGCGGCGATTCAGCGGTCGCCAAAGCTGGCCGACGCGACTCACGTGGCGAAGTTCCTCGCCGAGTCCGAGGCGCTGGTCGCGAAAATAACGAGCTAAGGGTCGCGCGACTACCTTCGACGGGGCCGCCGCCTAGCGGCAACGCCGAGCCCCAAAACATCAAAGCCCCGAGGCGCTTGCCTCGAGGCTCTTCGTTGCTCCCTAACCGCTCCTCAAGTAAGAACTTCGCGTCACGGGTTTTGGTGGATTTCGCTGCGGCAAGAAGGCGAATCCGGAAGAGCCCCACTCAAGACCAACGAAGGCGGTCGTCGAAGGAGCCCGGACGCGCCGCGCAGTGGCAGCGACAGCTCGACACCGGGCAGGTCGCATCTCGAGCCGCGATCGCTCGACGCGAAGGACTGTCGCGAGCACGAGTGACCCAGATTCTTGGGCGTTTCGCTGCGCAGCGTCCCAAAGCTGCCGGCACGGCATAGGCCCTCACCAGAGATTGGGCTATCCTTCGGACATGAGCGACCCGCTCACCGCGAGCGACTTTTGGCCCTTGATCCTGAAGCTACCGCACGACGAGCGCGTTCGGTTGGCGAAGCTAGCGCTACGAGCCGCTGCTCAGGACGACCCGGCCGACGCCTACGCGTCCGCGCCGCCCGCAACCGACGAGTTCACGACAGACGAAGAGCCACTCGCTTGGGAAGGGCACGGTTGGGAGGAGTTCGGTGCAGCGCGGTGAAATCCGCTGGTACACGTTCGCGCTTCCCGACAAGCGCCGTCCGGTGCTGCTCCTGTCACGCGATTCAGCTCTACCAAGCCTGAACGAGGTCATTGTCGTCCCCGCCACGCGAACCATCCGCGGCATTCACACCGAGGTCGTCCTCACCGAGGACGATGGTATGCCTGCCGCGTGCGCGCTCAACTTCGACCACGTCTCCCTCGCAAGGAAGGAACGCATCGGCGCGACAATCACGCGCCTGGACGGGAAGCGCTGGGGCGAGGTTGAACGAGCGCTGCTCGTGGCTTGCGGCTTCGCAGCCGCCACCTGAGCTGCCGGTTTGCCATGGGGAGCCTGCACGATGCAGCAGAACGTGGCGATCTCGAGGAAGTTCGCCGCCTGTTGGACCGTGAAGTGCCCGTCGACGCTCTCGACGAGTACGACGAAACGGCGCTGCACGGCGCCGCGGCTTTCGGCCATACCGAGATCGTCCGCCTGCTCTTGGAACGTGGCGCCGCCGTGGATCAGACCGACGGCAATGAGTTCCGAACCGCGCTGATGCCAGCCGCGGGCAACGGTCATTTCACTACGGTGCACGTCTTGCTCGAACACGGTGCTGACAGCAACGCATCCGACGACTACGGCGAGACCGTCCTGGTAAGAGCAGCGTGCAGCGGCAACCTCGATATCATTCGAGCACTGCTGGCGGCGGGAGCTGACCCATCCCAACGCGGCGAATTTGAGCGCCTGCCCCACGAAGAGGCCGAGCAGAGCGGCCACGTAGAAGCGTCCAGCGTGCTCCGCGCTGCGCACAACACCAAGACTTAGCTCCGGCCCTGCGAACCACGACTTCGTACGGCTCCGAGTTCTTACTTCCGTCGCGGTTGGTGAGCGCTCAACCCGAGCGATCTCGAACAGTTGCTCCGGCGGTAGGACTCGAACCTACGACCCGGCGGTTAACAGCCGCCTGCTCTACCAACTGAGCTACACCGGAATGGGAGCCGGAGAGTAGTCACGGGCGCATCGAGGTCAAGGGTTCTTGCGGGCTTCGTGCGTAGCGCGCGGAAAGCTGGCATCTCGCGGGGTTTGTGCGGTTGACGGGGCGGCGGGGAGGGTGCCATAGGCGTGGGCGTGCAGGTTTCGCAGGAATCGACCGGTGACGTGGGCTCGGTCGAGGCGGGCGACGCGGTTTCGTCACAGCCTGTGAACGAGGGCGAGCTCGCTCGCAGCGCCGGGCGCGGCGGACTCGCGATCGCGTTTGCGAAGATTTATTTCATGCTGGTCGGGCTGGTGCAGCAAATCGTGTTGCCGCGCGTGCTCGGCTTGGGTGGCTACGGCGCCTTGTCGAGCGCTCTATCCGCCTCGAGCATCGTTTCCAATCCAGTCACGACCACGTCCATTCAAGGTGTGAGCCGCGCGGTCGCGCACGCCACACCTTCTACGCAAGCGGGCACGATTCGACGCGTGTTCGGCTTGCACGCGCTGTTCGGCATCGGCCTCGGGTCGGCCTTCTTTGGCTTGGCGCCTTGGATCGGGCGCGCGTTCGGCATGAGCCACGTGGTGCCCGCGCTGCGCATCTTGAGCGCGATTTTGCTACTCTACTCGCTGTATACGCCGCTGGTCGGCGTGCTGAACGGGCAGCGACGGTTCAGCTATCAAGCGGGCTTCGACATGCTCGCGACCACGCTGCGCACGGTGGGGCTCGTTGTCGGCGCGCTGCTGTTCGAACACGGCGGCGGCTCGGGCATCGACGGGGCGAGCGCCGGGTTCGTGGGCGGCGCGCTGATCGTCTTCGCGCTCGCCGCGAGCGTCGTCGGGATCGGCCGGCGCGGACCGTCGGCGCTCAGCGTGAAGGCGCACCTGATTTTCATCGGACCGATCCTGATCGGTCAGGGGTTGCTCAATTTGCTCCTGCAGGCCGATTCATTGCTGCTCCGCCGCTTTGCCGCCGACGCGGCGATCGCGTCGGGGCTCGGTCCCGCGGCAGCCGACACGCTCGTCGGTGCGTATCGCGCGATTCAACTCTTTTCATTTCTACCGTATCAGCTGCTGATCGCGGTCACTTTCATCCTGTTTCCGATGCTCGCCAAGGCCGCGCGCGACGGCGATCGCGTGGCCGTCGCGCGCTACGTCAGCACGGGCGTCCGGCTTTCGTGCATCTTCGGCGCTGCCATCGTCAGCGTCAGCGCCGGCCTCAGCGAGCGCCTGGTGGAACTCGTGTACGGGCACGAAGCAGCCACGCTCGGCGGTCCATGCCTCGAGCTACTCGCGCTCGGCTTTCTGGCGTTCGCGATCCTGGGCGTGCTCACCACCGTGCTCAACAGCCTCAATCGCGAGATCGACAGCGCAGTCGTGGTCGGTATTGCGTTCCTGTTGGTGGTGGTTCTGTGCTTTCTGCGCGTGCGCGGTGGAACGTTTGGACCGGGGCTCTTGCTCGCAACGGCACAGGCGACGTCCACGGGCTTGGTTTTGGCCACGCTTTCAGCGGCGTTTCTCGTGCAGCGCGCGGCGGGTGCCGTCGTGCCGTTGCGCGTGGTGCTGCGCGTGCTGTTCGCGCTGTCGGTCGCGGTCGCAGTGGGCAGGTATTTACCGCACGCGAGTAAGCTCGTCACGCCGGTGTACGCCGGCGTCGTGGTCGTGGTGTACGCGCTCGTGCTGGTCGTCACGCGCGAACTCGACCGCGCCGACCTCGAGACCGCCCGCGCCGTGCTCGGCAAACGCCGCGCTCGGCGCGCCGCCTAGCGCTTCGATTCGACGTTCTCGTCGATCGCTTCGCGCACGAACAACTCTTCGAGCGTCTCGTGGCGCGGCACGACTTCCGTTACTTGGCAGCCTCGCTCGAGCGCGCGCTTGAGCAACGTCGACACGTGCGCCTGGCCCTCGATCTCGATCACCAAGCGCTCGGCCAACTGCCGAACGACATGCCCGGCGCTCGCGCATTCAGCGGCAAATTCGGCGTCCGCGCCCGTGAGCATCAGGTCCGTACGCCGCACGTCGTGTTTGAGCAGATCGCTCAGGCGACCGCTCACCACGACTTGACCGCGCCGCAGAATCGCCACTCGGTCGCAAATCGCTTCCACGTCGCTCAAGATGTGCGTCGAAAAGAAGATCGTGCGCCCGCTCTTCTGCTCATTCAAAATCAAATCGCGCACCTCCTTGCGCCCGACTGGATCGAGCCCGCTCATGGGCTCGTCCAAGATCAGGAGCTCGGGATCCGCCACGAGGGCCGCAGCGAGGCCGGTGCGTTGCAACATGCCCTTCGATAGCCGTTGCACGGGGCGATCCGCCGCGTACCAGACGCCCGTTTGTTCCAACACGCGCCGCGCGCGCTCACGCACTGCGCGCGCGCTGAGTCCGGAGAGTCTCCCACACAGTTCCACGAACTCGCGTGGCGTGAGGTACGGGTAGATATACGGGTTTTCCGGCAGAAAACCGACCTGCGCCATCGCTCGCGGGCTCGGGATCGGGTGTCCGAAAACAGAGGCGTTGCCGCTGGTCGGCGCGATCAAGCCGGTCAGCATTTTGATGGTCGTGGTCTTGCCCGCGCCGTTGGGACCGAGGAAGCCGAAGATCTCGCCGGCCTCGACCGCAAAGGAGATCCCCTGAACCGCGAGCACGCGGCGCCTCAGAAATCCGATGCGAAACTCCTTGCGCAAGCCGTCGACGCGAATCAGAGTGCTCACGGTCGCGTGAGGGTACTTGGTGGTCGGACGGGAGCAAAGAAGCATCGGGTATCTGTGCCTGCTCGCCCAAAAACTGGACCTTTCACGAGCGATCCGGGAAAAATCGCGCTGGCGCTAGCGCGATCAGCCGCTGCTCGCCCTTCCCTCGTCCTTCCAGCAACAACACAAAAAACGTGTTAACTATGGCGCGGCTTTGGGGCTTCACACTGCAGCCGCTCTGAACACTTCAGGAAACGCATGATGAAACGGGTTGGATTTGCTTCGTTGTCGGTTCTTGGTGCGCTCTTCGTGACCGCGTCGGTCGGAGCGCAGACTCAACCAGGGTTCCCGCCCGCACAACCCGGAGCTCCAGCACAGCCAGCTCCCGCCCCCGTTCAACCTGGCGCGCCCGTGCAGCCCGGCGCAGCGGTTCAACCAGGCATGCAACCCGGCGCGCCGATGCAGCCCGCGCAGCCCGCACCCACGCAACCCGGCGCACAGCCAGGCCAGCCACCGCCGCAAGCCGGCGCACCGCAGCCCGCTTTCGGAGCTCAAGCATCCGTGGGCGTCAACAACATGGATACCAGCGCGCAAGGGTCCGAGCTCGCTGGTGCCAGCGCGGGCGCCTCGCCAGACACCACGGAAACGGACCGCGCTTGGCGCGCGATGTCGCTGCACCTCGGCAACACAATCGCCGGTGCCACCGGTCTACTGCGTGTGAGCGAGGCGGGCGCAGGTGCGTCTGGCACGTTCCGCATGTCGCTCATGGGCAGCTATTTCACCGACTCCGGCTTCCTGTGCGGCTCCGGCACCCCCTGCCCGTCATTGAACGGCGAACCGCAAGGCCAGTCGGATGACGTCACGCGCGTTGCGGTGCATCTCGGCCTCTCGGCCACCGTGCTGCCTTTCTTGGAGATGTACGGGTCCTTCCACAATCACGCCACCAGCGACTCTCGCGGCCGCCCGCAGCTCCTGCAAGTGCTCGGCGACACGACCTTCGGGCTCAAGGGCTTCATGCCCATGTCCCCCGACCAGATCTTCTTCGTCGGCGGCGCGGCGGAGCTCTACCTCTTGAACGGCACCGGCGGCGTCGGCCTCGACGGCGGGAGCACGAGCTTTGCGTTCCGCGCGCTCGCCACCGCCGATCTCAACAATCGCCTCAACGCGGCCGACCGCATCCCGCTCCGCTTCCACCTGAACGTCGGCTACAAGTTCGACAACTCCGCCAACATCGTCAAGAGCGTCGAGCAAAATCCGCCGCCGCTCGGTCGCAACCAGAACATCACGCGCATCGAGCGCTTCGGCCTCGACATCAATCGCGTCGATTTCCTGCAGCTCGGGCTAGGCGGCGAATTCGTGCACGAGTACGTGCGACCTTTCGCGGAGTGGACCATGGATCTGCCCTTCAATCGGCAGAGCTACGTCTGTAAGGCGGAGGGCGCGCTCGCCAACGGTGAGGGCTGCCTCGGTGAAAACCAAGGCTTTGCCACGAGCCCTTCGCGTCTGACAATCGGCGCGCGCGTGTTCCCCTGGCCGGACCACGGGCTCTCGCTACTCACCGCCTTCGACATTGGGACCAGCGGCACCTCCAAGTTCGTCGATGAAATCGTGCCGGAAATGCCGTGGAACTTCTGGCTCGGCATCGGTTACGGCGTCGATACCGTGCCGCCCAAGCCCGTCGTTCAGCGGGTCGAGGCGCCGCCCGCGCCGCCGCCGCCGCCCGCGGCGCCCACCGAATACTTCGTGCAAGGCGTGGTGGTGGAAAAGAACACCACCAACCCGATACCGGACGCCGTCATCAAGTTCGATGGCCGCAGCATGACCGGCATGGTGTCGCGCGAGGACGGCACGTTCCGCAGCGCGCCGCTCGACCCCGGCACGTACACGTTCAACGTCAGCGCGAGCGGGTATCGTGACGGGCAATGCAGCGCCACCGTTCAGCCGGTTGCGCCGGGTCAACCCGGCGGCGTGGTCCAAGCCGGCGTCGGTGGCCCGCCCGGCACCGTCGCGCCGCCCATGGTCGCAGGCGCTCCGCCAGCCGCACAGCCCGGCATGCCCGCACAGCCCGGCATGCCCGCACAGCCCGGCCCCGTGGACCCGAACCAACCGCCTGGCGCGCAGCCGAGCAACGTGTTCAGCGTCCAGTGCGAGCTCGAAGCGCTGCCCAAGGTCGGCACCGTGGTCGGCTCGCTCGTCGACGCGGACGGCGCCGGCCCCGTCGGCGGCGGCTCCGTCAAGGTCACGGACAAGCTGAACCGCGAACTCAACCTCACCGCCGACGCCAACGGCGCGTTCCGCTTCGAAAACGTGCCGCCGGGGCCGCTCAAGTTCACGGTCGACGTCCCGGGCTACTTCACCAACGTGTCGGAAGTGACCGTGCGCCCGCATGAAGAGTCGCAGGCCCGCATCCTGCTCAACAAGCGCCCCGCGCAGCCGAACGTGGTCGTCGCGGGCCGCGAGATCAAGCTCAAGAAGCAGGTGCATTTCCAGACGGATTCAGCCGACATTTTGCCGGATTCGATGGGCATCCTCGAAGAACTCGCGGACGTGATGAGCAAACACCCCGACATCAAAGAGGTCGAAGTGCAGGGACACACGGACAACACGGGCAATGAAGCCTACAACCTGCGCTTGAGCCAGGCCCGCGCGCAAGCCGTGGTGGACGCGATCGCCAAACTCGGTGTCGATCCCTCGCGCATGAGTGCCAAGGGCTACGGTCAGAGCAAACCGCTCGTCCCGAACACCACCGACGCGAACAAAGCCAAGAATCGCCGCGTCCAAGTGATGATCACTCAGAAGTAGACCGGCGCCCCGCCCTTCACTCTTCTTTGCGTTCGCTCTCGATTTCGTGGAGCAACTCTTCCACGCGCCGTGTGGCGTCGTGGCCTGCGTCGTAGTGAAAGCGCAGCTCGGGCGCACGCCGAAGCTCGAGCCGCGGCGCGATCAGCCGGCGCAAACGGCCGGACGCTCGCTCCAGCCGGCCGAGCACGGCCTTGCGCTGCTTTGGGTCGTCATCGCCGATCAAGAGGCGCACGCCGACGCGCGCGCTCGCCAGATCGTCAGTGACCTCCAGCGAGGTGAGCACCAGCGCCGAGAGCCGCGGATCGTCGATCTCCCGCCGCAAGCACTCGGCGAGATGAATGCGGATCAGCTCCGCCACGCGCTTTCCACGACGACCGTCGCTGCTCACGGCTCCTCGTCTTCCTCGAATGCGAAGGCGTCCGGCAGGCGCTCGAGCGCTTGCTCGATGCCACCTCGTACGCCTTTGCCGCCATCTCCAAACGACACGATCTCGGTCGCCACATCGGCGACGATGGCGTCGGCCGAATTGGCGAGGCTCGCGGCGTGCGACAACACCTCCGAACAACGCGCCGACTCGTTGGCCACCACACACACCCCGAGCGTCGCCACCTGATACCGCTCGAGGTCCCCCACCTCGGCGATCGAAATCGGCAGCCGCGCGCGCGCGCGATCCTTGAGTCCCTTCACCACGCGCCGCCGATCCTTGAGCGACCGCGCACCAGGGATCTGCAAAATGATTCGCGCGACGCCGATGAACATTTAGAGGGACTATTGCGCGAGGACGCCTAGGGCGCCAGGCGCATCACGGGCGCGGCGCGCTTCGACTTATTGCGGGGAACATGGCGGGGAGGCGGAGAGTTTTTTGGGGTTAGTGCGACGTATCTACACGCCGTGACGCCTGGGCATTCCCTGAAGGCGCTCGGGCTTGGTTTTGGCTAGGGCAAATGCCCTAGCCCGGAACCACTTCCTGGATCTTGGCACCAGCAGATCGCGATCGAACGGGGAGAGCAAGACCCTACACGAACCGGCGGCCGCGCTTCGTGGTACCCGAAGGGGTGAACCGGCCGCCTGCTGTTTCAACCGAACGATGGGATCGCAAAGCATGTTGCGAAGGCGGGACGAGGAACCTCCCGAGCGGGAATAGTTCCATCTGATCCAGGCGGCGCCAACCCAACTACAAAGTCTGCTTTACAGACTCGACTTCGAAGGCCTCGATGATGTCGCCTACCTGTACGTCGGCGTAACCTTCGAGGGCGATACCGCAGTCGAAGCCTTCTTTGACCTCGCGCGCGTCGTCCTTGAAGCGCTTGAGGCTCGACATTTTGCCTTGCCAGAGCTGCGCGCCCTCGCGCGTCAGCCGTACGCCGCCGGCGCGCTTGACGACGCCCTCGATCACCATGCAGCCGGCCACGACGCCGGCCTTGCTGAGCTTGAACACCTGCCGCACCTCGGCCTTGCCGATGTTCTTCTCGATCTGTTTCGGCGCGAGCAGGCCCTCCATGGCGGCTTTCACTTCATCGACGACGTTGTAGATGATCGTGTACTGGCGGATCTCGACGTTCTCTTTTTGAGCGAGAGCCGCGGCTTTGCCCGCCGGCTTGACGTTGAAGCCGATGATGATGGCGCCAGCGGCGACCGCGAGGTTGACGTCGCCCTCCGTGATGGCGCCGGCGCCGGAGTGCACCACGCTCACCTTGACCTTCTCGGTGCTGAGCCGGACGAGGGAATCTGCCACGGCCTCCACTGAGCCCTGCACGTCCGCCTTGATGATCAGCTTGAGCTCGAGCTGATCGGTCTCCTGCATGGCTTTCGCCAGCTCTTCCAGCGACATAGCGCGCGCGCCGGTGGAGGGCGCCAGACTGCGCCGCTCCTTGGTCTTGCGCGAGTCGGCGATCTCCTGCGCCTTCTTCATGTCGGTGACGACGTGCATCGGATCACCGGCGCTCGGTACGTCGTTCAAGCCGATGATCAAGACGGGCGTGGACGGACCGGCGGTGTTCAACTGTCGACCGACGGAATCCTGCATCGCGCGCACTTTGCCGTAAGCGCCGCCGGCCAGGATCACGTCGCCGCGGTTGAGCGTGCCGTCCGTGATCAGCACCGTGGCCACCGGGCCGCGACCGCGATCGAGCTCGGCTTCCACCACCACGCCCGTGGCAGGCTTGGCCGGATTGGCCCTGAGCTCGAGCACTTCCGCCTGCAGCGCGATCTGTTCGAGAAGCTTGTCGATCCCCTCGCGCGTGACGGCGGAGACCGGTTGATACAGCGTGTCGCCGCCCCACTCTTCGGAGACCAAACCGAGCTCGCCGAGCTGACGCTTGACGCGATCGGCGTTCGCCTCGGGCTTGTCGATCTTGTTGATCGCGACGACGATCGGCACTTGCGCCGCCTTCGCGTGGTTGATGGCCTCGCGCGTTTGCGGCATCACGCCGTCATCGGCGGCGACCACCAGCACGACCAGATCCGTGGTTTGCGCGCCGCGCGCGCGCATGGCCGTGAAGGCCTCGTGGCCCGGCGTATCCAGGAACGTAATCGGGCCGTGCGCGGTCTCGACCGAATAAGCGCCGATGTGCTGGGTGATACCGCCCGCTTCGCCGGCTACGACGTTCGATTTTCGGATCTGGTCGAGCAAGCTGGTCTTGCCGTGATCGACGTGACCCATCACCGTCACGACCGGTGGACGCAGGATCTTGTCGCCCGCTTCCTCCAACTCGGCGCCCTGCGCTTGCTGCAGCTGCGCTTCTTCGCTGACCGCGATGTCCTCGACCTCCCAGCCGAACTCGTTGGCGACGATCTTGGCCGTGTCGGAATCGAGCGTACTGTTGATGTTCACGCCGGTCGTGCCGAGGCGCATCAGCTTCATCAGCACTTCGGTAGCCTTGACGCCGATCTTCGCGGCAAGCCCCTGCAAGCCGATCGACTCCTCGATGCGCACGATCTTTTTGTGCGCGGAGCGCTCTTGCGTGACGACCTGGCCGGTTATCTTGCCCTTCGGCATCGAGCCGATGCCGCGGCCGCGCATACCCGGCCTGCCGCCGGGACCCGAACGCCCTTGCATCTGCGGTCCACCGGGACGCGGGCGACCCGCGCCGCCAGCAGCGCCGGCCTTTGCGTCGTATTGGACGCGCCGAGGGAGTGGGCTGCCACGCTGCGCTTGCGGCATCGGCACGCCAGGGCGACCCTCCCAGACGTCGATGCCCGTCTTGGGTCCCGTCGAGGGACGCACCGCGGGCGGCTCGGGCGGCTGCGGGCTTGGAGCCGCCGGCTCGGGCGGAGCAGGCGAAGCCGGAGGTGCGGCCACGACGGGGCGCGGCGAGCTCTCCACCTCGGGCATCTGTGGAGCGGGCGGCGCGAACGCGACGACGGGCTCGGGCGGAACGGCTAACTCGGGCTGCGCCTCGGGCGAGGCTTTTGGCCGCGACGGCTCGCGCGTGACAACGCGTTCAGACGCCACCGGCGCGGAGGGTGGCGGCGGCGGCGGCGCGGCGTGCGCCGGAGCAGACGCCTCGGCACCGCCCCGACTGGCGACCGCGCGTCGCTTCACGACCGTCGGACGAATGCGCTCCTCGACTACCGTCGGCTGCTTCTGTTTCTCGAGGTGTCGACGTACGCGCTCGATCACTTCCGGCGCGACCGCGCTCATATGATTGCGTACGTCGGGCGCTCCGACGGATTGCAACAGCGCGACCAGCGCCTTGTTATCGAGGCCCAAATCACGGGCCACCTCGTAAACACGCAGCTTGCTCATCCAACCTCCGTCACAACCGTGTCACGCCCTCGCGGCTCGGCTGAGCTCGCTAGGGAAAGAGCCGCGACGTCCAACGCTCGGCCGAGCGCCGCGGCAAGTCCATTATCCAAGATCGCGATCACGCCCGTCTCCGGCCGCCCGATCGCGTTACCTAGAATCTCTTTGTTCGCGAACGCACGCGCGCGGCCGGCGACGACCAAGGCGTCGACCCAGGCCGTTTCGGCTGCGGCACGCGCGTCGCTCGCGACGACCAACAAGCGCACCGTGCCGGCGGCAGCTGCGTCGCGGACTGCCGTGGAGCCCGCCGCCGCCTTGCGCGCGCGAAACGCAGAACCGATCAGAGACAGCGCACGCCGCTCGGCTTGCGCGCGCAACAGCGCGAGAAAGCTCGCCGGGTTCGCGGTGATGTTCGCCTTCAGAGTTCGAGCGAAACCGCGCGGGACGGCCTGCTTGATACAACGCGCGTCGGCGTGAACCCATGCCCCGCGCCCGAAGGCCGAGCCGGACAGATCCGGAATCAGCTCGCCGTCGGGCGCAGCGACCACGCGTACGAACTCGGCAGGAGCGCCGAGCTCGCGACAGCCAACACACGTTCGCAGCATGGTCCTCGGGCGATCCTCTCTCACGTCTCTTCGGCCGGCTGAGCAGGCGCCGCAGCCGCGGAAGCAGCTACCTGACGACGCGCCTCCTCGATCTCACGAGCTTCCGTGCTCAAGAAGTGGCCTGCGCCGACCTGAATTTGGCGCGCCTTCTTGATGCCGAGCCCGGTGCGGATCGCTAGGCGATCAGCGTCTTCCCTGGCGAGATCTTGAACGGTTTTGTAACCAGCCTCTTCGAGCAATTGCACGGTGCGCGTGCCGACACCGGGCACGAAGCGCAGCTTGTCGCGTTCGGACAGCGGCTCGACCTGGGAAGACGCGCGCTGAATGCGATCCCGCCGCAAGCGCTCCATGGTGCTGTCGGCGGCCGCTTTGAGCTCCTGTGCGCGCTCCTCGCTCTCGACGCCGTCGATCGTGACAAGCTCCTCGATCGCAGCTTCTGCGATTTCGTCGAGCGCGCGGAAGCCGAGGCGGTACATGGCCTTGGCCAGATCCTCCGTCACGCCGTCGATCTCCTTGAGCACGACCAGCGCCTCGTCCTCCATCTGCTTGAATTTGCTCTCGCTGATGATGTCGAGCTTCCAGCCCGTGAGCTGCGATGCCAAGCGCACGTTCTGACCCTTGCGACCGATCGCGAGCGAAAGCTTCTCGTCTGGAACCACGAGTTCCATGCGATGATCCGCTTCGTCGACGATCACCTTGTTGACCTCGGCCGGCTGAATCGCATTGATGATGTAGCGCGCCGGATCGCGATCGAACGGCACGATGTCGATCTTCTCGCCGCGGAGCTCCTGCACCACGGCCTGCACCCGTGAGCCCTTGATACCCACGCAGGCGCCGACTGGATCGACGTCGGAATCCCGCGTAGTGACCGCGATTTTGCTGCGCGACCCCGGCTCGCGCGCGACGCCGACGATCTTGACGATACCCTCGTAGATCTCGGGGACCTCGGCCTCGAACAACTTGTCGACCAGGTGCGGTGCGCTGCGGCTCAAGATGATCATCGGGCCGCGCGACTCGCGGTCGATGTTCTTCACGAACGCGACGATGCGATCGCCGGGACGGTAGGTTTCACGCGGGGTTTGCTCGCGCGCCGGCAGTACACCCTCGGTCTTGCCCAGATCGACGATGATGTTGTGACCCTTTTCGAAGCGCCGCACGATCCCGCGGATCAGCTGACCTTGGCGGTCTTTGTACTCGTTGTAGATGATGTCGCGCTCCGCGTCGCGCACGCGCTGCAAGAGCACTTGCTTCGCGGTCTGGGCCGCGATGCGCCCGAATGCGCTGCGCGCTTGCCTCATGTCGAGCACAGCGCCGAACTCCTTGTCCTGTTGGCGCGCGCGCTCCGCGTCGCGTGGGTGCCAGAACACCTGGAAGCCGAGCTCCTCGCCGATTTCCGCTTCCAAGCCGTGCTTGCGGGCGATGTCGAGCGCGATCTCACGATCGGTCTGCGTCACCTCCTCCACCACGGTCATGTACTGAAAGAGATCGATGTTGCCGCTCTCTTCATTGAAGCGTGCTTCGAGTTCACGGGTCGGACCGAACACCGCTTGAGCGGCCTTGAGGATGGCCGCCTCCATGGTCTCGATCAGCACCTTCTTGTCGATGCCTTTTTCCGATGCGACCTGATCGACGATCGTCGCGAGATCGACGCCGAGGGTCGCTGCTTGTGCTGCCATCCTTCACCTACTCCGCTGTGGCCGCGGGGCGTGACGCCCGTGGCCGGCTGTGCGCCGCTGATTCGCCTTGTGAGCGGCGGGCGCGCCGGGCTTCTTCCATTGGAAGATCAACCGAGCGCTGTCGATCGTTTCGAGCTCGATGTTGACGAGCTCGCTTCGTTCCGTTTCGAGCAGCACGCGACCGGACTCATCGAGACCGTGCAGCGTGCCAGAGAGTACATATTGACTCGCAAGCGGCGTCTTCAACTTGACGCGCGCGCCCTGCCCGGCAAAGCGCTCGTAGTCGCGCGGGTTGTACAGCGCCCGCTCCACGCCGGGCGAGCCCACCTCGAGCGTGTAGTGATGCGGAATGCAATCAGCGACGTCCAGCGCGGCCGACAGATCACGGGAGACGTCGCTGCACAGGTCGATCGTGACGCCCTCACCCGGGACGCGCGTATCCGGACGCTCGATGGTGACCTCGAGCAGCCAGCCCCCACGATCCGTTCGCCACACGAGCTCCACGCACTCGACGCGGTGCGCGATCAGCACCGGCTCCACCACCGCGAGCACACGCTCGCGATCGAGGCCGGGCAATTTTTCGTGGGCAATGTTCATTGGAGCGTAGGGAAAAAAAAACGGACCCTCTGTGAAGAGCGGTCCGACGGGACTCACCCAAGTTGTCGCGCGGGAGTTTAGCTAAGGGATCGGGGACGGGCAAGGAATAATAAATGCTGGATTTTATTAGTTTTTTCTTGAAGTTCTCTGCCCTCCTGCCGAGCGACGCTTCCTTTGCATGGAACAGGAGGCGCCGGTTTCGCCGGGTCTCATGGGGTCTCAGTCCTGTTTCTCGATCGCGATCTGGTCTTCCAAGACTCCAAGGTCGGTCCGTTTTTTCAGAGGGCAACTGCAGCGTCCGCCGGCACAAGCGTGTCGTCCGGCTTGCTGCATCCGAGCAGGTGGACGTTGTTGAGTCCTGACCTAAAGCCCCAACGCATCAGCCGTTGCTTCGGCGCAGCGCGACGCGCTGCGGTCCCCCAAACAAAAATCTTCCTCCCCACCCCTTCGGCTACCACGCAGCGCGGTCTTCGCGCCTTCCTGTTCAACTCTTCCCTAAGCAAGATTCGGCAAAGTCACGAGATCCACGTGCAGCACTTCGCCGTCGAACGCCATGATCTCTTGCAGACAATTGTCCGAGGGTCGTGAACCGAGCCGGATCTTGGCGCACGCGGCGCGGCCACCTTCGAACACGGTGTTGTCGAGCTCCTGAACGTTGATGCCGTGGCGCTTGAGCACGCCGAGTACGTTGGCCAGCGCGCCCACCTTGTCGACGTGCCTGACGACGAGCTGATAGCGAGCCCAAGACGTGGCGTGAATGTTCACCACGTTGGGCACTTCACCCTTGGTCAAGAAGCTGCGCAAAATGCGGGCCGTCTCGTTGGCGATGGTGATTTGTGCTTCGTCGGTGGACGCGCCGATGTGCGGCGTGGCGTACACGTTCTTGTGCTTGACGATCGGATGCTCGTAGCTGCCGACGCGCGTGTCCGGCTCGTTCGGGAGCACGTCGAGCCCGACACGCAACCCGCGTTTTTCGATCAGATCGAGCAGCGCGTCGTAGTCGACGAGTTCGGCGCGCGACGTGTTGATGAACATCGCCCGCTCGGGCAGGGCCTCGAGCACGCGGCGGTCGACGATCTGCCGCGGGCGATCGCCGAGGTCGAGATGCAGCGTGAGGATATCGACCGAACGCGCGAGCTCCTCCGGAGACGCCACGCGCGTGACGCCGAACTCGCTCGCGCGCGAGGACGATAGTGAACGACTCCAAGCGAATGGCTGCATCCCGTAGGCTTGGGCGATCTTGAGCACCGCGCGGCCCACGTGACCGAGCCCCAGGATACCGATGCGTCGCCCGCACAGACCGACCGCGCGCGCGTACTCGTGCTTTTCCCAGCGCCCTGCGCGCAGGCTTTCGACTGCGTCCGGCACACGCCGGTCTAGGCAGCCGATCAGCGTGAACGTGAGCTCCGCAACCGCCGACGCATTGCGGCCCGGACAATTGGCGACGTAGATCCCACGCTCGCTCGCCGTCGACACGTCGATGTTGCTGACGCCGGCGCCGGCGCGGATGATCAGGTTCAGCGCCTTGCCCGCGTCGATTGCCGCCTTGTCGACCACCGTGCCGCGCACGATCAGCACGTTGACGCCGTCGAGCATGTTGCGCAGCTCCGCGCCCTCCAGGCTGGGCTCGTAGATGACCTCGACGCCCAGCGTCCGCATCTCATCCAAACTCGACTCAGACAGGCGATCAGCGGCTAACACGCGCATGGGGCCGGGCCTTTTATCACGAGCTCCGGCTTCCCTGCTCTAAGCATTAATGAGGATTCGTCGGACTGGCCGCGGCCGCGTCGCGCAGGGGCCATTGAGTCCCAGTGATTTCCAGGCAAATTTCGCCGCTTTGTGTCACGGTCAGCCACGGCGCGAGCGCGGTTTGCGCGGCGCGCGAAAAGCGCGCTCGAAATTGCCCGCCCTTGACCGCGGTGACCAGCGCGTCGTCCGCGGAGACTTGGCTGCGCTCCGGCGAAAGCTCTTCCTCACTGCCGTCCGAGAGAATGAGCCACGGCCGCCCGGCGCGCTCGACTACGGCCTCGACGAAAAAAGGCGTGCCCTCCACACGAAAATAGCACCAATCATAGCCGTTGCTGAGAATGTAACGCCCGTCGTCCGGGTGACGCTGGATCCAAGACGCGAAGGCGCGCGCCATGCCCGGGTGGTCGACCCGTGAACCGTCGTGCCAGAAGCGGCCGTCTCGATCGAGCACGATCGAGCTCTCGCGCGAGCGTCCCTCGGGCGGGGGCAGACGGAAGAACTCGGGGTGGTCGCCGGGGCGCATCGTGTGACCGCCTAGCGCAGTGTGAATTGTCGTTCGAGGTACTCGATGATCGCGCCGGCGACGTCGATGCCCGTGACTGTCTCCACTCCTTCCAGCCCCGGTGAGGCGTTGACGTCGATCACCAGCGGACCTTCGGGGCCTTGCACGAGATCGACACCGGACACTTGCAACCCGAGTGCTTGGCTCGCGCGCACGGCCGCGCGCTCGAACTCCGGGTCGAGCACGACCCGTGATGCGCGCGCGCCGCGGTGTAAATTCGCGCGAAACTCGCCGTCAGCGGCGCGACGCTCGATCGCCGCGACGACCCGTTCGCCGACCACGAACGCGCGCACGTCGCGTCCGCCGCTTTCGCGCACGAAGCGCTGAATCAGCACGTGCTCCTGCACGCTGTGCAGCATGTCGACCACGGCGGTAGCCGCTTGCATGGTTTCCGCGAGCACCACTCCAAGGCCCTGGGTGCCCGTCAGAAGCTTTAGAATCAGCGGGGCGCCGCCCACTCGCGCGATTGACTCCGCGACGCCCTCGCGGTCACGCGTGAACGCCGTGGGCGGCACGGCGACGCCGGCGCGGCTGAGCAGCTGCATTGCCCACAGTTTGTCGCGCGCCCTGCTGACCGCCTCGGAACCGTTGAGCGCAAAAACGCCGCTGCACTCGAACTGCCGCAGTACGGCAGTACCGAACGTGCTGAGCGAAGCGCCGATGCGCGGGATCACCGCGTCGTATTTGCGCAGCGGCTGGTCGCGAAAGAACAAGCCGCCTTGCCCGACGCCCACCAACAAGCTGAAGCGGAGCGTGCTCAATACCATCGCCTCGTGCGCGCGCCGAGTGCACGCCTCGCGCAGGCGGCGAGTGCTGTAGGAGCCGATGCTCGACGACAAGATGGCGATCCTCACGCCAGCCTCGCTTTCGCGCGGACCGATTCGGTGACGGGCCGCGAGCGAGCCCGAGAGGGCTCCGCACCCAGCACGAAGCGCCGACCCGGGTCGACCAGGAAGCCGCGCGCGAGCGCGCCGCGACCGATCAACATGCGGTAGATCATGCTGCGCCGATCCACGAGCCCGAGCTCGACGTTGCGCGTGACGTTGCCGATGCGCACCGGCGCCAGGACGAACAGTCGCTTTTCCACTTCGCCGTTGGAGGAGCGCACGAGTCCCCGTCGCGCGACTGCGGCTTCGACCGCCACGCGTTTTTCGCGGTGGCTCCTGTGCAAGCGGACCTCGAAGCGCACGCGCCCCGCTCGCTCCTTGATATTCTCGACATGCAGCGCGCAGCTCAAGGCGCCCGTGTCGATCTTGGCGCGCATGCGGGAGATGCCCCAGGCCGGCAGATCGACGTATTCGCTGACGCCGATCACGAGCGGTTTTGCTAAAGCGCGGGCCACGTTCCGATTCTACTCTGCCGGAGCGGCAGGCCCACGGGGAAAGCGGGACGAGCGAGCGCCGCGGTCGTTTGGCCCGAAAATCCCGCTGCTGCCCGCGTCGCTTTCTGGTATCGCTCAAGCGCCGTGCCTGACGAGTTCCCGACGCTAGAAGTGGCCATCGCGGTCGGTGTGGCAGCGTTGGTGATCCGGACGCTACTGGTGATTTCTGCCACGCGTCGCGTGCCGCTCTTCGCGCTGGAGCTCACGCGCCTGCTCGCGAAGGGTGAGCGCGCGCAGGCGTTGGCCGCTTGCGACGACGTCGAGGCGCCCGCACTCGCGCAAAGCGCACGCGAGCTCATCACGCTGCTCGGCGACCCGCCCTTTCGAGCGAGCGCCGGCGAGGAGCTCGCCGCGGCACGCAGCGAGCTCGCCGCTCGTCTCGCGCGGCGAGCTCAGAGCGCGCGCGCACGCGATCTGATCTTACTCGGAGTGATGGCCGGCGCGACCGCTTTCGCCTGGCTCTCACACGTGAATCCGAGCTCCTGGTTTTATGGACTTTGCGCCACGGTTTCACTGCTCTTCGCGATCGGCTTCGTTCTGCGCAGCACGCTCGCGGCGCGCGTGAGCACGGAATTTTCACGTATCGCAGACGCGCTCGGCGCGAGCCTCTCGGCTGACGCCGGTGACGAGAGGCAGCGCCCCTCACTGCATTCGCTGGACGGCGCGTGCCGCGCTTGCGGCGAAACGACGTTCTTGATCGTGCCCGCGTCGGCGCTCGGCGCGACCCTGGCCGCGTTGTCGGTGAACGAGCTGCGCGTCTGCAAGAACTGCGGCTTCGTGCAGGGCGAGGTGAGCGAGCTCGAAGCGCTCGCGACCGCGACCTTGTCGGAGGTGAGTGTCCCCGACAAGGCCGACTCGGAGGCGCCCTCCGATGACCTGGAGCACGACGGGTGAGATGGCGATGACCAGGATGGATAGCTCGGGCAGCTCAGAGGCCAATCGCGCCTACTACGACGCGTTTTCCGCCGGGTACGAGGCGCGGCGTGGCAAAAATGATCCGGGCGGCTACCACGAGCTGCTCGACCAGCTCGAGGCGGGCTACGTGCGTCGTTACGGCGCCGGCCGCGACGTACTCGAGGTGGGCTGCGGCACCGGCCTCGTGCTCGCGAGGATCCGAGACTTTGCGCGCAACGCGACCGGCGTGGACCTGTCGCCGGGCATGCTGGCCAAGGCAGAGGCGCGCGGCCTGAACGTGACGCTCGGCTCCGCAACGGAGCTTCCGTTCGAAGACGCGCGCTTCGACGTGACCTGCTCGTTCAAGGTGCTCGCGCACGTACCGGAAATCGAACGCGCCCTCGCCGAGATGGCGCGCGTCACACGGCCGGGCGGCATGATCTTGGCGGAGTTTTACAATCCGTACAGCCTGCGCGCCTTGCTCAAGCGCTTCGGCCCCGCCGGACGCATCGCGGACAACACGCACGAGGGCCACGTGTTCACGCGTTTCGATTCGCCGTTTTCGATCAAGCGGCTGCTCCCGCGCGGCACGATCTTGGTTGGCGCGCGCGGCGTACGAATCGTCACCCCGGCGGCTCGCGCGATGCGTTCGCGGCTCGGCCGCAAGCTATTTTGGAATCTCGAACATGCCCTGTGTGACTCACCGCTGCGCGTGTTTGGCGGATTTTACGTCGCAGCCATCGAAAAGCGAGGCGACTCTTGAGCCCGAGCTCACGCCCCACGCGCTGGTGGCTCGAGACACTCGAGCGCCGCCGCGCGAACATGGCGGAGGTGCTCGACCCCTCCGCGAACGCGAACTTTGCAAGTGACGCCGAGCGGCGTGCCGCCATCAAGTTCTTCAACGCCGCTTTCCGCGCGGAAGAATCGGGCCTCGCTCAGGCGCACATGCTCGCCGACACGGTCGCCAGCTGGGATCCAGAACTCGGCGACGTGTTGCGCTTGTACGGCGACGAGGAGGGCTGGCATCGACAGCTCTTGACCGAGTTTCTGGGGCGCATCGGCGGCGACGTACAACCCATGGGCCGCGTGACCCGCACGTTCTACAAGCTGTACGGCCGCGCCAAACGGATGGAAACCATCGTGCTCACGAACCTGATGTTCGAGACGATCGGCGCGACCACGTATCGCCTCGCGTTACGCAACGTGAGCCAACCGGCCGCGCGCGCCATGCTCGTCATCCTGACGCGCGATGAGTCATTTCACGTCCCGCTCAACGTGCACTTTCTCAGGCACGTTCTCGCGCGCAGCCCAAGCGCGGCGCGGCGGCGCCTGCGCCTGTTGTACAAGGGGCTCTTCGCGAGCCTCGTGCTCTTGCCGCTGGCGAGCCGCCCCAAGGCGCGCGCGTTCGACGGCATCTCCACGCTCGAGCTCATGCGGGCCTACGCGCGCGAGCTTGCCAAGCTCTTTTCGCGAGAGCCCGATCTCGGGCTCGACCCTCCACAGAGCCTGCTGCGCTTGCTGGGCATCTCTCGCGCAGAGCTCAAGCTCGGCGAGGATCTCGCCTCGAGCAGCGTCGCCGCCGCTGAACTCGCCGCCGAGCGTGACGCCGTGCAGGTGACGGCGCTCTAAGCTGCTGCCGGCCCCCGGAGCCGTGAAATGGGAGCCAACAACCCCAAAAGCAAAAGACAACGGGCGCCTGGTTTCCCAAGCGCCCGCAGTCTCAGCCGCTCGCTCTAGCTCAGAGCTCGCAGTTCGTGAGCGTGTCCGTGCCGTCGTCTACGCAGACGTCGCCGTCGCTCAGGTTGGTCCCGCCGGTGTCGCCGTTCAGGAAGTCGGCACCTGCGACGCCGTCCAGGTAATCGTCGCCAGCATCGCCGTTGAGGTGATCGACGCCGTTGTCACCGAACAGCGAGTCGTTGCCCGGGCCGCCGTTGAGGGTGTCGTTGCCCGGACCGCCTTCGAGCGTGTCGTCACCGGCGCCGCCCGTGAAGGTGTCCGCGCCGGAGCCGCCGATCAAGTGCGACACGTTGACGAGCTTGTCGTGCTCACTGAGCAAGGGGTCGCCGTCGTTGTCCGTGCAGGCCGGGGTCGAGAGCGAGGACGCGCCCGTGATCTTGGAGGCATCCACGCAGATGGTGGCGGTGAGGTCGGCCGTGCGCGTGCTGTAGTCGACGGTGTCGAAGCCGGAGCCACCGTTGATCACGTCGTCGCCGAGGCCTTTCTCGTCCGAAACCGTGTACGCGGCGTCGGTCAAGCCCTCGTCGAAGGTGTCGTTGCCGGCTTCGCCGTTCAACGTGTCGTTGCCCGAGTCGCCGATCAGCAGATCGTCGCCGGCAGCGCCGAAAATCGTGTCGTTGCCTGGGCCACCGTGCAGTTCGTCCGCGTTCGCCGAACCCGTGATCGAGTCGTTACCGCTGCCACCGAGCACGATTTCGACGTCGGTCTTGACGTTGTCCTTCTCACCCGACTCGCCGTCGTTCACGGCGCCGTCGATCGTGATGGTCAACGCAGCGCTGCGCCCTTGGTAGTCGACGGTGTCCGTACCGGCGCCACCCGTGAGCGTGTCGCCGCAATCCGGCGCCGCGCCCTGGTCGAACGTGTCGTTGCCGTTCTCGCCGTCGAGCAGGTCGAGATCCGTGGTGCAGGTTCCCGCTGGTCCGCCGCTGATCAAGTCGTCGCCGTCGCCGCCCTGAATGTGATTCGCCAGCGTGTTACCCGTGAGCACGTCGTTGCCGGTGCCGCCGACCAAGTCCTCGACGTCTGCGCCGACCGTGTCCGCCTCGGTCGCCGTCAGGTCGCCGCTAGGCGTGGAGCCGTCCATCACCACCGTGATCACGGCGGAGCGCGACGAGTAGTCCATCTTGTCCGTGCCGGCGCCACCGTTGTAGGTGTCGTCGCCGTCTGCCGTCGGGCCCGTCTTGAACACGTCGTTGCCGTTGCCGCCGTTGATCACGTCGTTGGCGCTGCCACCGGTGAGGGTGTCGTTGCCGTCACCGCCGTTGATCGTCATTGCGCTGGCTGCGACGCCGAGCGTGGTGAGCGTGGAGCCGGCCAAGTGCGTCGCCGTGAAAGCGCCGCCGCGACCACTGAACGTGTCGTCGCCGCTGCTCAAACTGACGTTGACGACGTCCGCCGCGATGACCTTGACGTCCGCCACGGTGTCGCCGCTGATCTCCATGTAAAGGTTGCCGCCCGCGCTGCCGGCTGTCCACTTGTCGGTCCCGGACGTACCGCGGATCGAGAAGGTGTCCGTACCCGAGCCGAGGTCGATGTTGATGCCGCCCGTCGCCGACAGAATGCTGGGCCCGAAGGCGCCGGAGAGCTCGTCGAGCACGACCTTTTCGTCGGCAGTCGTGCCGTTGATCGTGACCTTTTTCACCAGCGCCGGGGTGAGCTTGGTGCCGCCCGCTGCGGTACCCTTCACGCAGGCGTAGCCGTTGACCGTGATGTAGCCGCCCACCACGCCGAACACCAGGTTCGGGGTGTTCATGGTCAGCGTGAGCGCCTGGGTCGTGTTGTTGTAGAGCGAGGACGCGGCGGTCGAACAGGTCGGGACCGGTACGCCCAAGGCCGCGGCGGACTCACTCACCGCCTCCGTCGGAGATTGCGGGGCGGCGCTGCCACAGCCGATCATGCTCGCCGCCGGAACTACGCAACCTAACGTCACCGCCAAACTCTTCAGCAAACCATTCTTCATTCTGAACATGTGCGATCTCCTTCGTTGAAAAGTCGCGCTGACGAGGAGTGCATGTTCCCGTGCAGCACTAGCTTCTGCCTCTTGTGCGAGTCTCGTTTTGCCCGTCGCTCGCTAGGCCATGGGAACGGGGCAGAACGACTCGGCTTGAGTGTTTATTTGCCGCGCAATGCTGAAATATTCCGCGAAATTGCCCATTAACCCGGCGCGCAGCGCGCCGTTGGTAGCGGGTTCAACGCGCCACGAATCGAGGCAAATCACGCGGGTTCGACGCGTATCACGCGTCCACGAGCACGCGACGTCTACAGCTCACAAGCAGTGACCATGTCGGTCGCTGTGGACACGCAGATGTCGCCGTCGCCCGGGCCGCCGTCGATCACGTTCTTGCCCGTGAAGCCGTCGACGATGTCGTCACCGTCGCCGCCGTGGAGGATGTCGTCACCCGCTTCGCCGTAGATCATGTCGTCCCCGTCGTCGCCATTGATGGTGTCGTTGCCGTCGCCGCCATACAGAAAATCGTCGCCTGCTCCGCCCGAAAGCGTGTCGTTGCCCGGCCCGCCGCTCAGTTGGTTGGCCAGCTCATTGCCAGTCAGAACGTCATCACCGGCGCCGCCGAGCACGATTTCCACGCTGGCTTGTACGTCGATGTTTTCGCCCACCTCGCCGTCGTCCGCGCCTCCTACCAGGGTCACGTTGAGCGCGTTCGAGCGCGCGGAAAAGTCGGCGGTATCGATACCTGCTCCGCCATCGAACGTATCGCTGCCGCTCGGTGCGCTGCCCGCATCGAAAACGTCCTGCCCAGACCCGCCGGACAGCGCGTCCGCCGCAGCCCCTCCGGTCAACGTGTCGTCCCCGGACCCGCCATACAGCGAAACCGGTATCGCCACGGACGAAAGGCTCACGCCCGAACCGTCCGCGCTCAAGCTATCGTTCCCCGCGCCGCTGGTGATGAGCAGCGATTCGATGTGTTTCGCGTGCAGATCGGCAGTCCCGTCCGCCGTGACGTCGATGGCCGTCTCGTCTCCATTCGAGCCGGCGCTGAATTGGTCGTTGCCCGTCGTGCCGATCACGATCAATTGATCGTTGCCGTCCGCCAAATCGACGTTGACACCACCCGCCAGCACGCCGGCGAACGAGCCGTTCGACAGATCGAAATAGAGTTTTTCGTCCGCGGCGCTGCCCGTGACTCCAATCGACGTGACGTTGCTCGGCGTCGCGTGCTCGCCCGAGCTCGTCGTGCAGGTGACACCGTTCGCCTGAATTTCGCCACCCACCACACTGAGCAAGACTGCTGGAACACTCGCGTCGAGCGCGATCGTCAGCACTCCGCCGACGAGGCCGCCCGTGCAGCTCGCCGGCGCGACGCTCCCAATGGTCGTCAGGTCGATGCCGTCATAGGTCGGATCGCTATCGTTCGTTGCACCGGCCTCGCCTGAATCCGACCCGGCCACGCCGAGCAAACCACCACCCGACCCGCCGGAGCCGCCACTTTTGCCGCCACCGCTGCCGCTGCTGTTGACTCCGCTGCCCGCGGTGCCGCCGTCAGCGGTCTGCCCGGCTTCGCCACCAGCGCCGAGTGGCGCGCCACCGTCTTTGGCCTTGTCCGACCCACAACCCAACAGAGCGAACAGCCCACAGCTCAACACAAGCGATCGACCCAGGTTCATCGTTCGTCCTCTCTCAAAATCCGCAGGACGAGGAACGGCTCCCTCACCAACTGACATTAGAGTGGACGCGCTCAATCGATCCCAATCGGCAACACTGCGGGCCGCCAGAAAATTGACACTCGCGAACACGCGCGCGAACGCGCTCGCGCGAACGACGACTCAGAACGTGCCGCTCAGTCCGAACAGCGCGCCCTGTTTGCCGATCAGCGCGTCGGGCCAAATGCGGACGGCGCCGGCCTGTGGCTCGAGCTCTTTGGGAAGTTTGTGCTCACGCACTTCGCGGTGCCCGGGCACGTACGCGAGCTCCGCTTGACCGACGCCGATCAAGGAAACAGCAAAGAATGCGAGTGACGTGTAGGCAGCTGCCGAGCGCCAATTCGTGAGTTGCGCGTTCGCGCCAGGAGCGAGCGCGATGCCCTTGCCCCGCTTGTCTTCTGCGTCCTGGATCTGATGCGTGTACACGCCGAGGGTCGTGAGCGCCCCCGCGGCCAGCAGCGTCTCACTCGACAGAAACAACCAGCCGAGCGCATCCGAGTCGTTTTGGAATTGGCCGACACCGAAGGGCACGAGCGCAAACGCACGGCGATTTTCCACGACGATGGTCTCCTGACGCGCGAGCCTCTCGAGCGCAGCTACGCGTTCGCGTTCCTTTCTTGCAAGCTTTTCCAACTCGGCCGCGGCGGCCTGCGCCTTCTTGATGCGCTCGGCCTCGAAGTGGCGAATATCCGCGAGCGACGCCTCGCGCACGCGCAGGAAGCGTTCGACGACGGCCGGTGGGAAGACCAAGCTGTCCGGCGGCTTCATCTGCGGATTGTCGTGAATGGCCGCCTTCAGCGGCGCGTCGGCGAGGTCCGGCTGACCGCTGCCGATCAAGCAGGCCGCTTGATAGACACGCGCGCTTTGCACGACGTCCGGATCCTTCAACGGTCGCGGTCCGTCCGGTCGCAGCAGCTCGTGCAGCGCGTTCGCGCACTCCGCGTAGCGGCCTCCGTCGTAGAGCCCCACCACGCGAGCGAGCTCGGCGCTGTCTCCGAGCGAGCTCGGCGCGGGCGGCGGCGACTCTTGCGCGCTCTGCCCGAATGCGCTCGGCGCGAGCAGCGCCACCGCCACGAAACCTGCAAAACGACTGAGAGGCCTCATCCCACGCTTGTTCAAGATACCGGTGCTGGGCCTCATCCACGAGCCCCCTCAGCGCGCTATCAGGAGCCGGGGGCAGTGAAGAGTCGACCGGGGCTCAGGCTGACGTCAAATTCTTTCGGCAAGAGGCCGCTGCTTGCAGGGGCAATCAGCGTGCAGTGTGCGTTGATGGCCGCACCCACCATGCGGATTTTCTGCACGCTCGGCACGGAAAACGAGCCCAGTTCGCCGCAGCTCGCGGTGCTCCCGGGCGGCCCGCGCAAGTCCAAAATCGCCGGTTTGAACTCGATCGTGCCACGGACGAGCTGCGCGTCGCCGGCCGCGTTCGGGCTGTTTACGTTGATACTCAGCGTTTGGCCCGCCACGCAGCACTCCTCATTGGGCGGGACGAACTCGAAAACGTGGGTGCCGACGGACATCGTGAGCGGTGGGCCGAACCACTCTACCTCGCGGCCGTCGACCTTCACCGTCGCGTTCTTGGGGCCGTCGACCAGCACGCGTACGTTGGCGGTCTCCGCGGGCGCTGGCTGCGATGGGGCTGCTTTGACGTGGCCCAGATGCCGCGCCGCGTCCGCCCCGACCGCGACGGGCTTCGAGTCACTCGCGACCGCTGCGGTGACCGGAGCGGTCACGGCCGTGCCGAGCGCGGAATGAGCGGCCTCTGCTGGAGCGGTCGGCCGCGGCAGCGAAGCGCGCTCTGCGTGGCGAGCGCGGAGCAAGGCCACACCGGCAAACGCCAAACCCGCCAGGGTCAGCGAGCCGAGCGCTCCGGCCGACACGCGCGTGAAGGTGCGACGTAGCCGCGCGCGCCGAGCCAAATTCCCGACTTGTTCGAGCAGCTCGGGATCACCCGGACGAAATGCCAACGCGCGATTGAACAGAGCCGCGGCCGCCAGATGGTCACCCTGGTCCCGCGCACTTTCCGCTCTGCGCGCGAGCGCCGCGACGACACGCGACTCGTAGCGCTCTCGATAGGCCGTGGGAGCGCGCAAGAATTCGAAAATCTCCGCGCGGGGCTCGCCGAAGTCCACGAGGGCAAGCTCCGCGCCCAGTGCGTCGGCGAAGGCGCGCGCGGATTCGTAGCGGGCCGACGCCTCGCGGGCGAGCGCCTTGTTCAGGATCTCCGTGAGGCCAATACCCACCGTGGGCCGCGCACGATCCGCGGGCGTGAACACGCCGTCGAGCACGCGCCTCAAAACCTGCGCCGGGTTCTTGCCGTCGAAAGGCAACTTGCCCACGAGCGCTTCGTACAAGAGGACGCCGAGCCCGAACACGTCCGAGCGACCGCTCACCTCGCCGCCTTCGATCTGCTCGGGCGCCATGTGCGCGGGCGAGCCGAGCACTTGACCCGTCGAGGTCACGCCTTGCGCATCGAGCAGCTTGGCGATGCCAAAATCCGTTATTTTGACGCGCGCGGCGCGGATCGACTCGGCCGAAGCCTCGCTGCCCAGCGGTTCTTTCGGCAACTCGATCAACACGTTTTCCGGCTTGATGTCGCGGTGAATGACGCCAAGGCCGTGGGCGTGGTCGAGCGCATTCGCCACTTCGATGGCGATCGACGCGGCCACCTCGGCGGGCAAGAAGCCGTGCTCTTGGATCAGCGCGCGCAAGGTGGTGCCGCGCACGAGCTCCTGCACCAGATAGCGCTCGGGATCGCTCACGTCCGAGACGTCATAGACCTCGACGATGTTCGGGTGCTTGACCTTGGCGACCGCGCGCGCCTCGCTCACGAAGCGCGCCGCGACCTCTTTGTTCTCACGCAGGTGCCCGTGAATGATTTTGACCGCGACGTCGCGGCCGAGCCGCTTGTCACGGGCGCGGTACACGATGGCCATGCCGCCATGGCCGATTTTCTCCAAGAGCTCGTATTTTTCGAGCTCGGGCGCTTGCTCGACGGGTGCGATCAGCAGGGCGCATCACCCCCAGAGCAACATTCCGTCAAGGGAGCTGCTCCACCCGCACGGCGTTCGTCGTCCCCCGGACGCCCACGCGCGCTCCATACACCATCACGTAGCGCTCGCCGGATTTGACGAGGCCGTTGTCCGTCAAAAACTGACTCATGATCCGCACCTGCTCCTCGAGGCTCGGCGCGCGTTCGACGAGCGAGCGCGGAGCGACGCCCCAATACAGGGCCAGACGGCGCAGCGTGCGGTCATCCGGCGAGAACGCCAGGATCGGCGCCGTCGGTCGCGCCTTGGACACCAAGCGCGCGGTGAGGCCCGTTTCGGTCAAGGTCACGATCAACTTGGCTCCCACTTCACGAGCGATCGAGCAAGCGGCGTGAGCGATCGAGTCCGGCGTCGTGTGATCGGGCTCCGAAGAAGACGGCGCAAAGAAGCGGCTCGCTTCGGCTTGACGAATGATGCGATCCATCATGCGGCACGCTTGGATCGGGAACTTGCCGCTGGCCGTTTCCGCGGAGAGCATCACGGCGTCGGCGTTGCCGAACACCGCGTGCGCGACGTCGCTCGCCTCCGCGCGCGTGGGGCGCGGGGATTCGACCATCGACTGCAGCATCTCGGTCGCCACGATCACGGGCTTGCGATGAATCCGGCACGTACCGATGATCTGCTTCTGGATCACGGGCACCGTTTCGGGCGGCAGCTCGACGCCCAGATCGCCGCGCGCGACCATGGCGGCGTCAGCCGCGCGCACGATTGAATCGAGCCGCTCCACCGCCGAGGGCGTCTCGATCTTGGCCACGATCGGCGTGGGACGTCCCTTGCGCTCGCACAGCTCGCGCAGCTCTTGCACTTCCTCCGCGCGGCGCACGAACGAGAGTGCGACGAAATCCACGTTGATCGAGAGGCCGTAGTCGAGATCGCTCTTGTCCTTCTCCGTGAGCGCCGCGAGGCGCAAACCCGATGAAGGCAAGTTCACGCCCATGCGCGAGCGCATCGGCCCGCCGTGCTCCACGCGGCACTCGACGCGGTCCCCGCGTACACCGAGCACGCGCAGCTCCACCTGGCCGTCGGAGAGCAAAATGCGATCGTCGGGGCGGACATCGTCCTTGAGCGGCTCGTAGTCGATCGCGATGGTGTGCTCGTCTCCCACGTCGCCTGCGATAAGCTCGATGGTTCCACCAGTTTCGAGCAGGGCCGGCCCGACGTTGGCGGTGCGGATCTTGGGACCGCACAGGTCCTGCAAGAGCGCGACGGGCTTGCCCAGGGCTTCGCTCTCGGCTCGGATGATCTCCACGCGGCGGCCGTGCTCGGCGTGAGTGCCGTGTGAAAAGTTGAGTCGCGCGACGTCCATCCCGGCCTCGATCAACCCTCGAATCCCCTCTCTAGTTTCGACCGCGGGCCCAATGGTGCAGACGATTTTTGCGCGACGAGCAATCATGAGATTTTTCCGGACTTCCTTCGCTTCGGCCTGGGACCGAAGTGTTCTAGCGCTGAATGTCGTGAAGCATGCCACAGCCCAAGCCCCAGGGGATAGCGGCGTTTACGCGCCCGTGCGCGCCCTTGCGCACCCGCGCCGAGCTGATAATGACGAGCAATGGTCGCCCGGGTGCTCGGTTTTCGACGCGATGCGCAAGGACATGCCTGCTTCGGCTCGGCGCGCCTTTCAGAGCTCGTCGCAGCTGCCCAGATCGAGACGCCCGCGTACCTGTACGACCTGGACGCGATCCGCGCGGAGGCCGAACACCTCAGCGCCGGCTTCGGCTCGGCGCGCCACGTGATCGCCTACGCGGTCAAAGCCAATAGCGCGGGTTCGATCGTGCGTACGCTCGCCGAGGCAGGCGCCGGAGCCGACGTCGTGTCGAAAGCCGAGCTGCAAGTGGCGCTCGGTGCCGGCGTGCCGGCCGGCAAGATCGTGATGAGCGGCGTGGCAAAAAAGGACGACGAGATCGAGTTTGCGATCGCCGCCGAGATCCACGCGATCCAAGCCGAAAGCGTGGAGGAGCTCGCGCGCATCGCGGCGCGCGCTCGGTCGCTCGGCCGTCGCGCGCGGATCGCGTTTCGCTTGAATCCAGGCGTCGAAATCGACTCGCACGCGCACGTCGCGACCGGCCATGATCGCGCGAAATTCGGGATCGCCAAAATCGACGTGCCACGCGCGCTCGCCGCCGTCGACGACGCGCCAAACGAGCTCAGCTTGGTTGGTCTTTCCGCGCACATCGGCTCGATGCTCACCGCGCTCGACCCCTACCGCGCCTCGGCCTTGCACGTGTGCGAGCTCGCGCGCGCGCGCCACGCGCACAAACCCCTCGAATACATCAGCTTCGGCGGTGGCTTCGGCATCGACTACGGCAACAGGCCCGCTCCCCCGCCCGCGGAGTTTGCGGCGCACGGCGTGCGCTTGCTCGCCGAGCAGCGCCTCGACGCTTTGACGTTGGTGGTCGAGCCCGGCCGGAGCCTGGTCGGCGCGCACGGCGTGCTCGTCGCGACGGTCGTGCAAGCCAAGCAAAGCGGCGCCCAGCGCTGGGTCATGATCGACGCCGGTATGAACGATCTGCTGCGCCCCGCGCTGTACGCCGCCAAGCACCGTATCGAACCGCTCGAACGCGCGCCGAGCGGCCCCGAGTGGCGCGTAGTCGGCCCCGTCTGCGAGAGCTCGGACGATTTTGGCGCGCACGCCCTCGGCGACGCCGCTCCGCAGGGCGTCGTGATCCGCGACGCGGGCGCCTACGGCTTCACGATGGCCAGCGAGTACAACGGCCGCGCGCTGCCGAGCGAGGTGTTCGTGCGCGATGAACGCGTGGCGGCCGTGAGCGCGAGCCCGGGCAGCGCCGCGTGGGTCAAGCGACGTCTCGAAGCGTAGTCGAACGGCGCGCTATTCAATCGCCAACGAAGGGCGTCTGCAAAAAGCCGTGCCAGGCGAGCAGCAAATAAGCCGCCTCTTCACGTGGCAGCTCGCTCGGGTAGCGCAGGATCCCGCGCGCCTCGAGCCAGGGGCCGGCCGCGCCCGCGAACAACGGCACGCCCAAGCCAAAGCCGGCGTCGAAGCCGTGCTCGCCGCCGAATGATCCCCCCGCCGCGCTCGACCAAAACGCGCCGAGCGTGAGCGAGCACGAGTCGAGCGTCAAATCGAGCAAACTGGGCCCCTGTTCGAGCGCTCGCTTCCAGCGGATCAAAAACAGCGGTTTGGCTTCGACGCCGGTCTCGAACAGGTCGCGCGCGCTCCGTCCCCCGAGCGGGACGCGGCCGAGCACGTACAGGCCGCCGCTCGAGTAGTAGTACGCGGCAGCGCGCAGCAGGCTCGCCGCGTTGCCTGCCGAGCCGAGCTCCGCGCCGACTCCCAGCGAGAGTTCGAGATCACCGTCGAAGCGGTTGTACACGCCATCGTGACTCTTATCTTCCCTGCGCTCCGCGCGGCGCTCCGCGGGAGTTTCTGCGCGTGCGAGCGTCACCGCACTCGACAGAGCACACGTGACCGCCAGAGCCGCAGCAAGGCGCACTCTCATTCTTCGATCGCGCGCACGATCGGTTCGCGCAACTCCGCCGGAAAAATCAGACGCACGCGCTCCATCTGCTCGCCGCGCAGTCGCCCGAGCAAGAACGAGACGTCGGCCAGCGCGCGCGTCACGCCGCCCGGAAACATCACGGTCAACGGATCCTCGCTGTCGTCGAAGGCGATCGTGGCCGCGGCGTCGAGGCCGACGTACACGTCCGGCTCGAGCCCGGCGCGCGCCGCGATTTCGCGGGCTCGGTCGAGCGCCTCGACGCGACCTTCGGGCGTCGCGCGTTCGCCGAACAGCTCGTAGGTCTTGAACAAGTGTCGCGCGTAGAAGCGCCGACAAAGATCGGCCAAAATCGGGCTCTTTTCCGAGCGCCAGGCGGCGAGCGCCACCCACAAAGATGCGTCGTCGAGCGCGAGATAGTCTGCGAGCGAGGCGTCTCCGTCGCGCGCGATGCTGAGTACGGCCCGCGGCGTCTCGGCGACGCGCACTCCGTCTGAGGCAAGCTTGGCCACCTCGGCGAAGATTTTGGCCAGCATCCATTCGCTGGCGCGCTCCGTTTTGTGGAAATAAACCTGCTGGAACATGAACAAGCGTGCGAGCAAGAACGATTCAATCGCCGGGATCCCCTTGGCGCCGTCGATTGCCAGCGGCGGCGCTTGGCCTTCTTCGGCGACCCCGAAGCAGAGACTCCTGAGCAACCAGTCCAGATCGAACCAGCCGTAGCTGACGCCTGTCGCGTGCGCGTCGCGCAATAAGTAGTCGCACCGGTCCACGTCGAAGGTGCCGCTCACGGCGCGCGCCAAAAACGTGAGCTCGTGCTTGCCGCGCACCAGATCGACGACGCGCTCCGGCAAGCCGGAATCGACGCTCACGAGCACCTGATGGACCTCACTCGCGGGATCCAGCACGATGCGCGCGGTCCATTCCTCGTGTCGCTTCGCTTGCGGCAGCGCTTGCTCGAACAGATGCGAAAACGGGCCGTGTCCGACGTCGTGCAGGAGCGCCGCCGCCAGCGCATCGCGCGCTCGCTCCGAAGTGAGTCGCTGCCAGAAAGGCAACTGCTCGTGGAGACCGCGTAAGCGGCGAATCAGGCGGGTCATCACGAACGCCGATCCGATGGCGTGTGCAAAACGCGTGTGATCGGCGCCCGGATACGCCAGCGAAGCCAATCCCGTTTGTCGTATCCTTCTCAGGCGTTGCAGCTCCGCGGTTTCGAGTAGCCGCGGAATGATGGCCTCTTCCTCTGTCTCGAACGAAACGAGGCCATGCACTGGGTCGCGCAGAATCATGACCTGCCGGACTCTATCAAGAAATACGCCCGGGCCGCCTGGACAGAGGGCACTTTTCGCGGTTTGCTATCACGATCCATGTCTCCGAAGAAGGATGTCGAGACGCAAGCGGGCCGGGGCGCCATCCGACTGGTTGAGGTCCTGCGGCAGCTGCCGGAACGGGAAATCGGCTCGCTGATCGCCCGCCTCAAGATTCGCATCGACGAGGCCAAGCGCATCGACGTGCCGTCGCAGGTCGCGCGGTTGCTTTTACAGCTCCCCGAGCTGCGCGATCCGGCCATTTTGCCGGGCCCGACTCGCGAGCTCTTGTACCGCATCGCCGAGGCGCAAGGCGTGCTCGCTGCGAGCACCATGCCCCCGGCGGTCGAACCCCTCGTCGCGCGAGGAATCGTCTTCGTGCGGGGCCGGGACCGCGGGCTCGAGCTGCTCCTGCCGATCGCCAACATGCTCCAGCTCCGCAGCTGGGAAGGCGAAGATCCGCGCGGCGCGCGCGCCCTGA
>DASXKQ010000140.1:0-2659 GCA_036496745.1 Polyangiaceae bacterium
TGGTAGGCGCTGTAATAGCCTTGCTGCTCACCCGTGAGGAGCACGTGCAGCACATGGTGGAAGTCGTCGCTCCAGACCGCGTCGACCCCGAGCTCGAACAACCACTCTGGATCGTTGCGCTCGTCCTCCGCGATCACGACGGCGGGTTCGGGCAGCGAGTGCGCGAGCAGCGCTATTTCGCGCACGATATGCGGATCGCCACCGGGCTCGAGCGCGTGCACCGCGTCGAGCCGCAGGCCGTCGAAGCCGAGATCGCTGAGCCAGTAGCGCGCGCTGTCCAGCACCAAGCGGCGAAATGGGAGTCGATCGAGCGCGGGAGCGTCTCCCCAAGGAGTCTGACGCGAGCTGTCGAAATAGTTGTCGGAGTACGCCCCCAGGTAATTTCCGTCCGGGCCCAGGTGATTGTAAACCACGTCCAGAATCATCGACAGACCGAGGCCGTGCGCGGCGTCGATCAAGCGCGCGAGATCGGCTGGGGTGCCGTAAGCCGCGAGCGGGGCGAATAGCGCAACACCGTCATAGCCCCAACCACGACGCCCCGAAAAAGCCGAGATCGGCAGCAGTTCGATGACCGTGACGCCCAGCTGCGCGAGCTCGGGAAGGTGCAGCATGGCGCTGGCAAACGTGCCCTCTTGCGTGAAAGTTCCGACGTGCAGCTCGTAAATGACCTGCGGCTCTGCCAAGTCGACCACGCGCTTGCCGTGAATGCGCGGCGGAAGCGCCGGCCAGATTTCGGCGGGGCCATGCACGCCGTCTGGCAAAAAACGAGCGTACGGATCCGGCACGACGCTTCCGTCGATACGAAAATCGTAGCTCGTGCCCGGCTGATAGGGACTGACTATCGTGGAGAACACGCCGTTGCCATGGCTCGCCAGTGGGAGCTCGCGCACCCGTGCATCGGGACCGTACAGCACGAGCGAGGCCTCGCGCGCTTTGTCGGACCAGAGCGAAAACTCTGCGCCCGATGCGAGCAAGTGCGCTCCCAAGGGGGGCGCAGCGGACAGCACGCGCACGCTCATGGCCCGCGGCGCTTTCGGCTGAAAACCTTCAGTGAACGACCAGCGACTGGGCTAGTCTCGCCGCCTTTTTTCTGCTCGCTCGCCTGGTCGTCGATCGTATCGATGACGAGCTCCCACGCGCGCGGATCCTCTGCGAAAGGCAGCACGAACTCGCGCGGTTCCTCGTGCGAGTTGATCAACATCAACATGTCGTCGTCGCACAAGTTGTGCCCTTCGGCGTCCAGGTCGTCCAAGCCTTCACCCGAATAGAAGACGCCGAGGGCGCGGGTGGAGGCGCTGTTCCAGTCCTCGTCGCTCATGGTGTGTCCATCGTGGCGGAGCCACAAGATGTCGCTCACCTGCGCGCCGCGCAGCGGTCGCCCCTTGAAGAACGTCGAACGCCGAAAGATCGGATGCTCGCGGCGGAGCCAAATCAATTTCTTGGTAAACGCGAGCAGGGCGCGTTGTTCGTCGTCCAGCCGCCAATCGAGCCAGCTCAGCGGGTTGTCCTGACAGTAGGCGTTGTTGTTGCCTTGCTGCGTGCGGCTGCGCTCGTCGCCGGCGAGCAACATGGGCGTGCCTTGCGAGAGGAGCAACGTGCACAGCAAATTGCGTTGCTGAGTGCGGCGTCGAGCGCGCACTGCAGGATCGTCGCTCGGTCCCTCTGCCCCGCAGTTGAAGGACCGATTGTCGTCGTTGCCGTCGCGGTTGTCTTCCAGGTTCGCTTGGTTGCGCTTTTGCTCGTACGAAACGAGGTCGGCGAGCGTGAAACCGTCGTGCGCCGTGACGAAGTTGATGCTCAGATACGGTCTGCGCCCGTCGTTTTGATACATGTCGCTGCTGCCGGTCAGGCGATATGCGAGCTCGGAAGCACGCCCGCCGTCGCCGCGCCAGAAGCCACGCATGGTGTCGCGATAGCGACCGTTCCATTCCGCCCAGCCGGGCGGAAAGTTGCCGACCTGGTAACCGCCCGGGCCGACGTCCCACGGTTCGGCGATCATCTTGACTTGGCTCAAGGTCGGATCCTGATGAATGAGCGTGAAAAAGCTGGAGAGCTGGTCGACCTCGTGCAGCGAGCGCGCGAGCGCGGCGCACAGATCGAAGCGGAAGCCATCGACGTGCATGTCCACGACCCAGTAGCGCAGCGAGTCCATGATCAGCTGCAGGGTCTGCGGGTGGCGCACGTTGAGCGTATTGCCCGTACCCGTGACGTCGAAGTAGTAGCGCGGCTCGGCGTCGACCAGCCGGTAGTAAGTGCGATTGTCGATACCTCGGAACGACAGAGTCGGACCGAGTTGATTGCCCTCGGCGGTGTGGTTGTACACCACGTCCAGAATCACCTCGATCCCCGCATTGTGCAGAGTTTTCACGAGGTCCTTGAACTGCCGCACCTCGGCGGCGAGCTCGTGACCCATCCGATAACGCACCTCCGGCGCGAAAAAGCCGATCGTGCTGTAACCCCAGTAGTTACGGAGTCCGCGATCGAGCAGTTGCTTGTCATCGACGAACGCGTGCACCGGCATCAGTTCGATCGCCGTGATACCTAGGTCCTTCAAATAGTTGATCAGCGCGGGGTGACACATGCCTTGATAGGTCCCGCGTAGCTCCTCGGGCACCTCTGGGTGCTGCATCGACAGTCCCCGCAGATGCGCCTCGTAAAT
>DASXKQ010000141.1:0-8105 GCA_036496745.1 Polyangiaceae bacterium
TGCCCGTACAAGGTGCGGCGCTTCAACTGGTTCGACTACCACGAGAGCGAGCGCTCGCCGCTCGAGCTCTCGCACAACCCGAACGTGACCGTGCGCGAGCGCGGCGTGATGGAAAAGTGCAGCTACTGCGTGCAGCGGATCCGCGCGCACGAAATCGCAGAAAAGACCGGCCAAACGCGGATACGGCCGCTGGTCACGGCCTGCGAGCAAGCCTGCCCCACACGCGCCATCACCTTCGGTGACACGCGCGACGAAAGCGCGCCGGTAGCCCAGCTCCACGCCAGCGAGCGCGCTTTCTCCGCCTTGGCAACGCTCGGGACGGTGCCCCGCACACGCTACCTGGCTCGACTCGCGAACCCGAATCCGGAGCTCGAGTGACGCAGGACGCCGCCTACCTGAGTACCGTGCCGGTGCGCCCCGCGGGGGGCCTGCAGGAGCGCGAGCTCTTGCTCACCGCCGCCAACGATCAGGCGCTCACCGACGAGCTGCTCGGAAAAATATTTCATCCGCCGCCCTGGCTCGATCGCTCGATTCTCGTCACGGGTCTGCTCAGTTTGATCCTGTTCAGCGCGATCGCCTACACGCTGACGACCGGAATCGGTACCTGGGGCGTCACGATCCCGGTCGCTTGGGGCTTCGCGATCACGAATTTCGTGTGGTGGATCGGCATCGGTCACGCCGGTACGTTCATCTCGGCGTTCTTGCTCCTGCTCGAGCAAAAGTGGCGCGTGTCAATCAATCGCTTCGCCGAGGCGATGACGCTGTTCGCGTTGATGCAGGCGGCCGTCTTCCCGCTCCTGCACCTCGGGCGAGCCTGGTTCTTCTATTGGCTGGTTCCCTACCCGAACGAGATGCACATTTGGCCTCAGTTCCGCAGCTCGCTGACCTGGGACGTGGCTGCGGTGAGCACGTATTTCACGGTGTCGCTGCTGTTCTGGTACTTCGGCTTGATCCCGGACTTGGCCGCCGCGCGCGATCGGGCGCCGGAGCGCTGGCGGCGTCGCGCGTACGGCGTGTTCGCGCTCGGCTGGAGCGGCTCGGCGAGCGATTGGCATCGCCACCGAATCAGCTACGGCCTGCTCGCGGGCATCGCTGCGCCGCTGGTGATCTCGGTGCACAGCGTGGTGAGCATGGACTTTTCGATTGGGATCCTGCCGGGCTGGCACTCGACGATCTTTCCACCCTATTTCGTCGCGGGCGCCATCTACTCGGGGTTCGCGCTGGTGCTCACGCTGCTCATCCCGGTGCGCCGGGCATACCGGCTCGAGCACGTCGTGACTACGGCGCACCTCGAAAAAATGGCGATCATGTTGATGATCACGGGGCTGATCGTCACCTACGCGTACGGCGTGGAGACGTACCTGGCCTGGCTCGGGGGAGACCCCTTCGAGATGAACAACGCGCTCCACGTGCGCCCGCTCGGACGCTACGCGTTTTTGACTTGGCTGGTCGTCTTTTGCAACTGCGTCGCGCCGCAAAGCCTGTGGCTGCGCTTCGTGCGCCGGAGCCCGCTCTCGTTGTTCGTTCTCTCGCTGGTGATTCAACTCGGCATGTGGCTCGAGCGCTTCGTGCTGATTGTCTCCTCCCAAAGCGCGGATTTCTTGCCCTCCGCCACGCACGGCTTCGTGCCGTCGCTGATCGACTACGCGCTGCTCGGCGGCACGCTCTGCTTCTTCTGCTTCCTGTTTCTGCTTTTCCTGCGATTCGTGCCGTTCATTCCGATCAGCGAGCTGAAGGCGCTGCGCCTCGAGCTCCGGCGAGGCACGCATGGCAGCTGAGCTGTGGGCGGAGTTCGCCGACCCGCTCTTGCTCGAGCGGGCGATCCCGCGGCTGCGCTCGCTCGGGGCTCGTCGCTTCGACGCGCACGTGCCCTTCGATTGGCCGGCGCTTGCGGTCTCGCTCGGTTTGAAACGACCGCGCTTGCTGCCGCGCGCGGTGTTCGTGGCGGCCGCGCTGGGCGCGCTCTTCGCCGTCACGCTGATCTGGTGGACGGCCGCGCGCTCGTATCCACTCAACGTGGGGGGCCGTCCGCTCGACTCCTTACCCACGGACATCCCGATCGCTTTCGAGACCGCCGTCCTGTTCTCGGCCAGCACCGCGTTCGTACTCGGCTTGGGTCTCGGCGGCATGCCGCGCCTCCACCAAAAACGCGACGTGCTGCCCAACTTCGCGCGCGCGTCCATCGACAGATTCTGGGTCGGTGTGCTCGACGCTCCCGCGAACGGTGCCGCCTTCGAGCACGCGTTGCGCGAAGCAGGCGCGTTACGAGTGGTCACGCTCAACTTGGAGGCAGGGCAGTGACGGGCCTCGAGTCCAGCGCGGGGCTCGCTCTGGCCACGATTGTGCTCGCCTTGTGCGCGGCATGCGACAATAAAAACGCCTTCCGCACGCCCGATCCAACGCTCGCGCGCATGCGAGCGCAGCGCCGCGTCTCGCCCTACGCCGCGAGCAGTTGGTTCCCCGATGGCCGCGCGATGCGCGAACCAGTGGCGGACACGGTGCCGGTCGAGCGGCTCGAGCCCGAGAACATCGCGCTCGAGACCGGCCGAACCGGAAACGGCTACCTCGACCGGGTGCCGCTGCCGCTCACGCGAGAGCTCGTCACGCACGGCCGTCAGCGCTTCGAACAAATCTGCGCGACGTGCCACGGCGTTGCCGGCGACGGCGTGAGCGTCGTTGCAGAAAAGATGGAACTGCGGCGCCCGCCCTCGCTACACGAGTTCAGAGTTCGCAATTTGCCGCCGGGGCAGGTATTCGCCGAGATCTCACGCGGCTTCGGCCTGATGCCGAGCTACGCCGGCATGCTCGACGTGCGCGACCGCTGGGCGATCGTCGCTTACCTGCCCGCGCTCGACCTCAGCCAATCCGCGCGCGTGAGCGACCTGCCCGCGTCCATGCGGCGTGAGCTCGTGGAGCAAGCGCAATGAGGGTGCTGCGAGCTCCCACGGAGCGCTTCGCGCTCGCGCTGGCCGCGCTCGGTGCATTCGGTACGGTGCTCGAATGCCTGGCGGACGTGCGCCGCGGCTTCACGGTCTACCTGGCTGCTTTCGGTTTTTTGGCGAGCACGGCGCTCGGTGGCTTGATCTTGCAGATGACCATGCACGCGTGCGCCGCTCGCTGGTTCGTGGTGCTGCGCCGCTTGTGCGAGGCGATCGCGGGCAGCGCGCTGCTCGTGCCGATTTTCTTCGCGCCGATCGCGTTCGGACTCCGTTTTCTATACCCGTGGGCGCGCAGCGACGCGCTGCTCGACACGGTGACGCGCGAATCTCTGGCCCACGCTCGGTCGTGGCTCAGCCCGCGGCCGTTCTTCTGGCACACGCTGTTTTATTTTTTCGTCTGGCTGGGGTTCACGGAGTTCTTGCGGCGCGCTTCGCTCGCCGAAGATCGCGGACGCGTCGGACGCGCCAACCGCGCGCTTCAGGGCGTGAGCGCAGTCGGGCTGCCGGTGATGGCGTTCGTTGGCTCTTTTGCTGTGTTCGATTGGTTGATGTCGAGCGTGCCCGGCTGGACGTCGAGCATCGTCGGACTACGCGTGTTGGTCGGAGGCTTCGGGTCCGCGCTCGGCGTGCTCGCGATCGCGCTCCAGCTGGCGCGGCGCAGTCAGCTCTTGCCGAGCCAGGTCGGCGCCGCGCATGTGCACGCGCTCGGCCGCCTGCTGCTCACCGCCACTTGCTTGTGGGCCTACCTCGCCGCATCCGAGCTGATCATCGTGTGGAGCGCGAACTTGCCCCGGGAAGTGCCGTTTTTCCTGGCGCGCTGGCAGGGCGCCGCGCGCGGCTTGTCCTGGGTCCTGATCGTCGGCCACTTCGCGCTGCCGTTCGTGCTGCTGCTCGTGCGTTCCCTCAAGCGCCGCGCCGCGCAAATGGCCTGGCTCGGCGCTTGGCTCTGCCTCATGCACGCAGTCGACATGTATTGGCTCGTCGTGCCAACGGTGTCCACGAGGGTGAGCGTCCTCGATCTCGCGCCCTTTCTGCTGGTCAGCGCGGCGGGCGCTTGGCTCATGCGGGCGCGCTTTGCGCGGGCGCCGGCGCTTCCTCTATCCGCTCCCGACCTCGCACACTCTTTGTCCTACGAGTCGCCATGAGCGAACTTCCCACAGTACTGCAAGAGCCCGAGGGCCTGCGCGCGCCCTGGCTGCTCAAGATCCTGTTCGGCGCCGTCTTGGTCGGCTTGTGCGCGCTGTTCGCTGCCGTCCAACTCGGTTCGCCGCTCAGTCGGCCCGATCACCGCCCGCTCCCCGCGCACGCGCCCGTGACGCTCGGGCTCGTCGAACAAACCCTGATCGCGCACGGGCGGCGCGGCGAGCGCGAACGACAGAGCGCGCTCAGCGAGCTCGCGCGTTACCACTATCAAAATCGAGAAGTCGGGGCCGTGCGCATCCCGATCGAGCGCGCGATCGACCTGACGCTCGAGCGCTCGAGCGGAGCCTCCGGAGAGCCGTAAATGTACGAGCTGCTGAGACGCCTATTCTTCTTGCCGCGCGCCGCGACCGAGCTGGCCAGAGCGATCGACGCGCTGCACTTCGTCGTCATCGGCACCACGCTGCTCGGTTCGCTGGCGATTGCCGCGGCGGCGATTTGGCTGATCACTCGTTATCGCAGCGACGTCGTTCGGCCCACGCCGCACCAGAGCGCGCGCGCGAGCCGTGAATGGCTGCTCGCGCTCGCTGTGGTGAGCGCGTTCCTCGCGGCTTGGGTCGTCGGTTACAAGCAATTCTTGCGCTTCCACGAGCCGGCGCCGAACGCCTTCACGGTCTACGTCACCGCCAAGCAATGGATGTGGAAGTTCACCTATCCGGACGGGCGCAGCACCACGGACATCCTCACCGTGCCCGAGGATCAACCGCTCGAGCTGGTGATGACCTCGCGCGACGTGATTCACAGCTTTTATTTGCCTGGTTTTCGCGCGAAACAAGACGTGCTGCCGGGGCGCTACGTCACGCTCTCGCTCGGCGCCGCGCGCGCGGGCAACTACCGCATTTCGTGCGCCGAATACTGCGGCATCTCGCACTACGCGATGAGCGGCGAATTGCGTGTCCTGCCGGCGCGCGAGTTCCAAGCCTGGCTCGAGGCCGGCTCGCCCGACCAAAACTCGAGCTTGGTCGAGCTCGGCCGTACCGCGTCGGCGCGCCACGGCTGCTTTGCGTGCCACACCGACGACGGTCAGACGCACGTGGGTCCAACCTGGAGCGGCCTATTCGGCTCCGAGGTCTTGCTCGCCGACGGCACGCGCGTGCTGGCCGACGCCGCGTACCTCACCCGCTCGATGATGGACCCGCAAGCGGAGATCGTAGCCGGCTTTCAGCCCGTGATGCCGACTTACCTCGGCTCACTCCCGCAGCCGGAAGCAGCCGCGATCGTGGAATACATTCGCTCGCTCCGGCGCGCCGAACGCGAGCCGAACCCAACCTTGCCCACGGTGCAAGTGGCGCCACCCGACGCGGGCGCAACGCGGAGCTCCGCGCCGTGACCACCACATTCGAGCCGGAGCTGCGCGTCGTTCCGTCCGCGCCGCCACGCGTACGAGACTTGGCGCGCGAGTGGCTCCTCACCCGCGATCACAAACGCATCGGCATCCTCTACTTCGCAGCGACATCACTGGCGCTCGCGCTCGGCGGGACCTTCGCGCTCTTGCTGCGCATCGAGCATCTGACGCCGGGCCCCACGATCGTAAGCCCAGCCACGTACGATCGACTCTTCACGTTGCACGGCGTCACCATGGTCTGGCTGTTCCTGATCCCGAGCATCCCGACCGCGTTTGGAAACTACCTGGTGCCGCTGCAAATCGGCGCGCGGGAAGTGGCGTTTCCGCGCCTGAATTTGCTGAGTTTTTGGATCTACGTGTTCGGTGCGGCGTTCGTACTGTGTGCCATGGGGCTCGGTGGCCTCGATACGGGTTGGACCTTCTACGTACCCTACAGCTCGAGCGCGCCGTCCGCGGTGGTGCCCACGTTGGTGGGCATTTTCATCGTCGGCTGGTCGACGATCCTCACGGGCGTGAACTTCATCGTCACGATCCACACCATGCGCGCGCGCAGCGTGAGCTGGATGCGGCTCCCGCTATTCACGTGGGCCATCTACGGCACCAGCATCATCCAGGTGCTCGCGACGCCCGTACTCGGGCTCTCGCTCTTGATCGTGATGCTCGACCACGCGTTCTCGTGGGGGCTGTTCGACGCGGCGCGCGGCGGCGACCCCGTGCTCTACCAGCACCTGTTCTGGTTCTATTCGCACCCGGCCGTGTACATCATGATCTTGCCGGCGATGGGCGTGATCAGCGAGGTCGTCTCCACCTTCGCCCACAAGAACCCGCACTCGTACCGCGCGATCGTCTATGCCACGCTGGGCATCGCGTTCGTCGGCTTTCTCACCTGGGGGCACCACATGTTCGTCGCGGGCATGTCCGTGTTCGACGCCGGCGCGTTCGGCGTGCTCTCGATGCTGGTCGCGGTGTTCAGCGCAATCAAGGTCTTTACCTGGGTGGCGACCTTGCGCAACGGCTCGATCATGCTGAAAACACCGCTGCTCTACGTGTTCGCGTTCTTGTTCCTGTTCGTGTTCGGCGGCATGTCCGGCGTGGCCGTCGCGACGATGAGCCTCGACGTCCATTGGCACGACACCTACTTCGTCGTTGCGCATTTTCATTTCATCATGGTCGGCGGGGCGCTCACCGCTTGGCTCGCCGCATTGCACTACTGGTTCCCCAAAGTGACCGGTCGCTCGTACTCCGAGCGCGTCGGCATGCTCGCGGCCGTGCTCGTCTCGGCCGGCTTCTTTGCCACGTTCTTCCCGCAGTTCTTGCTCGGCAACGCGGGCATGCCGCGCCGGTACTACTCCTATCCGCCAGAGTTTACGGCGCTCAACGTCGCGTCCACGCTCGGCTCGTGGCTGCTCGCGTCCGGGCTCTTGCTCGCCCTGTTCGGTCTCGCCCACGCGTTCTTGTTCGGGCCGCCTTCGGGCGACAACCCCTGGCGGTCGCGCTGCTTCGAGTGGCGCACCGCGTCGCCGCCCCCCACGCACGACTTCGAGCAAGTGCCGTCCTTCGAGCTCGACGCGTACGACTACACGACTCCGTGGCCCGAAGAGCCGTCTCTGGACTCATCCGCGGAGGAGCCGTCATGAGTGAGCTGGCCGACCATTTCGACAGCCCCGAGCGCCAGGCCCACGCCGCGCGTCTCGGCATGTGGGTATTCCTCGGCAGTGAGCTGCTTTTGTTCGCGGGGCTCTTCACGCTCTACGGCGCCTATCGAACCAAGTTCCCAGCGGAGTTCGCAGAAGGTGTGCGGCACTCCACCAAGCTTTTGGGCTCGCTCAACACGGCCATTCTGCTCGTGAGTAGTTCGTTCGCCGCGCTCGCCGTGGAACAACTGCGCCGCGCTCGTCGTGGACGCGCGCTCGGCCTCTTGCTCGCCACGCAGGCGTGCGGCGTGGTGTTCTTGGTGCTCAAGTTCATCGAGTACAGTAAGCACTTCGCGCTCGGTATTTATCCGGGTGGCCAAGGGCGCTTCTTCGCCGCGCACGCGAGCGCGCATTTCGAGCCATTTTGGACACTCTACTTTTTGACCACCGGGCTCCACGCGCTCCACGTCGCCGTCGGCATCCTGGTCCTCGCGTTCACCACACTCGCCCTCGGCCGTGGCTCCTTTGGTCCCAAGTTCATCCACCCCGTCCACAACGCCACCCTGTATTGGCACCTCGTGGACCTGATCTGGATCTTCGTATGGCCCCTCTATTACCTGGCGTAGACGATTCTGGCTCCGGTTCCGAGCAGGCGCACGCTCGCAAGCTCGCTCTGGCGGGGCTCGCGCTGCTCGCGCTGGCGGGCTTGAGCTTCGGCTTGTCATACCTGCGACTCGCAGCGTGGGCGCTACCGATCGCGCTCTTGATCGCGCTCGCCAAAGCGTCGCTCGTGCTCGGCTGCTTCATGGAATTTTGGAGAGAAGCCGTGTCGGTGCGCCTGGCCGCCCTGACCGCACTGGTCATGCTGCTGCTACTCGCGACCTTCACGATCGCCGACGTCGCCACGCGTGAACGACCACCGCTACTGCCGCCGGAACAGGCGGCCCTCACCCCGCTAACGCCGACCGGAGCGCTGCCACCCTAGTG
>DASXKQ010000142.1:0-1723 GCA_036496745.1 Polyangiaceae bacterium
GCCGCGGAGACCCGGGTTTTTTGGCCGGTCTCAAGGGCCACTCGCGCCCCCTGGCCGATCAACGCGATCGCGACCAACGCAGCAGCCGAGTGTCCAAATAGCGCTCGCTCCGGTTCGTGAATGCGATAAGCGGAGAGCAATGCTCCGAGCGCGCCAACGACGCTCAGCCCTGCGATCAAGCTGGCGGCAAGCGGGAGCTTCGCGCGTGCCTCGAGCGGAGCGCCCGCGATCACGTTGGGCGCGTCTTCGGGTACCGCGCTCCGGCGCCGTTGGACCCCCCAACCGAGCGCATACAACATGAAGCCGAGCGCTCCGAGTGCCGCGAGCACGGGGTCGAGGTGAGTAGGCGAGAGCTCGGTGCCGAGCAGGTACCAGGTGAGCAGGGAGCAGCCCAAAAAGCCGTACACCCCGAGACAACGGCCCAGCACGGTCCGCGCACCACCGAGCAACGCCGCACTCAGCAGACAGAGCAGGGTGGCGCCGGCACTCAGTCTTGTGAGGAACGGCGTACCGCGCGACGCAACCGGCAGCGCCACGCTGATCACCCAAGCGTAGACGCCCGGCAAGACCGTATGCGCTCGTTCTTGCAGAGCACGCGTGCTCACGTCGCGAGAGCTCTGTGACGCGCTCGACGCAACCACCACGGGGCTACTTGCCCTTTCGATCCGAATTCTCGACGAAGCGCAGGAAGGAGAGAACGGCGTGCCCGGTTCCGCCCTTCGGGTACATGCCTTTGGCGCGATCCGCCAGGACAGGGCCGGCGATGTCGCAATGAATCCATGGCACTTTGCCCACGAATTCGCGCAAAAAAAGCGCCGCTGTGATCGAGCCGCCCCAGCGATCGGCCGTGTGCTTCAAATCGGCGACGTCGCTCTTGAGCTGCTCGCCGAGATCCTCGAGCAGTGGCATGCGCCAGAACGCTTCACCCGCTTCACGCGCCGCGGCCGAGAAGGCTTCGGCGAGAGGATCCGCGCTCGCATAAAACGCGGAGCATGTTTTGCCGAGCGCAACGAGCGCAGCGCCCGTGAGCGTCGCGGCGTCTACGATCAAATCCGGCTTGAGGCGAACGGCGTAGGCCAGAGCATCTGCCAGCACGAGGCGCCCCTCGGCGTCGGTGTTGATGATCTCGACGGTCTTGCCGTCCAGTGACTTGAACACGTCGGCGGGGCGATAGGCTGCGCCGTCCGGCATGTTTTCAGCGGCGCCAACCAACACGTGCACTTCGACGTTCGGGCGAACCAGGGCCACGGCCGCCATCAAGCCGAGCACGGCAGCCGCGCCGCCCATGTCGGACTTCATTTCGCCCATGCCGGCCGCCGGCTTGATGCAGAGCCCCCCGGAATCGAAGGTCAAACCCTTGCCCACGAACACGAGCTTCTTGTGCTTCTTCTTCGGCACATAGCTCAGGTGGATGAAGCGAGGCTCGTTCACGCTGCCTTGACCGACCGCGTGGTGCAGCGCCATCCCAGCCGCGAGCAGGCCCCTCTTGTCGAGAACCTTGATCTTCAGCTTGTGCTTCTTGGCAATGCCGCGGGCGACGTCGGCGAGCGCCTCCGGTGTGAGCACGTTCGGCGGCTCATTGACCGCGTCGCGGGCCAAAGCAACGGCCGCGGCGATTTCCACGCCGAGCTCGAGCGAACGTTTGTCCGCGGCTGTGGGGCTGCCACGACCGGGGAAAATGGTGACTTTGGCGAGCTCGGCTTTGGGTTTGCGATCTCCCGTG
>DASXKQ010000143.1:0-21986 GCA_036496745.1 Polyangiaceae bacterium
GGACGCCGTGGCCAGCAATCGCAGCATGGGCTCGCTGGCACATTCCGAGGACCACGTTCACAACGCGGTGCTCGCGCTAGTCGCCAAGATCGGCCGCGCTGGAGGCAGCTTGCGGCTCTATCCACCTTGGCGCGATCAGAATCGAGACAAGGACTTCGGCGACTGGATGCGCATCGTGGTGGCGAACGTCGTGCGCAGCTACGTGCGCTCGCAACTCGGCTCGCGCGGCGGCACGGACGAGCTCAGCATCAAACGATTGATCAACGAATTTTCGGTGTCACCCGCGCTGGCGGAGTTCGGGGAACGACCGCCGATCACCGCCCTGCAGACCGCTCGGCAGCTCGCGGAGTTCGCGCGCCGGCACCTGCCGCCCGAGCAACTCAGCGCGATCTCGCTCTGGTTGGAAGGCAATTCATTCGATGAGATTGAAGCGCAACTGGGCACGGAAGCGGGCCAAGCGAGCAAGTGCGTGCGCGCGGCGATCGCCACCTTGCGCCGGCACTTCGGCGTCAGCGTGGAAAAATAAGTCGCGATCGAACGGACTCTGGCCCGCTCACTGCAGTGCGGTCAGATCCTCGACGCAGAAGTCGAACGGCACCGCGACGTCCGCGATCGGGCGCACGATCAGCTGAAGTTGCATGAGGCGCGTGGAGTCGGGAACGCTGGTGTCAGTCCCAGTGGTGCAGTCGGGATGCGTCTGGCTAAATAGGGCTTGTTGCACGCCGGCCCCGGCGAGCTGCTCGCAGTAACTCACGCCCTGACCGTCGACGCTGTATTGGAGCAGCGCTTCGGCGGGGACGTTGTTGCCTGTCAGGTGAAACTCGAAGCCAATCACCCCGTGAGAAGCGGCGTCGTAGAGAACGGCGTTCGTGCCGTCCTGATTGAGCTGAATCGCGATGACGGCTCCGTAGCGTGCGGTGAAGTCGCCGTTCACCACGGCGCCAACCGTGCCGCTGACGCAGTAGTGACCGTCGTCCGAGGTCACGCCGATGAACGAGGCCGTGTCGGCAAAGACGTAGATTGGCCCCTGCACGCCCACGCAATTGGCGGCAGCCGCCAAATAGCCCGCCGTGGGCACGAGAGTGAGACCTTGACCCGGTCCGCAACTCATCCCGCCGGCCCCACCCGAGCCGCCAACACCCGACGCACCGCTCGAACCGGACGCACCGCTCGAACCGGATGCACCTGCCTCCGAGGTCCCACCGCTCACACCACCGCCACCTTGACCGGACGCGCCGCCAGCTGCTGCGCCCGCTGAACCCGAGGTCCCGCTTGTCCCCGCGCCGCCTCCGAGGCCGTTGCCGGCGATCCCCGAGCCACCGGTGCCGGCACTCCCTGCTGAGGTTGCGCCGCTCGTTCCGCTCACACCGCCGGAGCTGGCACCTGCCGAGCCGGAGGCACCCGCGTAGCCGCCGGATCCCGCCACGGGGCCGCCACCCGACGTGCCCCCGCCCGCACCGCCATCACTCGACGAGACGAACGGCGTCGAGTCCGGGACACAGCCCGTCGTGCCCAAAAAGGCGCAGAAACCACAGAGAGAAAGCGACCAGAGACGAGTGAAGGAACCCATGGCCCCCGTTAGACGCCGAGGTTCGGCATTTCGTCACGAACGAAGACTTTTTTCTAGGTGCCAGCAGAGACCACCACAGCTTCCGATAGGCTAAGTCGTCGGAGCCGGAAACGAATGCGCGAAAGTGAACGCGGCCGGCGTGGGTCCCTCGAGCCGAAGGCGTCCCAAACGAAGCCGTGCCTCCGCGACCGTGGGCCGCTCGCCCGCTGAAACCCACCAGAGCACCTGGTAGGCCTCCGTCGCGCGCGCAAACCAGCGTTGGCGCTGGCGCAGCACTTCCACGTGTGCGCTTTCGTAGGCATACGCTCGCAGTGACTCCAACGATGTCCACACGGACAGGTTGACCAAGATCTTTGGATCGTCGAAGCCACCGATGCCGACCGTATTGCCGTCGAGATTTTGCAGCCGCCAAACGAAGCCGGGCGCTGCGTCCGCCACCGCGTTCACGCGCGCCAATTGCGCCACGAAATCGGCCATCAACGGGTCGTCGATCGCTGCGCGCATGTGCGCGATGTTGAGCTGAGCGAGCTGGTGGAGCACGACCGGAAAAATGACGTCTCTCAGCGATTCCCGCAAGCGTGATGAGCGCTCGGCAATGACGATCGACGAGTCAGCGCCATAAAGGCCGCGGGTACCCTACGCCTCTGCGGTTGAATCGAGTCGCGCCGTAGCGGCCGCGGCTAAACCTTTGCGCACACCTCGGCCACGATGCGCTCGGACTCTTGCCAGAGCCGCGACGCGAGCTCCGAGTTTTTGGCATGCGCCGAGGGCTGCGCAATGTTGCAGTCCTCGAAGTATTCGCCCGACACTTGCGCGAGCGCCGGGTGCGTCGCGACGTAGCATTGCGTGGCGGCGCCTGCCGCGGTCGTCTTGAGCAAGAGCGGCGACGCGAAAGCCAGCGCGACGCGCTGCACGGCCGGCAAATGACGCCCGAGCGCAGTGTGAATCACGCCCGGGTGAATGGCGTTGGCGGTCTGGCTCGTCCCGCGCAACCGTCGAGCGAGCTCCTTGGCGAACAGCAGATTGGCGAGCTTGCTTTGCCCGTAGGCCGTCCACGGCGCGTAGTTTCGCTCGCCCGACAAGTTGTCGAACTCGATGCCCGCCGCGGGCGCGCCGCGATGAGCCGCGCTGCTCACCATCACGACGCGGGCGTGTTCGGTCAAGCGAGCGAGCAGGCGCGTGACCAACAAGAAATGACCGATGTGGTTGCAAAAAAATTGCAGCTCGTAGCCGAACGCGCGCTCCGGTTTCTGCAACGCCATCACGCCGGCGTTGCAGATGATCGCGTCGAGCTTGACGTCCTCGGCCGCGAGCGCGTCCACGCAAGCCAGAATCGAGCGCGGCTCCGCGAGCTCACAGGCGAGCGGCCGCGTGACGCCCGACATCTGCTTGCAGGCCGTCTGCGCCTTTTCCAATGTGCGCGCTGTCGCCAGCACGCGCGCGCCACGCAGCGCGAGCACGCGCGCCGTTTCGAAACCGATCCCCGAGTTTGAGCCGGTTACGAGCAAGGTGCGCCCGCTCAGCTCGAGCCCGGTCGTCACGTCCTCCGCAGTCGAATCGTAACCAAAGCCGCTCGCGCCCTTGCCCTTGAACAACCCTGCAAACGACATGTAAATGGCCTCGAAGAGACTCTGCGGCCACGCGCACGGCGGCGCAAGGCCTCGGCGCGTGCGACATGCAGCGTTCTGCGCCATTGTCGCGTCTGCTTGCCAAGCCTGCGCGTGATGCCTAGCGTTTTCGCGAGTGACCAGGCGCGCGCGACCCACCCTGCAGCTTCCGCGTACCGTGGCCGAGCGCACGCTAAGCGTCGTTGGGCTCGGCGTGCTCGCGTCGTGGCTTACGGTCTTGGCGTGGACCTGGAACACCATTCCGAGTCGCGTGCCCATGCACTTCGGCGTGAGTGGCAGAGCAGACGCGTGGGGCGACCGCGCGACATCGTTGCTCTTGCCCGCCGTCGGCACGGTGCTCTACGCGGTCATGAGCGTGCTCGAGCGGTTTCCCCACACGTACAACTATCCCGTACGCGTCACGGAGCAAAACGCTGCGACGCTCTATCGGCTCGGTCGATGGCTCGTGCTCAGCACCAAGTTGTTCCTCGTCTGCACCTTCGCTTTTATTTCGTACACCTCGGTCTGCGTCGCGCGCGGTGAAGCGCTCGGTCTCAGCCCGTGGTTCTTGCCGGCGCTGATCCTGCCGTTGTTCGTCGTGACTGGCGTTTTCATGTATCGAATGTGGCGCGCGAAGTAGTTCGGCTCGAACTCGTGATCGCGCACGCGCAGCATTCGGCGCTCCCTATAAAAGAACGCCCACGCAGGATTTGCGAGCGAAGGCGCCGCTCGGGCTCTACTGAAACATCGCATCTCGGCGTGAAATGTATCGGCATGTGAGCCAATGAACCCGATGCTGGCCTCTCTTCAATAGGTACTGGAGTCCATGCCGTGCTGGCCGTTGGCTCCTTTTCGAGCTCTAGGAAGAGGTAGCCATGTTTCGTCCGTCTTCGCGCGTGAGTCCGGTGTTTGGGGCCGCCCTGTTGCTGGGCGTGGTCGCCTGCTCGGGCGGAGAACACAGTGATCCGTTGGCGCAAGCGTCGAGCGCGCTCGCCACGGACAGCGCGGGCGGCATCGAGGGCACGCTGCAAGCGGTGTCGGTGCTCAACGCCACGTCGGGCAGCAGCATGAAGTACTCCCTCCGCGCGGAGGACGGCAGCGGGCAGATGGCGCTCCGCTTCGATGTCGACCCGGGCGTGCCCTCCGGCGATCACATCCGCGTCTGGGGCGCGCTCGACGCGGGGAGTAACGATTTTCACGTCACGCGCTTCGAGCGCGTGCAAGATCAGAGCGACATCCAACCGCTGATCGGCTCTCCGTCGAAGAGCATCAAGGTCGCCTGGGTGCAGATCGACATGGGCGGCGGCATCAACCAAACCGTCGCCGCGGCCAACGCGCTGATCTTCGATCAGAACGCGGGCCCGATCTTCGGCACCAAGGCGGGCAACTTGTCCTTGGTTCAATACTACGCGGAGAACTCGTACGGCCAGGTGCAGATGACCGGCCAAGTCGAGACGCCGATGACGTACACGGCCGGGGACGCGTGCACCAATTTGGACGGCGTCGCCAAGGTGGTCGAGCCGGAAGTGACAGCGCTCGGACGCACTTACGATCACTACTACCTCTATTGGGGTTCGGAGCAGAATTGCGGGCCAGGCTGGGGCGAAGAAGGCACCGAGACCAGGCCGGGCAAGAGCGTGTGGCTGAACAACGACGGCACGTTCTGCACCGCGACCGGGCAGGAGATCGGCCACAACTTCGGGCTGATGCACGCGTCCACCATGGCGTGCGGCGCCAACACCATCTCGAACGACACCTCGACCTGCACGAGCAACGAGTACGGCAACCCAATGACCGTGATGGGCGGCGGTTGCCGTCACCTGAACACGATCGAGAAGTGGTACAGCGGCTACTACGGGGGCTGCAATGCGGTGAAAGTGCGCTCGAGCACCACCATCACGCTCTTGCCCATCGAGATCCCATGCACCGGCGTGCAAGCCATTCAGATCCCGATGTCGCCCGCGGCGCCCACGCGCACCACGACTACGGATCAATCGAACGGCAACGTGACGATCGCGTACTACTACCTCGAGCTTCGCGGCGGTCAGGGCCTCGACAACGGCCTCAAACCAGGCGTGTTCGTGCACGCCGCGCCGGACATCCCGGCGGCCAACAAGACCGGCCCGCGCACGTTCTTGCTCGACATGAACGTGACCAACAACACGACGCGCCAGGCGTGGGATCCAATGGCCGTCGGTCAAACCTTCACTGACCCTGCAGGTGGCGTGAGCTTCACGTTGCTCTCGGTGAGCGCGACGTCGGCGTCCGTGCAAATCAACATCGACAACGGCACGGGCGCGAACACGTGCCTCGACGGCTCCACGCTGTCCGGCCCGGGACCGGCGAGCTGCACCGACACCACGGGCTCCGGTGGCGCGGGCGGAACGAGCGGCGCAGGCGGCACGAGTGCGGGCGGCGCAGCTGGCGCAGCGGGCGCGGCCGGCAAGGGCGGCGCGGGCGCAGGTGGCGCGGCAGGCAGCACCAGCACGGGTGGCGCAGCGGGCACCGGCGCTGGCGGCGTAGGCAACGCTGGCGCGTCGGGTTCCGGCACAGCCGGCAGCGGCACGTCGGGTAGCACGAGCGCGGGCGGCGCAAGCGCAGGTGGCGCGAACTCAGGCGGCGCAGGCTCGAGCGGCGCGAGCGCGGGCGGCACGAGCGCCGCGGGCACGAGCGCAGGTGGTACGAACGCAGCGGGCACCACGGCCGGCGGCGGCGCGGGCGCGAGCAACGGCGGTGACGCGGGTGCAACGGCGGCCGGTGGCACGGCAGGCAGCGCGACCGCGGGCAGCAGCTCGACGACGGGCGGCGCAGCTGGCAGCGTCACGACGGGCGGCGCGGCCGGCAGTGCGACCACCGCCGGCTCCGCTGGCGCAGGTCCGCTCACGGGCGGCACGGCCGGCGTCGTCGGCACGTCCGGCGGCCCCGCAACGCCAGGCACGGGTGGCCTCGGCGTCACACAGCCGGAGCCGCAAGCGATCTCCGGCAATAGCCCGGGTTGCTCCTGTGATCTTGCGCGCTCGCAGGACGCGCCGGGTTCGGGCGCGCCCGTCGCGCTCGCGGCGCTCGGGCTCAGCCTGCTCGTCAAGCGCCGCAGGCGGCCCACGGATCGCATAAGCTGAGCTCGATGCGCATTCTGGCCGCGTGCTTGATCGCGGCAGGCACCCTGTGCTTGCCGGGGCTGGCGCGCGGCAACGGGCGGTTTCCCGAAGCGCAGCGCTTGCTCGAGCATCCGAGCGACTCGAACCGGCTGTACTTGGCGGGCACGTACGGCCTGCTGATCACCGAGAATCGCGGGCAAAGCTGGCACTACGTGTGCGAACAGAGCTTTGCGCTCGAGACGCTGGAAGGCGATCCGTTTCTCGAGCTCTTGCACACGGGCGACATCCTGAGCGGCATGAGCGATCAGCTCACTCGCAGCGAGGATTGCGGCTGCACGTGGCAGCCCGTCCTCGCGCAAGCCACGCAGCTGACCGTGATCGACATCACCACGGACTCCGCCGACAAGGCGCTCGCGCTCATCAAGGACGCGACCAATTTTCCGAGCCAGGTCAAGCTCTACGAATCGACGAACGCCGGCCAATCCTGGACCAAAACCTCGGATCTGCCGGACATCTCCAGCGCGTACACGATCGACGTCGCGCCCTCCGATCCCCAGCGCTTGTACGTGTCGGCTTATTCGCCCTCGTTGATGCAAGGCGTGCTGCTCGTCTCCAAAAATCGCGGCGGGAGCTGGGACGAGCTGGTGATCACCGGTACGGGCACGACGGCCGCGCCGTACATCGCCGCCGTTCACCCGAGCGAGCCGGACACCGTGTTCGTACGCACGCGCGTCAACGACTTCTCGGCGGATTTTGCCGCGCAAGACGCGCTGCTCGTGACGACCAACGCCGGCACCGACTGGAACGAGGCGCTGCATCGCCAAGCGATGTTGCTCGGCTTCGCGCTCTCACCCGACGGCAGCACCGTCTTGGCCGGCTACGGGGATTCGATCCTCGCCGGCATCAGCACGAATCCCGACGATCTCGGCATCTACAAGGCGAGCACGTCGGACCTCGCGTTTCAGCAAATCATGAACGCGACCGTCACCTGCCTGCGCTGGACGCCGCGCGGCGTGTACGCGTGCACCGTGCAGGACACCGTGCAAGTCCCGACGCCCGGAATGAGCGTCGGGTTTGTGGCGGACGCGAACTTCACCCTGGCTAGCGCCAATCCACTCACGCCTCTGCTCGATCTGCGCCAGGTCCAAGGGCCACTCGGTTGTACCGCCGCCACTTGCTCCGACTCCTGGACGACCGGCGGTACGGACGCAGGCGTTGCGGTCTGCCAGCAACTCGGCGCGAGCTGCACGTTCACGGCCGGCGAAAACATCACGTGCCCGGTGCCCACGCCGGACGCCGGCAGCGAGCCGGACGCGTCTGCGCCGAGCGACGCCGGCACGAGCCCCGATGCCTCGGTGAGTGGCGGTGCGAGCGGCGGAATCGCCGGAAGTGTCGGCAACGGCGGGGCAAGCAGCGGCAGCAGCGGCGCCGGCAACAGCGGCGGAGCGAGCAATGGCGGAGCGAGCGGCGGCGGACCGGCGACGAGCGCGGGGACGTCGAACGCGCCGCCCGGCGCGGATTCTGGGAAAAAAGCCGGCTGCGGCTGTCGACTAGCGGATGATTCGCGCTCCGGAAACCCTGAGCTCCTGCTGCTTCTCGGGCTCGTCGCGGTCGCCAAGCGCCGGCGGCGCTAAGAGCGCATGGGCTCTTGTAGAGCCGCTCGGTGAAAGGTCTCCGGGCGATGCCGGGTCCCCACTCGGCCGCGAGCCCATCGGGCTGGCTACATCGCGCTTCGCGCGATGGCCCTCGCGCTTGGTCTCGCTTCCGAGCATGCGGAGTAGTGGTGCCCTGAAGTGTAAGGCCTCGAAGCCCAGCCTCGCCCGGAGACCTTCCCCAATCCTGAGCACGGGCCGATACAAGACTGGTGCATGCGAGGGTGGTGGCCGGATTTGAAATCGCCTCCGCTCCGCGCGCCAGGTGACGAAGCTCCGGACCGTGGCTACGCTGCCCGCCATGGACGCCGCCGGTCTCCCCGCCCTCGTAGAAGCCATCCGTCACCTTCACGGCCTGGAGGCAACGTGGCTCGAATCAGTAGCCGTCCACGAGCAGCACGAAGGGCAGACGGTCTGGAAAGGGGAGGTCCAGGTGTTCGCGGTCGAGCATCCGAAGGCGACGCGGGTCTATGCTTGGTCGCATGAGAGCGGCCCGAACGGGCGGCGCCAATTCCACGCCGTCTTGGGCGCGCCGCCCGTGACGAGCCCCATAATGGCCGTACGCGCCGCCGTTTTGTCTGAGGTCAGGAAGAACTAGCAGACGCGGCCGCAAGCACGGCATCGCGGATCCACTTCGAGACCTTCACGCCCGACCGCTCGGCTGCACGGTCGACCAGCCGCCGCTCACTCTCCGAGAATCGAATCGAGATCGGCGCGACCTTCGCCAGCTTCTTTGGGGTAGGCGGACGACCAGGGCCGCGCTTCATCGCGCAGCCCCAATCGTGGCATTGAGCAAGTCGTCCACGCTCCACATCGTCGCGGCGATACCAGCCTCTTGCGCAGGCGTGCAGCGCAGCGTCTGGTGGCGGCGCACGAAGTTGTAGTGGCAATAGTGCAGCGCCGTCGCGGCGATGTGATTCTCAAGCTTCTTGCTGAAGGCATTCGTCAAGCGCGTGTAGCGACGCACGCCCATGCGGACCGTGAGATTCTGGCGCTCGACATAGCTTGTGGACACGAGCTCGGCGATCGGAGCGCCGAAGATGGGTGTTTTCTCGGTCGAGGCGACTTTCGGCGGACTATAGCGGCCTGGACCGATGGGCTCTCCTTCGTAGGTCTTGTGAAGTTGGGCGTAGTCAACGCCCGTCTCCGTGAACGCGATTCCGATCGCGTCGATGTACTTGCGCATGCCGTCGGTGGTGATCTGCACTCGGTTACTCAAACGGCGAGCAACGTCCGCGATGAATGCCTCGGTGGTCGCCGCGTCGCGCTTGCCGACCATGAACGAAGGAACGAGTTTCGTCTCGGCGTCGACAGCGACGAACGTCCACGTGTCGCCGACGCGCGAAGCGTCCTCCTCCACGCGCACATGACGCTGCTTCTTCTGGACGTAGGCCCACAGCTCGTCAATCTCGAGGCGCCGGCAAGGAAGATTGACCATCGTGCGGTCCAGCAGATCCGCGCAGCCGTTGCCCACGCGCACGAGTAGCGTGCCGATCGTCTCGCGGTTGACGCCCGTCATGCGCTCGGTCGACCGGATCGAGCAACCCTCGACAAGCGCGGCGACGACCGCGATCTGCTTGTCTCGGCTCAAGTTGTTTGCCATACAATTGTTGTAGCGCAACAATCTGAGCTTGGCAAGCAATACTTGCCGCTATTGCCGCATCAATAGATCGGTACTACTGCTGGAAAAGACGTTCAGTATCGGCGGACAAGCCGGGAAACGTCGTCAATTCCGTGGAATATAGGTGCTCGCCGAGCCTTCGTCAGCATGCTAACGTCGTGATAGCTGGTCATCGACGGGAGCGTGCCGTGCGGGCACCCGGGAGCGAGGCAGAACTAGCCGGCTAGTTCTGACCCCTGCCCGCAGCAGCGTTGAAGGCGGGGCACGTATCCGCCCGCGCTGCGAAATCCATGGAACTGGGAGCGGCTCATCCTGCCGCTCCGCCCGTTAGCTTGAGCCTGGCTGCTCCGAGGCCGCCGGTTGTGAGCTTCCAAGAGCGCTTGCCGTTGACGCGGTCTGTCGCCACGCAGTCGCTTGCGCCAAGCCCAACGCGGAGACAAAATGCTCGCGCGGCGGGCGGCACAGCTCGCCCGCGCACGCCGCCAAGCAAGCTTGCCAACGTGCCCGACGGCACGCCCCGATCTCCGGCCTGGACGAGCGCATTCAGGAGGCGCATGTCGTTGTCTGACGCTCCAGCCGGGGGCTGCTGGGCCTTGCCGTTCGACCCCGGCTTTGCCGGCGTCTCGCCCTGAGCGCCGGGACTGGCGGGCCCGAGGCCGGCATAGCGCGCGACCAACACATCGAGAGTCTCCAAGTTATCGCACGGGACCAGGATTTTTCCGATCCAAACGCCGCTGAGTTTTACGGGGGACTGCATGGTGCGACCAGGTAATCCTACACGACTTGGCGCCGCTTGCAAGGAATTGATTCCCAATTGCTCCATCAAGAGTTTGCCGCATACGCCCAATGGATTACTCGCAGAATACCTGGCAAAAAGCCCTACCTCGCACCGCTCGGCCCACGGCGGAAGGGGGCTTATCCCGGTCGCATGCGTGGGTAGTGGTCACATTTGAACAAGCCGAAGGCCGGACAGAAAAGGCCACGAGGCTATTGCCAGCCCAGCTCCTCGCCACGCAAGATACGCAGAGGGAATTGCCCGCTCAGGGCCCGTCCCAATACCGTCTAAGCACCATATGCAGAAGCCGGAATCAAAACGCCTGCGCCTCTACATCGACGAGTCCGGCGATCACAAGCCAGCGCGCGAGGGCGACGATTTTCAAAAGCGTTACCTTTGCCTCGTCGGTGTGATGTTTCCAATGGACAGCACGATCCACGTGGAGCTTGAGTCGCTGAAGAGCCGCCACTTCCCAGCGCATCATCCCGATGATCCAATCTGCCTACATCGGCGTGATATCATCGACAAGACCGGGCCATTCCGAGCGCTGCGAGACCCTGACAAAAGGCAAGCGTTCGACGACGACATCTTGGGGTTCCTTCGCAAGCACAAATACCTCGTGATTGGCGCGGTAGTGGACAAGGTCAAGCATTCGACGAGCCCACAGAAACAATCAGAGCACCCCTACAATTTCGGGCTGCAACTATTGCTGGAGCGCTACGCTGGACGCCTACTTCACAAGGGACACCAGGGCGACGTGATGGCCGAGTCGCGAGGCCGGCGCGAGGACACCTTGCTCCGCGCCGAGTACATCAAGGTGTATGATGGCGGTACCCGGTATCAACCGGCTCAACAGTTTCAGAAAGCGCTCACGTCGCGAGAGCTGAAGCTGAAGGGCAAGGGCGACAACATCGCTGGCTTGCAGATTGCTGATCTAATCGCGAGGGAGGTACTGATCGACGTGCTCTCGATAAACGGGCACACGTTTAAATCGGCGAGCCCCTTCTGCACGGAACTTCGGCGGATTCTTCAGGTCAAGTACAACAATCACACGGCGGATAAGCGCATCGACGGGTACGGACGAATCCTCGTGTGAGGGCGCACAAAATGAAGAAGGCCGAACCTTTCAGCTCGACCTCTCCACGCTCGCCGGATTGGCGATCCACCTCCAGCACAAGGCTGGATTACTCGGGAGTATAGCGGGACGCAGACGCCTGGTCCAACGTTCAGTTTCACGGGAAACAACATGGAATCCACAGGTGAATAGTGTAGCAGAATCAACTATTTATGCGATGCGTGCACAGCTGGCACCCGCTCCGCCCTCAGCCTCCCAATCGCCTCGCACGCCGTCTCCCTCGCCCCAAGCTTCAGCGAGTGCACCTTGAACCCACGAGCCCCGCACAACGGGCACGCCTTGGGAAATTCCCCGCTCAGAATCTCCCCAAGTGGCACGCCGAGCAGCTTCGCCACCCGTGCCGCAAACGCTGGCGTACAGCGCCTCCGTAGGCACACGACGCGCGTGATGGTCGTCCGGTTCGCCCCGAGCGCCTTGGCGACCTTCCGCCAGTCTCCGTAGCTGATCCGGAGCACGTCCATCGCCGTGCGGACGCGGGACTGCTCGTCGGGAGTGAGCAGGTCGAGGTCTCCGAGTCGCCCGCGCCAATTCAGCCCCTTGCGCTTCCAGACTTGCCTCTCGCGCAGTATCGCCATGCACGAGACGGTAAGCGCCGTGCCAAGTCAGCGGGGCCGCGATTTCAAATCCGGCCACTACCCATGCGAGTGTCGCGAGGCAGCAACCCTCACGGTCTGCCTCAACCACACCCTAGCTCTGCCATTACCCTCCCCGTCGTTTCACCGGAGCAAGCGCATGCCAGTTCCTCGACAGTGGTGAATCGGCGCTAGCGTCCCAGTTCGTCGCACACGCCGCCGACGTCGACGTCCGTCTCGTCGAAATCCTGGATCTGATTGCGGCAATGGTTGCCGATGAACACACGTCCGACGGGCCAGTGCGCGGTGAGCACGTGGTGCGCGAAATCGGGGAGCAGGCTGCAGCTCGTGCCGCAGCTCGGCGCGTCGGGATCCGCGCCGCACTGATCGGGCATTGGGAACCAGCGGCTGGGATCGCGATTCGTGCCGCAGCCCGGAAATTGATTTTGATAGATGTCGGGAAAGCTGTCGATGTCGCGTAGGCCGAAATACGTCTGAGCGAGCCAGTGCCAGAGCATCAGATCGCTCGTCGCGCACGACGCCGTCGTCCAGGTGTACTGCGAGCCGGCAAAGCCGCCTTTGCCGAGCCAATTCGTGCCCGCACAATACGGAATGTTCGGCAACAGGCCTTGCGCCGGCACGCCATCGCCGGTTACGGCAAACACGTAGTCCGTGTCGCGCGACACGAGCGGCAGGCCGGCGGCGTCGAGCGTGCTCGGCGTCAGAAAAATCCCGGTCGAATTCTCCCAGCGGTTGAAGCCGCCGGTGAGCGCGGGCAAATCATGGATGCGCACGTCCAGATCGATCTGACCTTCACTCAACTGAAATACTTCGTCGCGCAGACCGGCAAAGGTTTGCTCGAGCGTCGAGCGCGCCGTGTCGTCGAGCAAGAGCTCGAAGCAGCCGGAGCGCGGCGCTTGCGCGACGCGCGGATCGTCGGGGGGGACGAACTCGATGCCGCTCGGGTCGAAGGTCTGCACCGGCCCGTTTGCGTCGGAAAGAGCGAAGCAATTGGCCGGATTGTTGCTCTGGCACGGATTGCCGATGGCGCAGCTCGTGATGTCGCGCACGCTGAGCACGTCCACGCGCAGGTTCGAGCCAGGCGGCAAGCGTGGCGGGATCCGCTCGAGCACGGGCCCGGACGTCGAGCCGCACGCGATCGCGAGCAGGGCCAAGTACGAAAGCGCGGGGCGCATCAGAAGCTCCAGCCGAGTCCAACACTAGCGCCCAGCCAGGCGTGACGCACCGCAACCGCATTTTCCCCGTCGATCGAACCGACCACTTCGCGCAGCACGTAGCCGGCTTCCCCGCCCGCGCGCAGCGTCAGCTGATGGAAGCGCGCGCCCACGCCGGCGAACGCGAGCGGACCACCCCAGCTGCCGGCGACGACCGCGGCGCGCGTGTCGCTGGTCTTGGCGCTGCCCGCGAGCCGCGCGACACCGAGGCGTAGGCCGGGCCCCGCCTCCAGCCAAAAAATCGGACCGCTGTAGCGCGCATCGGCGCGCAACGCGGCGCTCCAGAGCGACGCGTCCACGCGCCCCAGATTCGCGTTCGCGTGACTGCGCGTCTCGAGCAACTCGAGCTCGGCCAAGAGCCAATTCGACAGCGTGTAACCGAGGCCGATGCCGCCGCTCAAGCCGGCGCCCAGCCGCTCGAACGGCCCGAGCGTCTGACCGATCAGCAACAAATGATCGACGTGCGGACCGTACTCGGAGCGCGCGCGCGCCCGCTCGCCGGCGGCGCGGCGCATTTCGGGCTGCGCGACCGGCAAAGGCGCCGCGCTGGGCGGCGTGTCTCGCATCTCGAGCTCCATCCAGCTCGCCAATACGAGCTCGGCCACCGCCAGCGCGACCGCGCGCCCAGCCACGCCGATCTCGGAAGTCGTGAGCGACAGCGTGCGCTCCAGGCTTTTCCCCGTCAGTGGGTCGATCACTTTGAGCGCTACGCGCTGCTCGCTACAGATCACGGTGACGCGCGTCGCGTTCACCGTGGCGTTCGCCGCGCTCACCACGTGCGCGTCGAGGTTGAGCGCCGTCAGACGCAAAATCTCGTCTTCCGGCACCACACCGCACTCTTCGATTTGCAGGGCAACCTCGGGCTTCGGATCCGAACTCGCCGCGCCGGTCAGCGCCAGGAGGGTGACGAACGCGGTCCCGAGCACTACTGATCGCCCGAGCTCATTTGCGCGCGACGCAGACCGTTCGGGTAAAGCTTGAGATAGAGCGCGGCACGCTGAGCAGCGAGCGACATGTCTCCCGCGGCTCGCAGCGCGTCCACCTCACGCGCCAGGGCGTCTTCCGCGAGCGCGCTCTTCACGGCCGACCCGGCGCGCGCGCGCGCAAAGGCCGCGGCCGCGTCGCGTGGACGTCCGAGTGACTCGAGCAGCAGGCGCCCGCGCGTGAAGGCGGCGAGCGGCGCGCGCGGGTCGCGCGGAAACCGCTCGATCAGCGTCTTCAACTCCAGCTCGGCGCGCGCCGGTTGCCCGGCGCCCCGCTCGCGATCAGCGCTGGCGAACAACGACTCGGCGGTCACTGCGACGCCGGCGGGAGCCAGCGCCAGGTTTGCGGCGGCGCGAGTTGCGTCTTCACTCGTGCTGCCGGCGACGAGACTCGTGTCCACGCTCGCGACCGGCGCGGCATCCGGCGGAAAGACCCCGGCTTCACCGACTCCGAGCGCTTGCGACCCGCCGCTCCACGACACGAGCACGCTACCGCGCTGCACGGAGACTTCCGTCTTGTCGTCGTGGTGCGCGACGCGAAAGCGCGTGCCCGTGACGCGCACGGTGACGCCACCGGAATGCACCAGAAACGCGCGCGTGCGGAGGGGCGTGACCTCGAAAGCGGCCGCGCCGGCAGTCAATTCGAAGTCCGCCTCGCTCGGCGTGTCCAGCGTTTGGTGGAGCACGGTGAGCGCGGTATCCGGCGTGATTTCCGAGCCGTCCGGCAGCTCGAGCGCGGTGCCGTTGGCCGAGCGCGCGACCGGCGCGAGCTTTGGATGCAGCAGCCGAGGCACGGCGAAGGCTAGACCCGCGGCGAGCGCCACGGCGCCGAGCGCAGTCACGCGCGCGGTGCGCACGAATTTGACGCGCTCCGACAGCCGGCGCCGCACTTGCCAGATCAACTGCTGCTGACGCGCCGGTCCATAGCTCGGCGTGACTCGCCGCGCGGCCGCGAGCTGCCTCTCGAGCTGGTCCTCAGCCATGAGCGAGGCTCCGCGTCACCGCTTGATGCGCGATGGCAATGCGGCGCTTGGCCGTAGCCAACGAGCAACCGCAAATCCGAGCGACGTCTTCTAGCGGCTCTTGCTCCAGGTAGCGGAGCGCCCAAGCGATGCGTGCGTCCGCCGGCACCGTGCCGAGCGCGACCTCCACGGTCTTGAACACGACCTGATCCTCTGGTAGCCCCGCCTTGGACGACGGCTCGACGAACTCAGGCTCAGCCGTGAACAGCGAGAGAAAGCGCAAGAAGCGATTCTGCCGCGCGCGCAACCGCTTGCGCGCGAGCCGCACGGTGGTTGTCGCGAGCCAAGAGCGCACCGCCGCGGGCTCACGGATGGTATCGTGGAAGCGAAACAGCGCCACGAACACGTCCTGCACCAGGTCGCTCACCTCGTCGTCGCGACCGAGCACGCGATACGCGAGACTCGCTACGTAGCCCGAGTGCTCCCGCACCAAGTCGTCGAGCGCGTCCCGCTCCCGCGGCAAGCCCGCCCGCGGAGCCAGCTCAGACCGCGGAACGCGCTTCGGTACCGCCACCGTTCGAATCAAGCAGATCGGCGCCCCTCCGGCAACCGGTGAAAGCTCGATTTGCGGGTCGCGCTGCGTGTGCACGACAGATCAGAGGCCTCGAAAGCCGAATCTGGCTCAACCGCTCACGGACCCGCAAGAAAACCCGCTGGACAGAGTCTTCGGGACTGGAAATTGGTGGCGAGGGCGCTCACACGCCCCGCGTCCAGTAGGTGGGCGCGGCGCGCGTCGTGTCAACGATGATGAGCCGAGAGAAAGCGCCATACCGCCTCGAATGCTTGGGTCCCAGTGCCAACATAGTGGCTACCGCCGTGTACCGTCCAGAGAGCGACGCTGCCGCGCGCGCAGTTTGCGTATTCTTCGACTTGGGTTTCCGCGCCGTCGAGCCTCGCGTCGAGATCGAGCGCCGCGCCGTGACGAGGCTCACCCGTACAACCGAAGCGTTGTGCCCAAGCCTGAAAGCCCTGCCGGATGCTCGGATACGGTGCGAGCTCCTTGCTGTCGAACACGCTACCGCCCTCGTAGCGCACGATCGCGTCGGCATCACCGTGCACCTCCAGCAGCGCCAGCGAGGAAATCGGCGAGCACGAGACTTCGGCGGACGGAGCTGCGCCGGACAAGCTGGCTGCGGCCGCCAGGCGATCGCCCAGCGCGCAGGCCAACCGCTCGGTCATGAAGCCGCCATTGGAGTGACCCGCAACGTAAATGCGCGCAGGGTCGACGTCCGAGCGCGCGCGCCACTTTTCGAGCAACGCGCCGAGGCGCGCCACGTCGTCGACGGGCTGATGATCGAAATTACAACACGACGGCCCTGAATTCCAAAACTGCCGCTTCTCTCGGTCGCTGTTGCCGTCCGGGGCGACCACGAACACGCGCTCGCGCGCGCCGAGCGCCGCCAAGTGCAGCACGTCGAAGGCGACCTTGCCCGTGGCGCCGAGGCCGTGCAGGAAAATGAGCAGCGGTCGTCGCTCGCCCGGTTTGAGATCGGCGACCTCGTAGATCTGCGACGACGGAACGACGAGCTCCCTGCCCACGGACGGCGCTCGGGCGGCGCTGCTCGACGCCGGCAGAGCGGCGACGCCCGTCGTCGCGAGCGGGTCAATTGGGTTGGGTGCTCTGAGCGGCGCGCTGCTCGCGGCAACGGCCGGCGCCGTCGCTTGGCGGTGGTTGTCGCACTGCGTGCACAGCAGCAGCGAAGCGCACAGCGCGCGGCGAAGAGCCCCGCGCACGGTCACGGCGCCTTGCCCTTCACGCCGTATACCTTCTGAAAATACGGCGCTTGGCTCTCGACGCGAAAGAATTGACGCAAATTGGCCACGTCCTTGAAGTGCAATACGCCCTTCGGCACGTAAATGCTCCTCTGCTTTTCCCACTGCATGCCTTCGTCGCGATAGTCGATGTCTTGCCACTCGCGGCCGACCACGTGCGAACAGTTTTCGTCGAACGCGGCCGGGTTGTCCATGTCGAGCGCCATCCGCACATCGAGCAGGAAAGTCGCCATGCGCTCCGCCTCTTCGCGCGACACGCCGCGCTCACGCGAACTCCGCACGAGCTCGATGGTTGTCTTGGGCATCAACGGGAGCATGCGAGTCTCGGATAGGGTCGGCAGCTCGTCGAGCAGCTCTTGACTCACGCGGCGCGCCTCGTCCTCCGTGAGCTTCATCTTGCGCCGCGTTTGCACCACGCGCGCGGCGAGGATGTCCGCCAATGTGCCGTAGTTCGCGGCGCGCAGGCGCTGCCCGAGCTCCGACAGCGAAGGCTCTGGCGCTGCGCTCGCCGGCGCGGACGACGGCGCAGGCGGCGTGGCGCTCACGGCGCCGGCCGGAGCGAGCGGGAGCGGAGTAGCTGCGGACGAGCTCGGTGCCGCGACGCTCGAACTCGCGGCGCTCAGGTCGCGCGACGGCGCGCCCGCGACGACGGTGGGCGCGCACCCCGCAAGCCCACAGTGAGCAGGCACGCCCAGGAGTCCAATCTGCCTCGACACCGCACTAGGCGCTCGCGTACCGCAAACGCGCGACGCTCGCAATCACGGCCGATTTACCGCCCGAGCAGAGGCGTGTACCGTGAATACCGGATGGGCCACGCTCGTCTAACAACTACTGCTTGAAATTTGAGATTTTCTCGAGAATTTCGCGGACTTTCGGAGTGAGCTCCGTGGGCTTGCTTCGAGCTCCTGCGATCGAGGCGGGCCGTGTGCGAACCGGGCTCTGGTCCACCCCTTCGGGTGCCACGGGGCGCGGTCGCCCAGTTTTTGTTTTCTTGGTCTCGCCTCCCTTTGCCGATCGGGGCGCTTCGACGCACCCGAAGGGGTGAGATCTGATCGTCCCAAAGTCTGAAGCAGTAGTGCTAAGTTGATCCAAACACAGCAAAGGGTCGTTGCTATGCGAGTGAGAGCTGCTCTGTCCGTTCTTGTTCTGTGCCTTGGCGCGCAGCCCGCGCTGCAGGCTGTCGCCGCCGAAAAAACCCCGATCACGGCGGTGGCCGCCTTCCTCAAGGTGCCTGGCGTCGAGGGCCACAATACGGACAAGGCCCACGTCGGTTGGCTACCGATACTCACCGCGAAGGTCAATGCGCCACCTCCGAGTCCACCTTCTGAACCGGGCGCACCGAAAAAGCCATCCCCACCGAAAATCGAGTTTTATTCATTTACGAAGGCCGGGGATGCGAGCGATCAGGCCTTGTGCGGTTTGAGCGGTAAGATCCTGCCGCAGGTGACCTTCGAGCAGACCGCCAATACCGGAGTCTTATTGCGCTTGGTCTACTCGAACGCGACCGTCCAACACTGTCAGAGCGGTAAGACCACATCCTTTGACCTCACGTACGAGGGCGTCGCGACTTCGCACTCGTAGCCCTCGGCTTTAGCCGATGCCCGGGCCCGGCGTCGCGAGCGTACGCGACGCGTGGAGGGGCGCACCGGTTCCCTCTGGATTCGCCAGCTGTTTCGCGAGCGCGATGCCCGACGCGAGCGTGTCGGAGAAGAAGACGTGCTCGTGGTGTCCCGGTAAATTCGCTTTTTGAAAGATGGCGCGCGGCTCGGGCAGCGGACCCGAGACGACGACCAATTTTTTCGCGCTGCGCAGGCGTTGCAACGCGCTTTCGAGCGCGACGAAGCCGGTCGCGTCGATCGACGGCACGCGACCGAGCGCGAGCACGATCACTTTGCTGTCCGAGCCCACGGTGCCGAGCGCGCTCATCGCGTGCTGCGCGGCGCCGAAGAACAAAGGGCCCGCTATTTCGTATAGCGACACGCCGGCGATCAAGTCGTACTCCGATTCACCTTGGCCGCCGTCGAGGACGCGCGTGTGCGTGAGCTCGGCCGTGCGGCGCATGAACAGCAGCGCGGCGAGCACGACGCCGACGGAGACCGCTATGACCATGTCGAACACCACCGTCAGCACGAAGCAAAGCAGGAGCACGAAGACATCGCTCTTGGGCGCGATGCGCATCACGTTCAAGAAATGGCGAACCTCCGACATGTTCCAGGCCACCAGCAACAAGAGCGCCGCGAGCGAGGCCATCGGCACGAACGCCACGAGCGGCGCAAGCAGCAGCACCGCCAGCAACACGACCAGCGAGTGGACGATGGCGGCGATTGGCGAGCGCGCACCGGCGCGAATGTTGGTGGCCGTGCGCGCGAGAGCCCCGGTCGCGGCGATGCCGCCGAAAAATGGCACGATTAAGTTACCGATGCCGAGCCCGATCAACTCGGCGTCCGGGTCGTGCTTTTTGCCCGTCATGCCGTCGGCGATCACGGCGGATAGCAGCGATTCGATCGCGCCAAGCATGGCAATCGCGAACGCCGCCGAGCCGAGTTGATTGATCGCGGCCAGCGTCAGGCCGCCTGCGCCCCAAGGCAACATTGGCAACGGGGGCACGGGCGGTATGCCCGCGACGACGCGACCACCCACTTGCGCGTGAAAGCGCGAGCCGATGGTGGCGACCGAGAAGGCGGGCCAAAATCGCTGCAGCAGTGTCGCCGCGGCGGCGCTGAGCACGATCGCGAGCAGCGGCGCCGGGACGCGCGCAGTCAAGCCGGGGAAACGCCTGGGCAAAGCGAGTAGCAACACGAGCGTGCAGCTCGCCACGGCAAAGTCGCTCGCGGAAGCGCCGCTGCGCGCGCTCCAGAGCGCGTGGACCTTTTCGAGATACGTCTCCGGCATGTGCGGGATATCGAGTGCGAATACGTCGCGGATCTGAAGCGTCGCGATCACGGTCGCGATGCCCGCCGTAAAGCCGGTCGTAACCGGGTGTGGAATGAATTGGATCAGGCGTCCGAAACCGGCCACGCCCATGGCGATCAGCAGGATGCCCGCGAGCAAGCCCGCCGTGAGCAAGCCTGCGAGCCCGCTGCGCGCGACGATCGGCGCCAAGATGACGACGAAGGCCGCCGTCGGACCGGTGATCTGAAACTTCGAGCCGCCGCAGGCGGCGACGAGCGCGCCGCCGACGATCGCCGTGTACAAGCCGTGCTGTGGCGGCACGCCGACCGCGATCGCGAGCGCCATCGACAGCGGGAGCGCCACGATTCCCACCACTAGGCCCGCCAACACGTCGGCGCGCAGCGCGGCGCGATCATAGCCTTGAGCGAACGTGCGCCGGAGCGCCGAACCAATCGGAAAGCGCCAGGAAGCCGGCACGCGCGCCGGAAAGCTCGATAGCAACGACTTCCGTCTGGACATGTGTGTGCGAGCGGCTGGAGCGGACGCCTGGCACCCTGGGGCGTGTCATTGGGCGTTCTCGAGCGCGGACGAGCCAATGCAACGCGCGTGCCCGTCGAGCGACGCCTCGAGAGGAGCGCACGGCGGCGCAGAACCTGCGCGGACGAGCCGCGGAGGCGCAAGGATTGCGCGGTCCACTGTCGGCTTCGACTTCAGCGCGGGGGCGGCGGAGGCGGCGGCGGGGGTGGCGGCGGAGGCGGCGGCGGCGCCGAGGCCGGTGGGGTCGGCACCGAGGGCGGTACCTGGGGAGGCGGCGGCGTCGGCGTCGCGGTGTCCGGCGCGACACACGCCGAAAGATCGAAGAACAGGAACTCCAGCGCCTTCGACTGGGCCGACATGGGGCTCGCCTTGCACTCGGTCGGGAACGGCTTTTTGGGATCCGAGCTGTCGCCGCCGGTGCTGACGCCGCTGATCGGATCCGGCGCGGTCGCGTTCATGTGCAAGTCCGTCATCACGCCGCGGCCGCACTGCTTGTCCGCTGTGGCGGTGGAGGGCGTGTTGAACGATAGAAACTGCACCGAGGGTCGCATCGCCGAGTCGTTCACGTTCGTCGGTACGGTGATCCAGCTCTGCGTCGGCGGATTGACCGTGTCGACCGAGTATTGACCCTGGTAGATGACGAGCTGGCCGTGGGTGGCGCTGCCGCCCACGAAGTCCATCCAATCCGCTAGCGCAGCCCCCTTGGCGAAGCCCGTATTGATGTAGCTCGTCACCGGCGTCGGCAAATCCTTGCCGCCTCCGAAGTAGTCAGCGGTACCGCTCAGGTCAGCTGGACCTTTGAGCAACCAATTGAAATGCAGGTGGCTGAAGAAGACACGGCCGCCGCTGTTCAAGTAGGCGTCCATGTTGTTGTACCAGGGCGCCTTGGCGTCCGCATACTGGCTGCTCTCGCACGACATCATCATCATGTCGTAACCGGCGAGCTTGGCCTGATTCGACCACAACGTTTGCGCGGAAGCGAAGGTGGCCCCCGTGTTCAAACTCACGGTGCCGGCGCCCGAACCTGGACTGGCCGCGGTGGGAACGGCCGGCGGCGAGGCGTCGCCGCCGAAATACATGTGGATGCGGCCGTTGCCCGCGTCCGTGGTGAACTCGGAATCGGCGATGCCGATGCGCCGCAGCTCGCATTCGAGCGCGTCCGAGTGCCCGGTCACCATCGCGATGTGCGGGATGTTGCCCTCGGACTGCGTGCGCGGGAGCCGCGTGAGATCCTTGTTGGTGATCGGCGTGTCCACGCAGGCTACGGAGTTGATACCGGTCAAGATCTCGCGGCGCCATTTGCCGACCTGGATCACGAGCGGAATGTTAGTGCCGGTCGGCACATCCATGATTTGGAAATGACCGTGGTCGTCGGTGAGCGCGGTGGCGATCGGTACGCCGGACGCACTCGCCGAGCAGAGATCGCAGCTCGCCCCGGTCGGGATCGGATCGAGCGTCGAGTTGTTGGGCACGTAGACGAGCGCGTTGTAGATGGGATTGACGCCAGCCGGATC
>DASXKQ010000144.1:0-8729 GCA_036496745.1 Polyangiaceae bacterium
GACGGCTTCCAGCGTCGTCGCGACGCACCAGAAGGCGGCGCGCGCGAAGAGCGGCGAGGTCGCTTGTACGACCATCACCCCGCCGGGTGAGAGCCGGGCGCGCGCCGCGCGATAAAACGCGGTCGAGTACAGCTTGCCCACCGCGTAGTTGCTCGGGTCCGGAAAGTCGAAGAGCTCGACGTCGAATGCCCGCTCGCTCTGCTCGAGGAAGCGCAGCGCGTCCTGGTTCAAGATGTGTACGCGCGGATCCGCGAGCGCGTGGCGATTGAGCGCGGAGAGTTCGGGACTAGAGCGCGCCAGGTTCGTGACCTCGGCGTCGAGGTCGACCAGCGTAATCGAGCCGACATCGGGCCACTTCAGGAGCTCGCGCGCGGCTAGGCCATCACCGCCGCCACCGATCAGGACCTGCGCGTGGCGCGCGCCGAGCGCGAGCGCCGGATGCACGAGCGCTTCGTGATAGCGCGCCTCGTCCGCCGAGGAGAATTGCAAATGACCGTTCAAATGCAGGGAAAGGTTGCCGTTGCTGTCGCTGAGCACGATGCGCTGGTACGGCGATTGTCTGGCGAACAGCACGCGACCGGGGTAGCTGGCGTGGTCGGAGAATTCGAGCACGCGATGCGCTTCGAACAGCGCCACCACCAGGATCGCGAGCACGAGCAGCGCGCGGACGCGGGCTTTTTCTAGCTCGCGCGCGGTGTCCGGCTCGCTGAGCGCGTAGCTCGCGACGAGGCCCACGGTCGCATTGAGCAAGCCGCAGGCGAGCGAGCCGTGAACCAAGCCGAGCTTGGGCACGAGCCAGAACGAGAACGCGAGCGAGCCGAGCAAGGCGCCCGCGTAGTCGTAGCTGAGCGCGCGCGACACGAGCTCCTTGAACTCGACGCGACGCTCGAGCATGCGCATCAAGAGCGGTAATTCGAGGCCCACCAGGATGCCGACCAGGGCCACGCACACGTACAGTACGAGCGAGAAGCTACTGCTGACGGCGTGCGCCAGAAACAGGGCGGGCGCGCTGAGCCCGCCGCACAGCGCCGCGCCCAGCTCGACGTCGATGAACGCGCGCGCGAGCGTGCTGTCGACGTAGCGCGAAAGGTAGGCGCCGAGCCCGAGCGCCGACAGATAGGCGCCGATCACCAGCGAGAACTCGCGCACGGAATCGCCGAGCAGGTAGCTGGCGACCGCGGCCATCGTCAGCTCGTAGATCAGGCCGGTAGTGGCGATCACCAGCACCATCACGAGCAAGACGGTGGGGCGCGCGCGCGCGGGCGGAGTGCTGGTTACCGTCATCCACCGATCGCGTGCGCGATGATCAAGCTGAGCCCAATGATCACCGAGCCAATCACGATCGCGAGCGCGGTATTTTGGTCCTCCTCGATCTCCTTCCTTATCGAAAACGGAGTGACGGCCTTGATCACTAGAAAGCCCGCCGCGAACATCACGATCCCGATGCACGAGTAGATTACGGAAGCGACCACGGTCTTGAGAAACGGAGCGAAGTCGAATGGCATTGGCGCGCCCTTTCGGGCAAGAGGTTTAACACGACCCCAAACGCGAGCCGCATAAGGCCAAGCGTATCAGCCTGAGACCCTATTTTTGACGGCGCAAAGCGCTGCACGGAAGTACTTATCTAAATGTGTGCGGGCACCTGCGTGGCGCGCAAAGTAGCGATTAGCGTGTATAGTAGGGGATCAGGGTCTAGGCAGAATGCTGGTCCTTCTCGCACCGAGCTTCGACGGCAAAGCCGAGTCGTTCGCACGCCTGGCAAACGTGACGGGCATGGTCGCCTACGATCTCAAGTCGCGTATCAAGTCGGGCAGTTGGGGGCTGGTGCGCGCGCTCGGGGACGACGCGCATGCGCTCGAGCTCGCGACCCATCTGCGTCAAGAGGGGTTTCCCGCCTTCGCCGTGCCGAGTGAAGTCGCGCACGACTCGGCGCGCCGGATCATCGCGCTACGCGCCCTCGAGCTCACCGACACGGATATCGTGATGCACCTGCGCGAACGTTCGATGCCCATCCCGTACGCGGCGCTGACGTGCGTCGTACGTGGCGAGGTGCAACACGGTCGGAGTGCCTCACGCTCGTCCCCGACGGCCAGCAGTAGTGCGACATTTCGAGCCGTGGTGCCCAGCGCCAGCGAGGTGCAGGTCTTTCGCGAGTCCATGCCGAGTGGCAATTTCGACGCCTTTGCGGCGGCCGATCTGCATTTCGCGACCGTGCTCTGGATCGCGCGGCTGGACGCGCGCAGTACCGACTTTTCCGCGGTCGTGCCGGCCAGCGGCAGCGCGGCCGCCGATCTCGATCGCCTAGTCGACGAGATCGGCCGGCGCGCTGGCGTCCGCGTCGATCGCGCGGTGCGAGCGTCGAGCGTGGCGTCCTTCGCGCAGCAAGGTGGCGCCAACAGCGCGCCGCGCTCCATGCCACCTCAATCCGTCAGCCCGCGTTCGAAGGAAGCAGCGACGGACGAGCGCTTCGACCCCTACTCGCGCATCATCGGCGAGGCCGAGCGGCAGCTGGTCGAAGCGCAGGCGCAGGTCTAAACTCCTACACGAGCTGCCACGTAAGGGCGCCGGCGAGCACCCTCAGGGTTCCGGGGCAGCGCCCCGAACGATCGCCTCGGAAGTCTTGGCGCGAACAGATCTCGATCGAAACGAGCGACCGAAACCCAACAAAAACCGGCGAAACCGGCGCATGCTTCCCAGCAGAACACGAGGAACGCGAGACGCGTTCGGTTGCCACTACCCAAAAATGAAAACTCCTACGCCAACTCCCACGACCGCGACGCGGCGGAGCGCGCGACGGCGTCGAGCACGCGTTGGTTTCGCACGCCGTCTTCGAAGTTTGGCGTGGGCAACCTTTGCTCGGCGATGGCCAGGATCAGATCGCGCACGGTGTGCGTGAAGGAGTGCTCGTAGCCGAGCAAGTGACCGGGCGGCCACCACGCGCCGGCGTATGGGTGCGCCGGATCGGTGGCGAGAATGCGGCGAAACCCGCTGTCCTTGCCTTGTTCGACATAGAGCTCGAGCTCGTTCAGCCGCTCGAGATCGAAGACCAGGCTGCCGCGCGAGCCGTTGATCTCGAAGCGGTTCATGTTCTTGCGCCCGGTCGCGAAGCGCGACGCTTCCACGCTGCCGATCGCGCCTGCCTCGAAGCGCAGCAGTGTGAGCGCGGCGTCGTCGACGTCGACCGCTCCGCGGCCGGCTCCGTTCGGCAGCGGTCGCTCGTTCACGAAGGTGTGCAGTAGCGCGGAGACTTCCAGTATCTCTCCGACCAGGTAGCGCGCGAGATCGAGCGAGTGCGAGGCGATGTCACCGAGCGCGCCGGAGCCGGCCTTCGATTTTTCGAGCCGCCAAACGCGCGGAAACTCCGGGTCCACGATCCAATCCTGCAGATAGGTGCCGCGGTAGTGGTGGACGGTGCCGAGCTCTCCGCGCGCGATCAATTCGCGGGCCAGCGCGATGGCCGGCACGCGACGGTAGTTGTGACAGAGCATGTGCAGCACGCCCGCGCCGCGAACGCCTTCCAACATGGCCTGAGCCTCCAGCAAGGTGTTGGCGAGCGGCTTCTCGCAGAACACGACCTTGCCGTGGTGCGCTGCGGCGAGCGCGATCGGCAAGTGGGAGTCGCCGGGGGTGCAAATGTCGATGACGTCGATGTCCTTGCGCGCGACCACCTCCTCCCAGCGCGTGGCGTGCTCTTGCCAGCCGAGCGTGCCGGCCGCCTTGGCCACCTCCGTTTCGTTGCGCCCGCACAGCACCTTCATCACGGGCTCGAGCGGTAGCTCGAAAAAGCGGCCGACTTGGCGCCAAGCGTTGCTGTGCGCGCGCCCCATGAACTGATAGCCGATCATCGCGACGTTGAGAGTGGCCATAGGGGCCTCCCTAACCCAGAAAAATCAGTGCTAAAAGCCCCCCGAGAAAATCATGACCCCTCATGACACCCTGGCCTGGGGCATCCTCAGCACTGGCCGCATTGCGCACACGTTCGCGCGGGCCTTGCGCCGCTCGCGGCGCGGGCGTTTGGTCGCCGTCGGCAGTCGCAGCGCGGAGTCGGCAGAGCGCTTCGCGAGCGAGTACGGGTGCAGGGCGCACCCGAGCTACGAGAGCTTGCTCGCCGATCGCGAAGTCGACGCCGTGTACATCGCGCCACCGCATCCCGCCCACGCGCGCTGGACCGTGCTCGCGGCGCGCGCCAAAAAACACATTCTGTGCGAGAAGCCGCTCGGGCTGAACGCGTCAGAGGGCATGGCCATGATCGACGCTGCCCGGCAGAACGACGTCTTTCTGCTGGAAGCATTCATGTATCGCTTCAGTCCACAGACCAAGCGCCTGCTCGAGCTCGTACAATCCGGCGCCGTCGGTCGCATCAAGGCGATCGACGCGAGTTTCGGCTTCGACGGCGATTTCCCGCCGGAGAGTCGCTTGCTCGCGCCGGAGCTCGGTGGTGGCGCGTTGCTCGACGTCGGCTGTTACCCGGTGTCGATGTCGCGGCTGATCGCGGGGGCCGCGCAGGGTTTGCCCTTTGTAGAGCCGATCGACGTGCAAGCGTCGGGTGAGCTCGGCGCGACGCGCGTCGACGAACACGTCGCGGCGGTGCTCAAATTTCCGGGTGGCATTTTGGCGACGGTGCGTACGAGCATCCAGCTCCTGTTACCGAACGAAGTGCGCGTGCTCGGCAGTGAGGGCACGCTGATCGTGTCGTCTCCGTGGCTGCCGGCAGAAAACGGTGGCACGACGGAGATCGTCGTCGAACGGCGGAGCGGCGAGCGTGAGGCGCACCGCGTCGAGGCAGGCAATCTGTACGCGTACGAAATCGACGCGGTGGCCGAACAGCTCGCTGCCCGGCAGGCCCGGGAGATGAGTCACGCCGATACGCTCGGCAACCTGCGCGTGCTCGACCAGATCCGTCGACAGATCGGCGTCGTCTACCCGAGCGAGAGCCTCGAGCGCCCGAGCACGACCGTTACGGGCGAGCCGCTCGAAAAGCCAACTAGCGTGCCGATGAAATACGTCGAACTCGGCTTGCCGGTGCCCGTGTCGCGGCTCGGGATTGGCATCGGCGATCCGCGCGGGCAGGCGAGCCTCGGGCTTTTACTCGACGCATTCTTCGAGCGCGGGGGAAATCTGTTCGAGAGCGCGTACCACTACGGGCGCGGTCATTGCGAGCGAGTGCTCGGGCACTGGCTGAAGAGCCGTGGTGTGCGCGAGCAAGCGATCATCGTCAGTAAGGGTGGGCACACGCCCTTTTGCACGCCCAAAGATCTGAGCTGGCAGCTCGAACACAGCCTGGAGATGCTCGGTCTCGAGTCCCTCGACGTCTATCTGATGCACCGGGACAACCTCGACGTTCCAGTCGGAGAATTCGTGGACGTGCTCAACCTACACGCGCGCGCGGGCCGCATGAAGCAGTTCGGCGTTTCGAATTGGACCGTGCCGCGCCTGCGCGCCGCGAACGAATACGCGAAAGCGCGCGGGCTACAGCCTCTGCAGATGCTCTCGAACCAGTTCAGCCTGGCGCGCATGGAGAAACCGCCCTGGGACGGCTGCCTGAGCTCGTGGGATCCGGAGTATCGCGACTACTTGCGCGAGCAGTCGCTGCCTCATTTGGCCTGGTCCTCGGGCGCGCGCGGCTACTTCAGCGAGCCGGTGTATCAAGGCCAGGTGGCCGATTGGGTCGTGCTCCCGACCTGGCACAGCGAAGCGAACGCGGAGCGACGGGAACGAGCGCGCACGCTCGCGGCCGAGCGCGGTGTCTCGCCGGTTGCCGTCTCCGTCGCGTACGTGCTGGCCCAGGATTTCCCGTCGCTCGCACTGATCGGTCCGCGCAGCTTCGACGAGCTCGACGCGAGCATCGCCTGCCTGGATTTGAAGCTCAGCCCGGCGGAGCTCGCCTGGCTGGATCTAACGAGCGATCAGCGATGAACGGCTTCTCGAGCTATGCTCGGCGCATGTGGCTCACCGGGCGTCCGTTATCCGTTTTGGTTTGGCTCTCCACGGCGCTTGCCGCGTGCGCGCCGGTCGGCGCCGCGGACGCGCCGCTCGCGCGCGCGCCGGTTCAAGTCGAGCTCAACGACGCGCCGGTGGCGGTGTCGACCTCGGACGTGGTGGCGGCTTCGGCGGACGACGGGTCGCCCGGTCCGCTTCCCGTGAGCGCGGCGGATCCGAGTTGGGGCGCGCCCGACGCGCCGGTGACGCTCGTCGAGTTTTCGGATTTTCAATGCCCGTTTTGCGGTCGTGTCGAGCCGACCCTGGCGGCTCTGCGCGAGCGCTACGGTCCAGCTCAGCTGCGCATCGTCTGGAAGCACGAGCCGCTGCCGTTTCATCAATTCGCGCGCGGCGCGCACGAAGCCGCGCAGGCAGTATTTGCCGCGGGAGGTTCGCGCGCGTTCTGGCAATTTCACGATCGCGCGTTTGCCAACCAGGGCACGCTCGACGCCGCGCATTTCGCAGCGTGGGCGCACGACTCCGGCGTACCGGACGCGGCGTTTCGCGCCGCGCTCGCGCGAAATCCGGGCGCCAAGGTCGACGCCGACCTGGCGCTCGCGAGCAAGGTCGGCGCCACGGGCACACCGACCTCGTTCATCAACGGCGCGCTAGTCAGCGGCGCGCAGCCGCTCGAGAAATTCACCGAGCTCGTAGACGCCGAACTCGCCGCGGCGAAGCAGCTGATCGCCGGCGGCGCGCTGCCGCGTGCCGTGTACGCCCTGCGCAGTCAAAAGAATTTCCAGGAGCCTTCCGCGCCCGCGGACACGAAGAGCGCCGAGGAAGAAGCGCCCGATACGACGGTCTGGCAAGTGCCGGTCCTCGCCGACGACGCGGTGCGCGGTCCAAACGACGCGCTCGTTACGATCGTCGAGTTCTCGGATTTTCAGTGCCCGTTTTGTAAGCGCGTGGAAGAGACGCTGCACTCGCTGCAAAGCGAGTACCCGGGGCTGACGCGACTCGTCTGGAAGGACAACCCGTTGCCGTTTCATCCGCGGGCGCTGCCCGCGGCGCTGCTCGGGCGGCTCGTCTATCAAAAGAAGGGCAATGCCGCGTTCTGGACGGCGCACGACGCGCTGTTTGCCAGCCAACCAAAGCTCGAAGAAGCCGATTTTACGCGCGTCGCGCAGCAAGTGGGGCTGTCATTCGCGGCGCTGCGCTCCAAGGTGGAGGGAGCGCCCGCGTCGCCGACCATCGACGCCTCCAGCAGCCTGGCGGATGACCTCAAAGCGCGAGGTACCCCTACGTTCTTCATCAATGGGGTGATGTTGGCGGGCGCGCAGCCGCTCGAAGCGTTCAAGGCGCGCGTAGACACGGCGCTGGCCGATGCGCGCGCGCTCGTCGCCAAAGGCGTCGCGCCTGCGCGCGTTTACGCCGAGCTCATGAAGGATGCGAAAGGGCCGGTGCCGCCCGAGCAGAAGCAGGTGAGCGCGCCGCGCGCCGGGGCGCCGACGCACGGGCCCGCCAACGCCGCGATCGTGGTGCAGGAGTTTGCCGACTTTCAGTGCCCGTTCTGCAAACGCGTCGAGCCGACGTTAGCCGAATTGAGCAAGGCGTACCCATCACTCAAGATCGTGTTTCGTCATCTGCCGTTGCCATTCCACCAACACGCCGAGCTCGCCGCGGAAGCCGCGGAAGAAGTGCTCGCGCAACGCGGTAACGCCGCCTTTTGGAGCTACCACGACGCGCTATACGAGGCGCAGAACGATCCGGACGGTCTCGAGCGCGCGAACTTGATCAAGCTTGCTCTGCCCTTGGGCGTCGATCGAGCACGTCTGGAGCAAGCGCTCGATTCCAGCAAGCACAAGGCGCAGATCGACGCGGACGCGAAGGCCGCCAACGACGCGGGCATCAACGGTACCCCCGCCTTCGTGATCAACGGCTATTTCGTGAGCGGCGCACAGTCGCTGGTTGCGTTCAAGAAAGCCGTGCGCTTCGCGCAGCAGCCGCGCAAACCGTGATCCTTCGAAACGGGCGTACGGCTCAGCCGCAGACCAACTGACACGTCCTGCTTTGCGGCGGGAAGCAGCCAGCAGCCGGCTTCGTGTCGACGCAATAGGGCGGCGGTGGAGTGCAGGGATCGGCCTGGCAGCAGCTCATCCCGCCTAGGCAGGCGTTTGGTTGGTTGCAACCTGCATGCGTTCCAGCTGGACACGCTCCGCCATCGGGATTGCTCATACAGAGTGGCTGCGCACCGCCGCAACAGGGCACGACGCAGTACTGGGTCGGCCCGCACGTCGTCGTGCCGCACGTGAGCGGGCCCGTGCCGCCCGCACCCGCGTTCGCGCCGCCCGCACCCGCGTTCGCGCCGCCCGCGCCCGCGTTGTTCGCGCCGCCCGCGCCCGCGTTCGCGCCGCCCGCGCCCGCGTTGGCTCCGCCTGCGCCACTCGAGCCCGCGGCGGTAGCGCTATCGCTGGTCGAGCTACTGCACGCGGCGGTCGCGATACCCATTAATGCGAAGACTAGAGTTCGGGTCATGAGAGCCTCTCCGCGACCTGCATAGCAACGAGCGTGCCGCTCGAAGCGCGGGGTTTTGGGCCTGATCCTCCGGGCCTTGTGCCATTCGCTGTGCCAAACCCGGGTAGGGAAGTCGGTGGGCAGTCACGGGGCAGGATCGCGACACACGCGCCGCAAGCGCCTCGGGCGATGCCCTCAGCCCGGATCGGACAAGCCAGACTTCTGCGTGAGCGCGGACGGGCAAGCGACTTGCTTGTACGTGAAGGTCGGGTTGTCGGCGCCGTTGAACCAGCCGA
>DASXKQ010000145.1:0-1900 GCA_036496745.1 Polyangiaceae bacterium
AATTTCCGACAGCGCGGGGCGTGAGCTGCTTTCGGCCGCGTCGCGTTTGCTCGCCCGCGAGCTCGGCAAGCCCGAAGCGTACGTGATGACCAGCATCGTGCCGCGCGCGCGCATGTTCTTCGCGGGCAGTGATGCGCCTGCTTGCTACGCCGAAGTGAAAAACATCGGGCACTTCGACGGCAAGCTCACGCGCCGGCTGAGCGCCGCACTGAGCGAGCTCGTCGCCACGCACGCGGGCGTTGCGAAAGACCGCGTGTACATCGAATTCGCGGACGTCTCCGCCGAGCGCTGGGGCTTCGACGGCGAAACGTTCGACTAAGCCGCCTCCCTAAGAGGACGCGCGTCCCGTCAGGAGAGGCCGGGTTGTTCGCCGGGCGACTCCCCGCTGGGCACGACGCGCGGCGGCGGATTCGACTCGTCGTCCTCGTCGATCAATTCGCCGTTGCGGTACTCGATGAGTGGGCGGCGCGGTCCGAACAGCACGTCAGGCTGCGGAAACGTCATCGCTTCGCGCAACACGTCGTCCATGTGCTCGACCAACACGACGCGCAGCGCTTTCAGCACGCGCCGCGGGATTTCCCGCAGATCCTTGCGATTTTCCTTGGGGATCAACACCGTGGTCACGCCGTTGCGGTGCGCTGCCAGGATCTTCTCCTTCAAGCCACCGATCGGCATCACCCGACCGCGCAGTGTGATCTCCCCGGTCATGGCGACATCATTGCGCACAGGAACGCGAGTCAAAGCGCTCGCGATGCTGGTCGCCATCGTGACGCCCGCGCTCGGGCCGTCCTTGCGCACGAAATCGGGAAAATGCACGTGCACGTCGACCTTTTGGTAAAAATCGGACTCGAGATTCAGCGCCGTGCTGCGCGAGCGGATGTAGCTCATCGCAGCCTGCGCGCTCTCTTCCATGCCCTTTTCCAAAAGGCCGGTGATCACGAGCTTGCCCTTGCCCGCGACGACGCTGACTTCGCAGTCGAGAATGTCGCCACCGTGGTCGGAAACGCTCAGGCCGTGCGTGAGACCAATGGCGTCCGCTTCTTCTTTCTTGCCCAGGCGAAACTTGGGTACCCCGAGGTATTGCGGCACGTCCGCGCCGCGGATCTCGAGCGGTTGCCCCTTGCCTTCTTTGACGACCTTGAGCGCCACTTTACGGCATACACTGGCGAGCTCGCGCTCGAGCGAACGCACCCCGGCCTCACGCGTATAGTGGTGGATCACTGTGCGCACGGCGTTCTCCGTGAACTCCACGGGCTCTTCTTCGAGCCCGCATTCCTTTTTTTGCCGCGGAATCAGGTACTTTTGAGCGATGTTCAGCTTCTCGAACTCGGTGTAGCTCGAGAGCTGGATGATCTCCATGCGATCCTGAAGCGGCAGCGGGATGCCGCCCAACGTGTTGGCCGTGGTGATGAACATCACGTCCGATAGGTCGTAATCGAGATCGAGATAGTGATCGTTGAAGGCTTTGTTCTGTTCCGGGTCCAGCACTTCGAGCAGAGCGGCCGCCGGATCCCCACGGAAGTCCGTGCTCATCTTGTCGATCTCGTCGAGCAAGAAGACGGGGTTGTTCGAGCCCACCTTCTTCAGGTTCTGCACGATCTTGCCGGGCAGCGCGCCGATATACGTGCGCCGGTGCCCGCGAATTTCCGCCTCGTCTCGCACGCCACCGAGCGAAAGTCTCACGAATTTTCGACCCGTGGCGCGCGCGATGCTGCGCGCGATGCTGGTCTTGCCGACACCAGGCGGTCCGACGAAGCACAAGATGGGGCCCTTGAGATGCTTGGTCAGCGCTTGCACCGCGAGGTACTCGACGATGCGCTCCTTCGGTTTTTTTAGGCCGTAGTGATCCTCGTCCAGAATCTTCTCGGCCTCGGCGATGTCGAAACGCTCCTCGGTCTTA
>DASXKQ010000146.1:0-22276 GCA_036496745.1 Polyangiaceae bacterium
CACGAGCGTGAAATATTTGGACCGCTGGAGGATTTCCGCCGCGACGGGCACGTCCCGCTTGGCGACACCGTCCAAGTCTCGATCGTAGGCCGTGAGCGCGAGATCACTGTCGGCCTCGTGAACTTCGTCGGTCCAATCCGACGACAGCACGCGCAGTGCGCGATATGCCAGACGCATGTTGTACGGCCGCGGCGGCGCACCACACACGTTCCACTCGTTGCACAGCAGCCCTGGCTCGCAATCCGAACCGGTACGACAGGGTGGACCCTTGCTGGGGTCCGAGCTGCCCGTGCGGACGAACAGACAAGACGTGAATCCGTCGTGCAACGAACTCGCGGCAGCTTTGCGGATCGCCTTCACCGAACCGGTGTTCGCCGCTCGCAGGCGCAGATAGACTCCAGGGCTCGTGCTGATCGCTTCGAGCCCAGCGTGCGGATCGACGAAATTCCCAGGCCAGCTGGCGGATAGCTCCCTCACCCAGCCCTCGACTTGGTCGCGGAAGGGCAAGATACGCGGCCCCAGCACGGCGGCAATGGCGCGCTGCTTGGCCATGACCTGCGAGCGACGCCCCTCGAGCTCTCCCTGCGTGACGCGCCAGTACACCGTACTGAAGCCCGCGATGGCCAGGCCAGTCCAAAGCCAGAACTGCGGCGGCAAAGCCCGAATGCGCACACGTCCAAGCGCGATGGCGCGACGCCGCTCTGCCCTCGCCTCATTGAGCGATGGCAGACCGGAATCAGCCACACCCGGACGTTTGATACCTGCCACGACTCTACCGCGTGGTGGTGTGATTCGAAGCGTCTAGCGACGCGAGCGCAAACCGCCCTCGGGTCACTTGCCGCCGAGGCGACCGACCATGAAGCTCACGTTCGGATAACCAGCAAAGGCAGCCGTCTGAAACACGCTCTTCACGACCAAAGCCGCAACCCGCCTGTCTACCTGGAGAATCACGACGCCCGGGAATTCCTTGCCCGGATTGATCTGCTTCCACAGCTCGCGCTTGTTCTTGAGCACGTTGAAGAGCTCATCCACGCGCTGCATACGGTTGGCTTCGACGATGGCTTGCGTGTTACCCGCGGGCGAACCGTCGACCAGGATCTGCGTCCCAGTGATGGCGACCATCGGCGCCTCGGTCATATCCATCGTGTTCTCTGCGTTCGGGAGCTTCACGTTCTTGTCCACCGGCAACTCGCCGGAGGCCGAGAAGCTGGCGAGCAGGAAGCACACGATACAGAGCAAGAAGTCGATGAACGGGATCAGCGGCACCTCGTGATTGGTGGAACGCTGACCGCCGCCAGCCACCTTTTTCCGCACGAAAGCGAGCGGGATGTGGTGAAGCAGACGGCGACCGGGGACGGCGATCGGCTGATGAAAGCGGCTGAGAGGCTTGTCCGACATTTTCAGTTCACCGCGAAGGTCATGTTGAAGGCCGGGACCTTTTCGCTCTTGCTGCCGAAATCGAAGTCGCGCTTCGGCGTGTACACCGCGTCAATCACCGCGATCACGTCCGAGAAAGGCGTCGAGTTATCCGTGTGTAGGACGGCTTGATCGAACTTCTTGTCCGAACCAGCTCGATGCGATCCGTTTGCGTTCCACTCTTCTTCGATCTTCTTGGCCAGATCGGGGAACCGAATGTCGCCGTTGGTGCCGGTGGGCACGGCCTTGCGATCGATGTCGATGGTGTTGACGACCGTGTTCCCCTCTTTCCACACGAGTTGGAACTTGGTCTCGCCCTTCATTTCGACGTTGAGCTGCTTTTCCTTCTTCTGCTCTTCCGGCGGCTCGTCCTTCGGCGGGCCAGGCACGCGCGCGTCGGCGTTGATGCGCGCCATCTGCGACCAGACGGCCGTAACCAGCAAGAACGCGACGAGACAGAGCAAGAAGTCGATGAACGGAATCAGCGGAATCTCGTGGTTCGTGGCCCGCTTACCGTGACCACCCCCAGTGTCAATACCAGCCATGGTTCTTTCCTTTGGAAACCGGGCGAGCCCTCAAGCTTGGGACTGGGGCTCGCCCATCCGGCGCGACTGAACGAATCAGCCTTCCATGCCTTGGAGATTCACCTTTTGGCGATTCGAGACGACGAGGTTCAGAACCTGGACCGACGCTTCGTTGATGTCGTCCTCCAGGCCCTGCGTCTTGCCGTTCAAGACGGAGAAGCCGATCAGGGCCACGATGGCCGAGAGCAGACCGAACGCGGTGCAGTTCATCGCTTCGGCGATGCCTTCAGCGAGGATGCGTGCCTTCTGGCTTGGATCGACGGACTCACCACCGACGGCGCCGAACGCCTTGATCAGACCGACGATGGTGCCGAACAGGCCGGAGAGCATGGCGAGGTTCGAGAACATCGCGAGAAAGCCTGTGCGCTTGCTGATCTTCGGCATCTCGCGGAGCGCCGCTTCGTCCATGGCCGCTTGCACTTCTTCATCCGGGCGGTTCACTTTGACGAGACCCGCTTGAACGATGCGCGCCAGCGGCGCGTTCGCCGCGGAGCACATTTTCACGGCTTTCGCGACATCGCCAGCCAGGATGCACTTTTGCATCGTCGCGAGGAACACGTCCTTGTTGATCGACGAGCCGAACAGATAGACAGCGCGCTCAGAGATGGTTGCAATGGCGCAGATCAACCAGAACAGGATGATCCACATTGCCCAACCGCCTGCCTGAAAGTGGTGCCACAAACTAGACATTCTCTTTACCTTCCGGATGTTGCTTCTAGCGTTGCCTCGGCCCGAAGGCGCGCCGCTTTAATCGACTGCGACCGTCATGTCCGGGACGCCCAGTTCCGATGCTGAAAAATCCTAACAGCGGAACGTTGGACCGGGTCATCTTGCTGAAGTGGACCCCGCTCCGTCAAGAGAGATTGGGTACAGCTCTGCTGTTCGCGCTCAAGCGCAAAGTTACAATCGACCTCGGAAATCGCGCTCGAAACAGAGAAAAGTCCGCGAACCTCAGAGGTAATAGTGTTTCGTCACCGATGCGTGAGGCACTCCACGAATGGCGCACCACAAGTTTTGACGCGGCGCTCGGAACGCGTGCTGCGAGCGCTGGCGAGGTCGCGTCCGCCTCGCGTTCACGATGCGGCCCCGGTCGACGTCGCATTGCCACCAGGGCCCGACCTACCGGCAGGCCGTACCCAGCGCGTCGTCACGTTCACCGGAGCCACACAGCTCGCAGCCGAAAACCAGCCGAACGAACGCTTCGATAACCGCGCGCGCACCTTGCGCACGGACCTGGCGCGACTTGAGGCGACCGAACACGACGACACTGAAAAACCGCGCTTGCACTGCGTGTTGAGCGGTGGCTATAGTCGCGCTTCGATCGAGACCGGGCGTGCGCCCATCTGGTCCTGAACATCGAAGAATTACCCCGACAAAGAAGGGATTAGGGGAATGCAGCTCCTGCTTCTTGCAGCCGAAGGTCACAGCGGATCTAGCCAACTCGTCGAAGCGTTCAAACAGAATCCGACCTTCTTGGTCTTGAACCTGTGCTCGTCGGCGATCGTGCTTACAATCGTCATCGAACGGCTGGCGTTTCAGCTGACCAAGTATCGGGTCAATTCCAAGGAATTCTTCGCTCAGGTTAAAAAGCTGGTCGCGGCTGGCAACATCGACCGTGCGATCAAGCTCTGTGAAGCGAGCGACTACCCGATCTTGCAACTCGTCAAAGCCGGTCTCACCCACGCCAACAAGGGCGCCGACGAGATCGACGCGGCCCTCAGCGAAAAGCTGTCCGAGTTGAAGCCTCAAGCGGAGAAGCGGATCGGCGCGCTCTGGTCGTTGGCCAACATCGCGACGCTAATCGGACTGCTCGGTACGGTGAGCGGTCTGATCCTCACCTTCGGCTCAATCGCCGCCCCGGGTCTCAGCCAGTCCGACAAGCAGCGCATGCTCTCGAACGGCATCGCCGAAGCCATGTACAACACGGCACTCGGCCTCGGTATCGCCGTGTTCTGCATGATCACGCACATCATCTTGCATACGCGAGCGAAGACGATTCAGCACGACCTCGAATCGACGGTCGAGCGTACGTTCAACATGCTCACCATCTCGCAGCGCCCCGGTCAGGCCTGACGAGCCGCGCGCCTCATGTCGGATCCGTTAACACCGGCGCAGCGCAGCAAGATCCGCCGTCTGAGTCAGCCCAAGGAGCTGACGCCAGACGAGGAAGGCGGCGAGCTCAACATCGTCCCCTTCCTCGACATCATCATGAACATCCTGATCTTCGTGCTCGCCACGGTGGCAGTGACGTTCACGGCGACCATCGACACGCAGCCGCCGGCCAGCAAGAGTTCCGGCGTGCGCAGTGAAGTGCCCTCGGAGGCGCTCAACTTGACCGTGCTCGTTACGAGTGACGGCCTGTCGCTCAAGGCCTCCGGCGGCAACATCGCGCCCGGCTGTCAAGGCGCCGGCGCCGGCATCACCCTGCCGCAGAAGGGCGGGAAGTACGACTTGGACGGGCTCACCGATTGCGCCAAGCGACTCAAGAGTGCATCACCCGAGTATGCCGACGAGACCCAAGCTTACATCACCGCCAGCCCGGGTATCGACTACCAAACGATCATCGACGTAATGGACGCGCTGCGCGCGAGCCCCCAAGGTGACGTGTTGTTCGACAACATCAACTTCAAGGTGGTGCGCTGATGGCCGGCTCGATCGTCCGGTACAAAGCGGAGCTCCGCAGGCAGATTCGGCGTAACGCGCACGAGCCGGAAATCAATTTTCTCAACATCACCGCCATGCTCGACATCATGACGATCATCCTCGTCTTCTTGTTGAAGACATTGGGTGAGTCGAGCGCAGCCGTCCCACAGAGCGACGACTTGCGGCTGGCTACGTCGATCGTGAAAACCGCGCCGGCACAAGAGGGCGTGCTCGTTACGATCTCCAAGAGCCAGATCATCGTCGGCGACGAAAAGGTGCTGTCGTTGCCCGGACGTGAATCGCTCGCGCAGACCGGCGTGGGTGCTCAATACAAGCGCAGCGGCCCGAACGACCTTTACATCGTCCCGCTCGGCAGCGCGCTGCAAGCCGCGCGTCGCACGGACAAGGCGGTCCGCCAAGCCAAGGGCCTCGATCCGTCGACCTCGGAAGCCATCATCATCGCGGACCAAACAACGCCTTTTCGTCTGCTGATCGAGGTGCTTTTCACGCTCGGCCAGAGCGAGTTCGGCAAGTATCACTTGATGGTAATGCAGGGTAAAAAGCCCTAGGTTTGCCTCTGAAATCGTGGGGCGGAGACCGGCAATGGCCCGCCACCCTGTAGAGGTTCGGAGATCGCCGGCCCAGACCTCAAAATCTTGCGTGAAGCGGGCTTGCACCTAGAGGCCGAGAGTGGTATCGGACGATCCGTCTTTGGCGCACGGGTGCTGCCAAGGGTCATCGCGGCGGGAATAGCGGTCAAGTCCGATAGGCCCCCTCGCTGATCCAAACCCAGTCTCTGGGTTCATTCAGCAGCCGTTTCAGCGCAACCCGCAATGGAGCGAGTGCCTCGTGGCGCCGAAGCAGCAGGCGCGAACGTGCGCCACTGGAAGCGGTATTGACAGAACTCGGGCTGATCGTCGGAATCGACGCTGCTGCGCTAGCTTTCGCTGCACTCCTGTGGCGACTCGTCTCGCTCCATGACTCGGGTCCGCTCGGCATGCGACGGCTTGGTGCCGCGCTCGAGCGGGCGGCGCGCGCGCTCCTGTTTCGTGAGTATGGCCTGGTCGCCGTCGCGACGGCGCTGACGGCGTTGGCAGTGGTTGCGTTGCGGGGCGGCCTGAGCGGCTATCCCAGCGCGGTGACGGGGCTCGAAGCAGGATTTTGGACTGTTTCTGGGCTCCTTTTGGGGGCCCTGTTCACGACGTTCGCCGCGCGAGCGGCCGCGATCGTTACGCTGCGTGGCAGCGTCCGCGCCGCTGCGGGCGCTCAGATGAGCCTCGATCGGTCCCTCACGATCGCCATGCGGTCGGCGGGAACGGCGAGCTTGCTTGGCGAGACCTTGAGCCTGCTCGGCTTCGTCGGGTTGTTCGGCGCGGCCTATGCGATCAAAGGCGGCTTTGCCCTGCCCCCCGAGCAGGCTCGCCCACTCGCGGCACAAGTCGTCGGACTCTTGCCCTGCTTTGCGTTGGGCGCTGCGGCCGCGGCGCTCGTCGTACAGCGAGCAGGCGGAACCTTTCACGCCGCTAGCGGCGTCGCCAGTGACGGCGCTGGCGAACGAGACGCGGGCTTGGACCACGACGACCCCCGCAACCCCGCGGTCGTCAGTGAGCTCATTGGTGATCACGTCGGCGCCGTCGCAACCAGAAGCGTAGACGCGTTCCTGGCTAGCAGCGTAGGCAACTCTGCCGCCCTCTTGCTGAGCCTCAAGCTCGCTGAAGGGCGAGAAGGCCCCGACGCTACAGGGCTGCTCGTTTTGCCCATCTTGATTCGCGCGTTCGGCATCCTGGCTACTGCCTTCAGCATTCCATTCGTGCGTACGGACGAAGCGAGCAACCTCGCGCACGCGCTCTTGCGTGGACATGTGTCAACGGCAGTCATCAGCTTGGCTGGCATCGCCGGCATTTGTTATTGGCTAGTGCCCGCGCATTGGGGTGTGCTGACCGGCGCAGGCGCCCTCGGCGTAGGGGCGACGTCGGCGACGGCCTATCTGCTTACTTTGCAGGCCAGGCGATCCTCGCCTCTGTTGCGCGATGCAAGTGACGCTGCCCGCCTCGGTGCCGGCGCGCTGCTCGCGAGCGGAATGGCGTCGAGCCTGCTCGCCATTGCCCCTGGCCTGGCGGTTTTCGCAGCTTCGGGCTTCGGCGCGGTCCGCATCGCGCAAGCGATCCCAGAAGCCGGGAGCGCCGACCTCACCTGCCTGGTTTGGGGGATGGCTGCACTCTCGGTCATGCCCTACACGCTCGCGCTGGCGAGCATCGGTCCAATCGCCGACGGCGCTCGCGGCATCGCCGCGATGACCCCGCTGGACCAAGAACTCAAGCGACGCATCGCGCGTCTCGACGACGCGGCGTTCATCAGCGCGGCTGTGGCTCGCCAATACGCCGCGCTTGCGGGAGCCCTCGTGGCATTTTTCACGGTTCGCGCGTTGTCTGAGCTTACGACGTTCCAAGGTGAGCAGCTCGGCCCCGTGGTATTTTGGGGTGCCGCACTCGGCGCTACCCTCGCTCTTGGCTACGCCGGAGCCAGCGCGCGCGCAGCAGTGCGCTGCGCGCGTGAGCTCGCCGCGGAAGTCGAACGGCAGCTACGTGGATTTCCGCGAGAACACGGCATCGCAGCGATCCCGAGCGACTATACGCCGAGCTACAAGACATGCGTCGATCTGGGAAGTTCGCTGTGTCTGCGACAGACTCTGCCGCCGGTGCTCGGGCTGCTGCTGCTGCCGGGAGCTCTCGGACTTTGTTTGCGAGCGCTATTTCACGGTCAAGCAGGCCAAGCGGCGCTGGTGTGGCTCGTGCTCGTGACAGCCGTGCTCGGGCTCACATCTGCATCGTATTTCGACGTACTGAGAACACTGCTCGGCGCGCTACGCCGCACGAATCGCACCCGCGACAGTGCCGTCGCCTTCACTCCTTCGATCGTCGCCGACGCGCTCGGTGACGTCTTCGGCAACTCGGCAGCTCCTGCGTTGCAACTCACCGTCAAGGCCCTCGCGGCGACGGCACTGGTCGTCGCCCCGCTTTTACTCTGAATCCGAATCCTTCAAACACCATGCTCTCAGCTCCAAGCTTTCACTCCTCGAGGCCGCCGTGTCATCACTAGCCGACGCCCTGTCGACCCTCTCCGATCGCGGACTGCGACGCCTGCTAGGCGCTCGCACGTTCCTACGCGGTCTCGACTACGAGAAGCGTAAAGTCGTCGAGGAAGTCAATGTCAACGAGTCGAGCGCTCATGGGAGCGTGAAAGGTTCCGACCCGGAGCCGTACGAAGTAGCGATTCGCCTCGGGGGCGAAGGCATTACATCGAGCTGCACGTGCCCGGCGTTCCAAAAGACGGGGCAGCACTGCAAACACGTTGCAGCTCTCTTGATCACCGTGCGCAACAAGGCGCGCTCCCAATTGCCGCGGCGCGACGCGCCGCCCGCGCCACAGGTCCATGCCGCGCAAAGCGGTGACCTGAACAAGGGCGGACGCCGACGCGATCGGCGCCGCCGTCAGCAACCACCGCAAATGCCGGTGGGTCCCAGCAATCATCATCATTATCCGCCGCCCAGCCCCGACGCGAGCGCGCGTGCGACCGGGATCGGCGCCTGGTCCGCGCCAGACCACACCTCACGCGCGCCCAGCCTCGAATTTCGCGTGCACGTGCGACAGGGCGGGCTAACTGTAACCGTACTCGACGTAGAGAATCGAACGCCGCTTCTGCCGAGCGTGGCACTCGGTTGGCAATCGGTGCGTCCCACGCAGGATCGTCAGGCGCTCCGTGTCCTGGCGCGTTTCGAAAGCGGTAATCCACGTCATCCCGCGGTCGACATTCGCGGTGAGGACGCATCCGAACTCCTACCCATGCTGCGCGAGCGACGTGTGTTGCTCGAACCCGCGCTCATGCAGCTACGTTTCATCGACGAGCCGATTCGCCCGCGTTTCGATCTCGAAATGGTGGGTTCCGACACGATCATCGCCAAGGTGACGTTCGAGCGTCCCGGTGACGGGCGCCGCTTTCAGCTGACCAACGGCGGCTGGTTCGAAGGTGCGCCTGGCTTTCACATCGATACGACGGAGGGCATCGCGCGACCCATCGACCATCGCGTTTCTCCGGCGGCGCTGCGCCGTCTCTTGCGCAGTCCGACCATCGCCGAGCCGGCATCCGAGCTAATCGGCATGATCACGCACGGCCTGCCCAAGGTCGCGCTCGACGTCGGCGCAGAGCTACCCGAACTCTCCCAGGTTGCCGATGTCGTCGATCTAGAGCCGACCTTTCACATGCGCGCGGGCGGGACGCTGACCGAGGCGGAGGTGTCACTCAAGGCGTCCTACGCCGATCGTGAGGTCGAAGTACGCGCCGACGGTATCTCGCCGCCGATTTTGATCGTGCCACCGCCCGAAGGCCAGAAGCGCGCCAAATGCATTCGCTGTGACATCGCAGCGCAGCAGAGCGCAGTGCAGCTCTTACTCGACCTGGGCCTGTCACCGGACGAGAGCGGCGAGCACTTCGTAGCGCGCGGTGAGCGCGCGATCCAATTCTGGTCCGAAGGTGTCGGGGCCTTGCCGGAGAGCTGGGACATGTACGTCCCAGAGCACCTCGTCGGCACACACGTGCGCTCACAGCCCGTGATGATGAACGCGCGCGTTTCGAGCGGCGTCGATTGGTTGAACGTCAAGGTCAGCTACGAGAGCGAGGGCGTAGGCGTCGATCGCGAAGAACTCGAGCGCTGTCTGCGCGAAGGACGCAAATTCGTGCGCCTCTCCGACAACTCATTTGCCCCCTTCGACACGGAGAAGGTGCAGGCCATGATCGATCGCGAGATCGAGATCATGACGGCTGCGGGTAAGACCGGCAAAATCCCGTTGTCCCACGCGGGTCGCGTGCAGGAACTCCTGCAACAGGCAAGTAGCTCCAGCGTCGCGGCCAGTACGAAACAGCTGTTCGAAAGGCTGGCCTCGATCGACGAGATCAAGGCTGCCAAGAAGCCGAAGGGGCTCAAGGCGACCCTGCGTCCGTATCAGGAGCAAGGCCTCGCCTGGCTGACCTTCTTACATGAGCTCAAGTCGGGTGGCGTGCTCGCCGACGACATGGGTCTCGGCAAGACCGTACAGACCATTGCGCTCTTGCTCGCCCTCAAGCAGGAGAAGAAAACCAAACCACTGCGCGCGCTGATTGTGGCGCCGACTAGCGTCGTGACCAACTGGGTCCGTGAGATCGAGCGCTTCGGGCCTACCCTGACCACTGCCCTCTGGCACGGCTCGGGCAGGCGCGAGCAGGTAGGCGAGCTCGAGGAAGCTAACGTCATCATCACTAGCTATGCGCTGTTGAGACGCGACATCGACTTGCTCAAGAAATTGGACCTCGACTACGCGATTCTCGACGAAGCCCAAAATATCAAGAACCCGCTGAGCGCTACGGCGGCAGCCGCAAAGGAGCTCAACGCGGAGCGCCGACTCGCGTTAACCGGCACGCCGATCGAGAACAGGTTGAGCGAGATTTGGTCGATCTTCGAGTTCGTAAGCCCGGGCTTGCTCGGTACGTTGCCTAAGTTCGAAGAGAAATATGCGCGCCCGATCGACCAAGGTGACTCCAAACAAGCCGCACGCCTGCGAGCCGTGATTCACCCGTTCATTCTGCGCCGTACGAAGAACGAGGTCGCCAAGGACTTGCCGCCCAAGATCGAAGTCGACAAAATCATCGATCTGGCGCCCGACCAGAAGGCGATTTACATGCAGGTGCTGCGCGAGGTTCGCGCACAGGTCATGGGCGAGGTGGAGCGTCAGGGCGTGGCCAAGAGCCAACTCCACATCTTGGCTGGCTTGACCAAGCTCCGACAGGCCGCGTGCGACCCGCGTTTGCTCGGCTTACCACGCGAGTTCAGCCACGACGACAGCGGCAAGCTCAGCGCGCTACGCGAGCTCGTGGAGGAAGCCGAATCGGGCGGACACAAGGTTCTGGTTTTCAGCCAGTTCGTCTCGATGCTCAAGCTGGTCCGCGAGGCCCTCGACGAAGACAAGATCCGCTACGAATACCTCGACGGCAGCACGACGGATCGCCCTGAGCGAATCGATCGCTTTCAGACGGATCCAACGGTGCCGGTGTTCTTGATCAGCTTGAAAGCCGGCGGATCGGGCTTGAACCTAACCGCGGCAGACACTGTCATTCATTTCGATCCCTGGTGGAACCCAGCGGTCGAAGACCAAGCGTCCGATCGCGCGCATCGCATCGGCCAAAAGAAGGTCGTCACCGTGTATCGCCTAGTCGCGGCCGGCACGATCGAGGAAAAGATCCTGCAGCTCAAACAGAAAAAGAAGGACCTCGTCGCCACCGTGCTCAGCGAAGACTCGGGCGGCCAAAAGACGCTCACCCGTGAAGATCTGGACGACCTATTCAAACTGGATTGAGTCTCAGCCTCTTCTCATCGACACGTTCATCAGCAGACCGAACCCGATCAGCATCGTGATCACGCTCGAGCCGCCGTACGAAAACAGCGGCAGCGTGATGCCGACTACCGGCAAAACGCCGATCGCCATACCGATGTTGAACACGGCCTGCCAGAAGAGCATCGCGCCGACACCAACCGCGATTGCAGCGCCAAAGCGATCCTTGGCCTGCGACGCGATGTGAATCGCCCAAACGGACAAAAAGGCGTACAGGCACAGCAGCGTGATCGAACCGACGAAGCCCCAGTCCTCTGCGAACACGGCGAACGGGAAGTCGGAGTACTGATCCGGCAAGAATCCAAATTGATTTTGGGTTCCCTGCATGAAGCCTTCCCCGAGCAGCTGGCCGTTGCCGATCGCCGTTTGCGATTGCAGCGCGTGCCAGCCGCGCCCGGTCTTGTCGGCCTCCGGATTCAAGAAGTTCATGAAGCGATTTTTTTGATAGTCCCGGAGCACGTAGGACCAGGCGAGCGGGAGTAAGATCCCGCCAGCGGCGAGCAGGCTCACCACACTGCGCCCCCGAATCCGCGTCATTGCGACGATCGACGTGGCAGTAAAAATATAGATCAGCGACGTGCCGAGATCCGGCTGCGCCATCACTGCCGCCACCGGCAACAGCGTAAAAATCGCTGGCTGGGCCAGATCCAGTAACGTTCTAGGCTCGGTGCGTATGTCGTTGTGCACGTACTTCGCGACCATCAGCACGACCACGATCTTCATGAACTCGCTCGGTTGAAACGCGAAGCTACCGAGCGGAATCCAACGCTTGGAGCCGCGTGTTGCGTCGCCGAGCACGAAGACCAAGCTGAGCGCGATCATGCCGCCGATGTAGAGCAGCGGCGCGAGGCGTTCGTAGTGGCGATAGTCGACGGCTGCGACCAGCACGGCCAGCAGCGCGCCGACGACGAGCCAGTAGATTTGCGACACGTAGATGTCGGCGAGCTTGGCTTTGGCCGAGTCGTCCACGTAAAAGCTGGTCGCGCTGTAAAGATTGACGAGGCCCAGCGTGACGATCAACACCACACCAATCAGGAGCGGCATGTCGACCAACGCTCCGCGACGCAAGGAGACGCGCTCCATCTAGGGCCCCCCTGATTTGGAGGTGTGATCGGCCACCCGCGCGTCGAGCCGTTTTTGCACGAGGTTTTGCCAATCGCGCACGACGCGCATCGCCACTGGCGCGGCGTTTTTCCCGCCACCTCCACCGTGCTCGATCAGTACGACGATTGCGATTTCCGGCGAGTGCACCGGTGCGTAGCCGGCGAACCAGGCATGGTCTCGGTTGAAGTACCAATTGCGATCGGGGTCGACTCCACGCGGTGTCACGTGGCTGACCTGAGCGGTACCCGTCTTGCCCGCCATGTCAACGCCTTCAATGCGTTCCTTGTACGCCGTGCCTCGACGCTCGCTCACGACGCCCGCGAGCGCGCTTTGCACCATGTGCAGGTGGTCTTGATCGAGCTCCACCATCCGCCGAACGCGTGGCGGGAACTCTTGGACGACGGTGCCGTCGCTCGTCTCGATGCTGCGCACGACTTGTGGTTGGTAGAGCGTCCCGCCGTTGGCCAGGGCTCCATAGGCGAGGCCCAGCTGCAAAATACTCACGGTCGTAGCACCCTGCCCGATCGCGGACAGCAGCGTGAAACCACCGCGGAATGCCTCTTTGTAGCGGCGCGTGTACCAGCTACGAGTCGGCATACGTCCGCGCGCCTCCGGATTGACGCCGATGCCCGTGCGTACTCCGAAGCCGAAATCGAGACCGATCGCCGCTAGCCGATCGATGCTGACTCGCGAGCCTAGCTCGTAGAAATAGGAGTTGCACGATTGGACGATCGCTTCGTGCAGGTTCACCTTGCGATGGACGCCCGTGCAACGGAAGTAGCGCTTGCCGTACTCGTAACCACCGCGGCAGTCGACTTCTCGAGTGGCATCCGTGAGTCTATCCGCGAGGGCGGCGAGCGCGGTGAAAGGCTTATAGGTCGAGCCGGGCGGATACGCCGCTGAGATGGTCTTGTCGAGCGTTGGCTTCAATGGATCCGAATTGAGCCGTCGGAACGCATCGCGCACGGCCTTGGTCCCATTGCCACCGGAGACGACGTTTGGGTCGAAGCTCGGCTTGGAGAGCGCCGCGAGCAAGCGGCCGGTTCGGACGTCCACCACGACGACGGCACCTGCCAGCTGACCCCGCATGGCTTTGTCCACGGACGCGATGAGATCGATATCTAACGTGAGCGAGATGTCGCGACCTGGAATCGGCTCGAGCCGGCGCGGCTCTTCCAGATACTTGGCCTCCACATCGGCGGTATTTTCGCGGCGCGCGACGCCGGAACCTTCGTTGCGGCGGTTGCCCCGCACGATCTTGCGCCAACCTCGCTCGCCGCGCAGATAGCTCTCCCAGCGACGCTCGATGCCCACCGCGCCGATGCGATCACCAGCCCGATAACCGCGTTCGTCCAGTCGGTCGAGCGCCTCTGTATCGACTTCACGCATGTAGCCGATCGAGTGGGCTCCCAGTTCGCCATACGGATAGTAGCGAACGGGCGTGGACGTAATCTCCACCCCGTCGAACTTTTGCGTCTCGAGGAACGCCATCATGTCGCGGTTCACGTCGACTTTGAGCAAGAGTTGCTGCTCGCGGCGCTTGTCGTCCTTGGGCAGCGCCCGAAGCTCCTGAATTTTCTTGGCGATCGCGGCTCGCGTATCGTCGTCTAGCGAAACCGCGTTGAACACCTTGGGCAGGGTGTTCTCCTGGTCGATCCGCTTGGGCGTAATGTAGACGCTGTACGAGGGGCGGTTCGCCGCCAGCACCCGCCCGAACGCATCCCGGATCACGCCACGGGTGGTGGCGAGCGAACGTTCGCGCACGATGTTACGGCGCGCCTGCGCGCGGTGCACGTCGCCCTCGATCAACTGCAACTCTGCCAGCCTACCGACCAGCACGCAAAATACCGCCAGCACGACGAGTATCAGCCAACGGTAGCGTCGCCGAAATTCACCGACGTCGGAGCGCTGCGGAAGCAGACTCATGCGCTGCCTCGACTCACGTAGCGCCCTCCGCTTGCGGTCGTGCCGGGGTATTGTTCTGCCTCAGGCGCTGCGCCAGCCGGAAAAGGCTCGGCGCAAACAGCGCCGTCGCAAGAGCGTGCGGCACTGCGACTCGCGCCATTTCCACGGGACGGCGATTGTCGTTGCCGAACACCGCGAGCAAGACCAGCACGACCGCCGTCTCGACCACGGCAAATACCAGACCGAGCGTCATTCTCGTGATCACGGTTTGCGCGGTCAAGCGCACACCCGCTACTCGCGACAGCCACCAGATCATCACGTAGATGAAGGTGAATAGACCGACGGGCGCGGCGCCCAGTAGATCTTGCATGTAGCCAATGCCAAAGGCGAGGCCAGCGCCACGTGGCATCGACGGCTCGTGTACCCCCAGAAAAATCACGAGCGGTAGCACGAGGCTCGGCGTAGCACCCTGCAACACGCGTAGGCCGGTGACGCTCGCAAGCGGCGCGAGCACGCGAAATAGATTGGACTGTGCGAGGATCAAGAGCACGGCCACGGCCAGGAATGCGAGCGTGCGCATATTCACCGTTGCGAACGGCCCTTGCGCCCAGGCGCGCCACCGCTCGCTTCGCAGTCTTTGGAATCGGTCAAGATGATCAGTACTTCTTCCAAGCGCGAGAAGTCGACGGTGGGTTCGGCTTCCACTACCTGATAGATGCCAAAATCCCGTTTTTCAACCTTGGTCACACGAGCGACCGGGATGCCGCGCGGAAAGCGACAGCCGACGCCGCTCGTCACGAACACGTCGCCCACGGTGACGTCATCGCTGCGCTGCACGTACTCGACGTGAGCCTGATACTTTTGACGGTCACCGACCCCACGCACGAAACCGCGTGCCTGCGTGCGATCGACGACCACGTCGACGCCAAAGCCGCTGTCGACCGTAAGCTGGACGTCGACCTTCTCACCAGCAACGCGGAGGACGGTGCCGACGGCGCCGTCGACGGAAATCACCGGCATCTCCGGTCGAATCGCGGCCTTGGTATCGACCGTCAGGTGGGCCACGCGAAAGTATTCGGTCGTGTCCTTGCCGACGACGACCGCGCTCACCAGCTCCTGAGCCACGGTGTCGCGCAAGCCGAGCAAACGACGCAAGCGGCGGTTGTCCGCGTCGGCGTGCTCCAGCTCGCGCACACGACTGCGCAGGCTCGCATTCTCGTAGGCGAGCCGGTTGTTGTCGTTCTTGACATCGACGAGGTACACGTAGTCCCCGACGATGCCCGACACGCCGCGTGCGAGCAGCGCCGCGAAATACTGGAACGGCGCCGCGACGCGCAAGAGCGCGCGATCGATTACGCTCGTGTCTTCGGGCCGACGAATGCTCGCGCGCAAGAAGAAGAACGGTAGGGCCAACAAGAGCACCACGATGGCCGTATCGCGATAGCGCTTGAACGAACCCACGAGACCTCGGCCTTCACCCGATGGTGACTTCCTTGAGCAGCTCGATGTGGTCCAGGGTCTTGCCGCTACCCAGAACCACGCAGCTGATTGGGTCGTCACTCACCATCACGGGCAAGCCGGTTTCCTCCCGCAAAAGCACGTCGATGTTCTTGAGCAAGGCGCCGCCACCGGTGAGCACGACGCCCTTGTCCACGATGTCCGCCGCGAGCTCGGGCGGCGTACGCTCGAGGGCGAGCAGCACGGCCTCTACGATCGCGCCGATCGGCTCGGCCAGCGCTTCGCGCACCTCGTCGGAATTGACGATCACGGTCTTCGGAACACCGGCCACCATGTCGCGCCCTTTGACCTCCATCGTGAGCTGCTGCTCCGGAGGATAGGCGTTGCCGATCGTGATCTTGATGCGCTCCGCCGTTTGCTCGCCGATCGCGAGGTTATACTTGCGCTTCATGTAGGCGACGATCGCTTCGTCCATCTTGTCGCCACCCACGCGTACGCTCTGCGAGTACACGATGCCGGCCAGCGAAATGACCGCGACTTCCGTCGTGCCGCCGCCGATGTCGACGACCATGTTGCCGCTCGGCTCGGTGATCGGCAGACCCGCGCCGATCGCAGCGGCCATCGGCTCTTCGATCAAGTAAACCTCGCGCGCGCCGGCGCTTTCCGCGCTTTCCTTGACCGCGCGCTTCTCGACTTCGGTGATGCCGAAGGGCACGCAAATGATGATGCGCGGCTTGACCAACGTGCGACGATTGTGCGCGCGCGCGATGAAGTAGCGCAGCATCGCCTCCGTGATCTCGAAGTCGGCGATCACGCCGTCGCGCAATGGACGGATGGCCATGATGTTGCCGGGCGTGCGACCCAGCATGTCCTTGGCCTCGCGGCCGACGGCCAACACGCGCTTCTCTCCGCGCGCGTCGCGCTGCACGGCGACCACGGACGGTTCACAGCTCACGATGCCTTTGCCCTTGGCGTAGATCAGCGTCGTGGCCGTGCCGAGGTCGATGGCAAGGTCATTCGAGAACAGGCCGTAGAGCCAGTCGAAAATCATTGCGCGAAAGGGTGTCGAATCGAGGAGCCTGCAGGCTCAGGAAGCCTGAAAGCCGACAGAAACCGGGAGCTTGTGGAGCCCCGTCGTAGCATGAGCCTCCGAGCCCGCGCAATCGAAGGGTCCGGGAAAAACGAGACGCTCGAGGCCGCGCGCAGGCACTTCGATAAACCCGTATTAAAGCCAGCGGTTACGGGCGTGGCCTGAAAGTATCTGAGCACCCTCGGCGGGCTCGCCGATCATGACTCGCGATCGTCGTCGTCCCAGTCGTCCGCCCAAGCCTGCCAGGTGCCTCCGCCGCCGCGACCCTTCTTGGGCGGATCCTCGGCACTCTTGGCGGCGCCGCGCGCTTTTTTTCGTTTCTTGTCATCCCAGTCGGTGCCGCCAGGTGCGCCCGTTGGTGGTGGCCGAGCGCGACGTCCTTCAACGGGGCGCCCACCAAACTCCATTCCGCTCGGAGGCATCGGGGGATAGGAACCGCCGCCGTAGCCTTCGTCTCTTCGCGGCGGCCGAGGGCCAGCCCCGCCCCCGCCGCCGGGCCCTCCACCCGCTCCGCGCGGGTGAGCGATGTTGAGCATCAGTTTCCTGCCGCGCACCTCGAAGTTGCGCAGCGTGGCGAGCGCTTGGTTGGCGGCCTCTGCACTCGGCATCGCCACGAAACCGAAACCGCGTGGTCGACCATCGGGACCGATCGGCAAATGAATGCGCGCGACCGGGCCAGCTCCGTTGTCCGCAAACAACTGCGTGAGCTCCTGCTGGGTGATGTCGTACGGCAGATTGCCAACGTAGAGCGTGCGATCATCCGACTGCTGAGGGCTGGGTGCCTCGCCAGGAGCGCGCGCGTCGCGGCGCGGTGGCTCCGATGAAAAAGGACGAACGGAGATCGGTCGTCCCGCTTGTAGTGAGCCGTCGAGTTTGTCGCGCGCCTTACTGGCATCTTCTGCCGTTGCAAACGTGACGAAGCCGAAGCCGCGCGGACGCCCTGTGGCGCGATCGCGTGGCATGCTGACGTCGACTACTTTGCCACCCGTTGCTTCAAACACTTGCCGCAACACGTCTTCGCTGATGGACTCGGACAGGCCCGCCACGAAGAGCTTGCGTGCATCCTCGGTCGCCATTTTTCTGATCGTATTTCCTGAAATGAACTTCGCTTTTTGCCTGTGTGCAGGCGCGAAGCGATATTTACGATAACTGCGCATGATTCGCCGTTCAAGTCAGCAGCTCAATTGCAAGTCGGCCAATTGGCCGGCTCGGACTGACTAGCTGTCGCATCCCGCAGCAGCTCCAATCTCGCCTCGTGTAAGCTGCGAGCTCGATGAAGCTGCGCATCGTCGTGAACCCGAGCGCCGGCAGCGGGAGTGCCAAGCGACGGATCCCGGAGGCGAGGCGCGCGCTCGAGACGCATGGAATCGTTGCTGAGATCGCCGAAACTCGCGGCCCCGGCGACGCGACGCGTCTGTTGCGAGAAGCGCGCTCGGATGGCGTCGAATGCGTCGCGGTGATGGGCGGCGACGGCACCTTGAATGAGGTGTGCCAGGGGTACATCGACGCGGAAGGCGAAGCTTTGGCCGGGCCGGATCTCGCCCTCCTCCCCTCCGGCACCGGCGGCGATTTTCGCAAGTCCTTCGAGCTCGGAACGTCGATCGAGGAGGCTGCGGCCCGCCTGGCGACCGCACCGGCACGGCCGCTTGATCTGGGTTTGCTGCGATTGACCTCTCACGACGGCCACTTGGTCAACCGAGCGTTCGTCAACATCACTAGCTTCGGCCTGGGGGGCCTCACCGATCGCCTGGTGAACAGCGGCCCGAAGTGGATGGGCGGGCGGGCCGCGTTTTTTCTCGGTAGCGCCCGAGCTTTGATCGGCTATCGCAACGCGCCCGTGCGGCTGCGTGTCGACGGAGTAGTTTGCCTCGAAGCGCCGATTTTGAACGTGGCCATCGCAAACGGGCGGTATTTCGGAGGAGGCATGAAGATCGCGCCGGACGCCGATCCTTCAGACGGACTATTCGACGTGGTCGCGCTCGTCGACCTCACGCGCGCTCAAGGCATTGCGCTCGCCCGCCGTATCTACAGCGGCTCGCACCTCGGGCAACCGGGGGTTCGGGTGGCGCAGGGCACTCGCATCGAGGCTGAGGCGCTCGTTCCCAATGCCGAGGTTTTGATCGACATGGACGGTGAGACGCCTGGACGCTTGCCGCTCACGGCCCGCGTCGCCCGCGGGGCCCTCAGGATTCGGGCTTGATTTCGGACGGGGCGGCCTCGGGTAGCGCAGCTAGCGCCGATGCTCCGGATTCGGATGCGACAGGCGGCGCGAAGGCTTCGGGACGCCCGGCGCCGCGCAGTGTGCGCACGAACAAGAACACACCGAACGCCAACAGGCCGAGACACGCCCATTGCGCCGGCGTCAGCCCGGCATAGCGCGGATCCACGACGGAAAGCTGCCCGCCGGCCTCGACGACTCGCTCTCGCTCTCGCAAAAAGTCGAGAGCGAAGCGCACGGGGGCGTAGGCGATCGACATCAGCGAGCAGTAAAAGCCCCATGGTCGTCGCTGCCTTCTCAGCAAGAGAAACGCGACGGCCAGCGGAATCGTCAAAAGCATCTCGTACAGGCCGAGGTCGAAGCGTCCGCCATCCGGATAGCGCACCGCGAACCACAGATCGCTGTGCAAGCCGGGATGGTCATGTGCGGTCGTGCAGCCCATGCGACCGAAAACCCAGGCGGTTGGGAACGCGCTGGCGATCATGTCGGCGTAAGGCAGGATCTTGGCGCGGTGGCGCAGCTTCCAGCAGATCGCTCCGAGCAGCCCGCCCGTGAAGCCTCCGAAACTCGATAATCCTTCCCACAAGCGCACGAGCGACCATGGATCGTGCAAGACCTGCCCTGGGTAATAAAAGATCACGTCGAGGACATGCGCGCTCACGAAACCGACGACCAGCACCCAGCTGATGAAACTCGTCAGAATCGCCTCGCTCAAACCAACGCGACGCGCCTGCCGCACGGCCAAATACGAGCCCAGGTACACACCCGTCGCCACCAAGATCCCGAAAGGTTTGAGCGAGATGTCGAACGAGGGGAAGCTACCGAGCAGATGTTTGGGCAGCAAGACGAGCTCGGGCACCTGGAGGTACGGCAGGAGCGGCTCGGAGGTCACGGCGCGCTTTTGCTAGCACGGAACTGCATCGCCCGCCTTTTTCTCGATCAACGCTGAGGATCGGCGCTCACGCGAACCGTATCGAGCCCGTCGCTCGTGCTCGCGAGCTCGAAGCGAACTCCATTGCAGCGACGCACGAGGAGGTATCCTGCACCCGAGTCCGCTGCGCACTTGGATTCAGGCAGCGTGGATTCGATCACATCACGCACGAGTTGGACGGCTCGCTCCAAGGCTGCCGAGCGGTCCTCGGCGCCGGCCCCGAGCGCACGCACCTCGGCAGCTTCCGCGACGCGGCTGAACAGACGATTGCCGCGGAGCGCGACGCTGCGCACTTGCCCGCGCTCGAGCTCGATCAAAAGGTCGAAGTCCGCGCGCCGTGCGGCGAGCTGCTTGGCCTCAGGCACCGCGTACTCGAAGCTGAAGGCTTTCTGACAGCGGTCGAGCACGCAGCGACCGCGCGGCTCGCGCAGGCGAAATTGCCAAATCAAGTCGGATGCGAGCGCACTCGTCGGCTCACCGAATGTTCGCACCCCTGCCACCAGTTCGACGAGTGCGAGCCACTCCGCCAGGAACTCGTGACGTGCGGCAGCGGCGTCCGCCAGCGCGGACTGAACACCGCGCGCCTGCGCGAGAGCACGCGCGTCCCTGCGCTCGGCGAACACGCGACGTGTCGCGAGTTCCGCTAGGCGTGCGGCGACCTGCTCGGCGTGCGGACCGTGCGGCATCACTTGCAGGTAGGCGCGCAGCCGCTCTGGGTTGTCTTGTGCCAGTCGGAAATAGCGACTCTCGGCCGGCACGAACCAATCGCGGATCTCCTCGCGAAAATCTCCGCGTGGAAATGCGTCCAGGTACGCCAGGCTCGCGCCGAGCCGTTGCTCGCGAGTCATGGCGAGCCTTGCGCGGCGATACGCTGCATAGTCGTCGAAGTCGCCCGTGATCGGCGCGGTACTCGCGCAACCGAGCAAGAGGCCCGCGACGAGCGCAACCCTCACGGCGCCTCCGCCGGACAAAAATCGCACTCCGAAGGGACGCGCGGCGAGCGATCGCTCATGTAGTTCTGGTAGTCGGCGCAGGACGCGTACGTGAGCTCACGCAGGCAGACCTCGCCGTCGTGAACGAGCGGGACGCAGCCCGTGGGAAAGTCGCTCGGATACGAGCTCGGATTGTCGCAAGCGCGCGCGCAGGCGGACGAATGCAGCGAACACTCTTGGCAGCGCCGACAGTCGAGGTCGGCCTTGGTGGCGAAAAATACGCCCGGATCCAGCTGATCGGGCGCTTGACCGCAACCACCAATATCTCCAGGCGTCGGCGCTGTGCACAGCAGCAACGCAAACAGCGCGAGCGCGGCGCGCGCAAGGTGTTGACGCTCGGGGCGAACCTCGGCCGTCATGGCAGCACCTCATAGTCGATCCAAATCCCCAGCTCGAGCGACAGCACCGGGATCTCCGTCACCTTACGCTCGATGGTCGCCGCCCCATAGTAGAGGCTTGCGACGAGTTCACCTTGCACACCGACCCCCGCTCGCAACATGTACGCCGTGCCGAGCGCGCCTTCCAGACCTGCGCTCGCGTCCGGCTGGAGAACGATGGGCACACCGGCGCGCCCGAACGGGACGAAGCGGCCCAAATGCGCGAGGGCGATGTACGACACGCTCAGCACCTCTTGCGGGATCCCCTGAACCGCGAGGGACACGTGCGCGACGCCTCCGTGCGCAATGCCGTCGAGCGAGCCCCAGACGGCGCCGAGCCCGACGTCCAGGTAGCTCGCTGTGAGCGACAACGAGCGCGGCGTGCCACCTAGCGTGGACTGCAGACGATAGGGGTTGTTGAAACGCAGTCCGCGGCCAATCGCCACGGGCGAAAATAGCTGCAGATAACCGGCGCGCGGGCGCAAGGGTGTCTGGTACGTGGTCTCGCCCGCGCCGGGCGCGGCCGAACTATTCCGAGCGGCGTCGATTCCTTCGGCGCGTGCCGGCGCAGCCAGCGCGAGCAGCGCGCTCGCCGAGCAAGGCAAGAAGCGGCGCAGATGTGTGCGAGCTCGCACGGACTACGCCGCGCGCGCACAGGCGCGCTCGATCTCGTCGACCTGCTTCGGAACCGAATCGCTCAAGACGACCGCGCCGCTCTCGGCGACGAGCACGTCGTCCTCGATGCGCACGCCGATACCGCGGTAGGCTGCGTCCACAGGCGCACTCTCGGGGATGTAGATACCAGGCTCGACCGTGATCACCATGCCGGCTTGGAGCGGTCGCGGCTTGCCCGCGAGAAAGTACGCGCCGACATCGTGCACGTCCATACCCAGATAGTGGCTGGTCTTGTGCATGAAGTACGGCTTGTAGCGCTGCTCGGAAATCGCCAAAGCGACAGGACCTTCGATCAGCCCGAGCTCCACCAGGCCACGGCTGACCACTTCCACGCTGGCGGCGTGGATGTCGTCCAGCGTGGCACCGGCTCGGGTCAGCGCGATGCTCGCGAGCTGCGCGTCGAGCACGATTTGATAGATCACACGCTGAGCGGGGCTGAACGCTCCACTTACCGGAAATGT